>JALHNS010000380.1 GCA_022843445.1 Gemmata sp.
CGCGCCCGGCGCGCGGCCCGGCGGCCGGTACCCGGCGAACCCGATCGTCACCCCGGCCCCGATGAGCGCGGAAACGCCGCCGCCGATGGCCGAAGAGTGCGCCGAGCGCGTGGTGCTCGACGCGGTGCGCTCGGTGGTGCCGGTGGCGGCGCTCATCGGGATGGCGAGCAGCGGCACCGCGATCGACCCGCAGTCGTTCGCGGTGGCGGCGCTGGACGCCGCGGCCGGCGGGGGCCTCGTGCCGCACATACCGGGCGAGGTGGGCCGGCTCAAGGACGGCACGTGGGTGTGCCAGTTCCCCAGCACGGTGCCGGCGACCGTGGTGCCGCTGAAGCTCGCGGTACTGCGCGAGTCGTGGGGCGTGGGCATCGAGCAACCGGACGCGGCGCACTTGGTGCTGCGCCGCACCACCGGCGGTGGCGGGTTCTTCGGCGGCAAGAAGTTCGGCCTCGAGGTGACGGTGCTGCTGCCGACCGCGAACAAGTCGGTGGGCGAGGTGTCGGCGCTGGGCCGCACGTTCGGCACCCCGGACGCGAAGAGCGCGCGCGAGGCGCAGGACCACCTGCCGAAGATGCTCGCCGACGTGCGGGCGCAACTGGGCAACGTGCAAGACCGCCGCCGCAACCCGCGGGTGGCGTGCGGGCTGGCGCTGGCGCTGTACCCGGTCCACAGCGACGGGAGCATCGACGACGCGATCCCCGCGCGGTGCCGCGACGTGTCGCTGGGCGGCATCGGGTTCAGCGTGGCGCACGCCCTAACCACGAAGTACGTGTACGCGGTGTTCCCGAACGTGGCCGCGACCGCGGGCAGCGCGATCCTGCTGCGGCTGGTGCGCGTGCAAACGGTGGGCAGCGAGCGCCAGTACGGCGCGCAGTACCGCTGCGATTTGTGACCGTCACTTCTTTGCCTTCTTCTTCGGAGCCGGTGGCGGTGTGTCGTCATCGGCCACATCATCGAATAGCGTCGGGCCTTTCTTCGGCTCGTCGGGTTGAAACGTCTTGATGATGAGCCAGTTGTTTCGGCGGTTGTTCATGTTGCCCACCACAAGCACAATGTCGCGCCCCTCAACGTATGCAGGCGCTTTCCACAGCATTTCTGGTTTATCCGCGTACTTCGCTTGGCCCAACAGCATGAAGGCACCCCACTCGCGTACTTGGAGGCGGTGCTCTCCGTCGTTGTCTTGGAAGTGGATATATGGAGCGAATTTGACCTTCGTGGGATCGAAAGTTGGTGCGTGAACCGTTGCTTGGTCATCTAAATCGTCGAAGAGCGAAGCGTGTTCCGGTGGTGGGTCTGGTGCATTTCGCGGAATTGCAAACCCTTTCCAATCGGCCGCCTTCACCCACACAACACCGAGCGAGAGTTTGCAGTCATCCAGACACCGAATCGAGGGGACTGCGCGTTTCTTGAGCCAGTCGAGAACGACCGCCTTCTTCAATTCTTCCGCGGTTTGCCACGGCGTCGAAGTGGGATGACGCTCGTCGAAAACTCGCCACGACTCGGTGCGGGAATCTTGTGGATTCCGCTTCAAGTCCAGAGTGTAACAAAAGCGCGCACGAAAGCCGTTCGCCTCTTTATCTCCGCCGACGGGCACCATCAGCGGGTACACGCGCAAGAACTGGTTGCATTCGGCCGAGTAGCCGGCCATGCACACGCGCTTACCGTACTTCTTCGATTCCTCCGGCACCGTCCGACCGAGCACGACGAAGTCTTCCACATGCAAAGTGTTCACCGGGCGACTCCTTTGCGAGTTCGATGAGCACGCACCCGTGGCACGGTTCCGGGTGGCACCAACACCCGAGTACCTTACCGCGCAGGTCCGACAGTTGGTCGAGCAAATCGGGCTGCTTCTTGATGTGTTCCGCGAACCGAGCGATCACGGCGGCGCGGTCCCCGGCGGTGCCGAGAACGAACGGGTTGCCCCACCGTGTCCGGCGGTCGATGCGAACGTACAACCCTTCGGCCTTCGCCCACGCGATGAGCGCGTCGTCCGACCGCATGTTCGCAACGACCGTTTCACCAGCTTCGACCTGCGCGCGGCGCTCCCGTTGTGACACGGTCCATTCGAGCGCACTTGCACGTTTCGGCTTGCGTGGCACTCTCGGCCCTCCCGTTCGCGGAGCAGAAGGGCGGAACTGTGAACGATTCGCGGGCGTTTGCCAACCTCAGTTCGCTCCCGAACGCGCGTAAGTGTACACCACGTTCGGAGCTTCGTATTGGTAAATTGCGTTCGTGCGTTCGTGCACTACGGGAGCTTCTCCGGTGGGGGGCCGCCGCGGACGCGGTCGATCGTCGCGGACGGCTTCTCCAAGTCCACCAGCACTTCTTGCGGCCACACGTGCTCGCCGGTGTTGCCGGCCTTGTCGATCGCGCTGATCCGCACCCAGAACCGCCACACCTTCTCGTCCGGCACCTCCCACGCGTACCGGCCGCTCGTGTTCGTCAGGTTGTTGTCGAGCTTGTACTTCACCTCGCTCCACACCGCGGCGCTCTTGTCCAGCGACCACTCGAGCTTCACCGGTTGCGGCATCAGGTTCGGGTCGCTCGCCTCCCACGTGAACTCCACCAGCGGCCCCTTCACCCCGCCCGGCTTCACCTGCACGCCGGTCAGTTGCACCCGCGGTTTGGTCGTATCGACCACCACCAGCACCATCGGCGGGTCGTCGCGTTTCGGGTCGTCGGCGCGCTTGCCCGCCCCGCTCTCCGGGATCACGTAAAAGCCGAACGTGCCCTCGCGCTCGGCCTTGTACGGCAGGGAAAGCGCGTGGCTCTTGTCGTCCGGGGCGAGCTTCACCGGGTGCCGCTTCACCAGTTCCCAACCGCCCTGTTCCTTCAGCACGAACAGGTGCGCCGCCTGCACCCCGCTGCGGCCCATCTTCTGCACGGTGTAATCGACGTGGAAGTCGAGGTCTTTCACGTAGTCGATGCGCGGCTGCGGCAGGCCGGGCGAGCCGAACGCGCCGCTCCCCAAGCCGCCCTTCGGCAGCCCCACGGTCGCGCCCGCGTCGCCCGGCACGCGCACCACCGGCGACACGCCGTCGTTGCCCGCGAGGTCGCGCGCCTTCACGCGCACCTCCAGCGTTTTGCCCGGCGGCATCCGCCACGCGTAGCTGTCGCTCGGTCGGAACGCCCGGTCCGGCACCACGGTCCAATCGGCGCTCGTGGGCCACTTGCACTCGAGGCGAATCTTGGTTGCGTCGAGGTTGTCGTCGCTGGCGGCCCATTCCACGCCGTTGCCGACGGCCGCGATCTGCACCCGCGGCGGCACGGTGTCGATGATCGCGCGCACTTCGCCCGCGAGTTGGTTCTCCTTCGGAGAAACGGTGCCGTCGCCGTAGACCAGTTGCACCGCGAACTCGTAGTCGCCGTCGCGCGGGGCGTCGAACAGGAACCCTTCTTTGCCATCGGCGATGGGCTGAAGCGCGTTCACGGCGACCTTGTTCCCCTTCTGGAACGCGCCGCGGTTCTGCGAATAGTAGAGCTGGAGGTGCGTGGGTTTAGGGTTGAGCGCGTTGAATGTCGCGCGATCCAGCGGGATGCCGAACGCGCGCTGCGGCCAGTAGGTGGGCTTGAGGCCGCCGAACGGGTCTTGGGCGCGGGCGGGGCGCTCGGCTGGGGCGACCGCGAGCGCGATGCCGAGCGCCAGCGCGACGGCGGCGACGGTATGTGCGGTGCGCACGGGGCCGACCTCCTTGCGGGCCAGCGCGGGGGCGAACCGCGCCACGTCTAAGGAATCGACCGCGCGGGTTGCGCGGCTTGAGCGAAACGCACCGACGGGCTAACTCCGCACCTTGCGCCGAAGGCGCGGGCGTCTGCGAAGTGGTGACCTACGCGAGAACCGCGGACGCGATTTCGCCCCGCCGCGTGCGGTCCGCGCGCACGGTGCCGATCAGATCGAACGCGGCCACGGCGGGGAAGAACCGCGGCTTCGGCTTGGGTCAATTGCTCGGACCGCGGGTTCTTCAGCTCGTAATCCGCGCGGCGCTCGGTGTGAAGCGCGTTGGGGCACCTCCACCGTCAGTTTATCACGCGGCCGGGCGCGCCGGGAACAGCCGCTTCGTCAGGAAGCCCTTCAGCGGTAACAGGAACGGAAGCAGGCCCAAGAACCGCAGGTGCCGGAACAGCGCGCGCGTCCCGTCCGGCCCGCTCAGCTTCTCGCCGCTCGGCGGCGTTACCACCGGCGCGGCGAGGCCCGGTTCCGGCTTCAGTTCCAACTGGCCGTCGGTGTCGGCGGCGGTCGCCAGCGCCGCAGCGCGCTGCTGTTCCGGGCGCGCCGGATCGAACGCGAACTCCACCTTCGGCAGGTCCGCGCCGCCGCGGAACCGGTCGCGGATCACGCCGTCCTTCAGGAACGCCACCAGCATCACCATCATCAGCAACTCGAACACGTTCAGCCCCATCAGCACGCCGATGATCGCGTGCATCAGCGTGGCGAGGAACACGATCGCCAAGCGCCAGCGGGTCCAGAGGAGGAACGGCCCGGCGATCTCGATGAACAGCGTGCCCCACACGCTGAGCGTGCACATGAAGTAGAACACCGGCTTCACCGACGCGACGGCCCGCAGCGCGCTCTCGTACCAGCCGTACTTCAGGAGCGTGAACTCCGGGTTCGCGACCACGTCCCAGAACGCCAGCCCGTTCCACCACGCGTTGCCCTTGAGTTTCGAGAGGCCCGCGGACGCGTAGATGATGCAGAAGTGGACCTGAACGAGCCGCAGCCCGAACCCGGCGGTGGTGCTCGGCGGCGGGGCCGCGAGGAACGCGCGGGTCGGCGCGTCGATGAACCCGTGCCGCGCGAGGCTCGCGCGCGCCGCCCGGTACCGCGCGATGAGCCGGTCCAGCGACAGCGCCGCGCCGCTGTTCCCGACCATCAGGTACAAGAGCAGAATGTTCATCATGGTGTCCATACCGAACAGCACCTGCTGCGTGCGGTGGATGTAGCCCACCACGCTCACCCACACGACCACCGACATCACGCGGGTGAACAGCCCCAGCGTGAACAGCACGATCGCCAGCAGCACGCCGCCGTGGATCAGCGCCATCTGCGTCGGGTCGGACACGTGGAACCAGACGCTGAAGATCTGGTGCCCGGTGCGCAGCGTCTTGTCGCGGTCGCTGTTCCAGTACTCGAGGTAGTCCAGTTTCTCCTTGCGGTCCTCGGGTTTGTCCGGCAGGTTCACGAGGAACTCGTAGAGCGCGCGGCGCAGGTCCGCGTTCAGCATGCCGAGGTGGTCGAGCACGTACCGCTGCGCGTTGTCCTCGCGCGGGAGCACGGCGACGAACTTGGTCACGTCCTCGGCCAGTTGCTTCCGCTCGGCGTCCGGGAGCAGCAGGTACGCGGCCGGCGTCAGGTTCGCGGCGCGGAGCAACTCGACGTTCTGCGCGTCGGTCTTCACGCCCTTCTCGCCCACCAGCGCGGCGAGGAACACCGCCCGCGACTCGCTCGACGCGCTCATCTGGGCCACCCAGCGGAACGTCTCCGGGCCGGCCTCCGGGCGGTCGGCGCTCAGCACCCGCTTCACCAGTGCCAGCGCGCGCTCGCGGTCCGCGCGCTCCTTTGGTAGCGCGCGGATGAACGCCATCACCGCCTTGCGCCGGTGCGGGAACTCGGGCACCTTCGCGGTCAGCACCGAACTCGGGTCCCAGTCCCAGAACGGGGTCGCCTGCCACGGGTACTCGTGCCGCTCCCGGTCGATGTACCCGGTCGAGTACCACCCGTGCTTGCCGAAGAACAGTTGCAGGTCCACGGTGTACGCGAGGTGGATGTAGAGCACCAGCAGGCCCGTACACACGCGCACGAACCCCAGCGCGGTCGGGTCCGCGGCCGGGAACCAGAACGCCACCCACTGCTGCCAGATGGTGCGCCCGTCGGCGCGCGGCGCGGTGCTGTCCGTGCTCATCACCAACCCCCGGATCGGTCGTTCTCAGTTTCAGAAGGCCCGAGTTCCGGTAGTGCCGCGTTCCAAGCACTGGGAACGTCCGGACCTCGGAACCCGGAGCGCTAGCGGAGCCGCGCCCAGTCGAAGGCGCGGGCGCGCTCCTTCGGGTCGTCGAACACGTCCGGCTGCTTGTGCCCGTCCAAGCCCAGCGCGTGCAGCGACATGTAATCCGTGTACGGCACCGCGTCCTTCGGCGCGCCCGGCCGCGCGCGGATCGGCACCAGCCAGTACAGCATCGGCTCCTGCGGGTCCAACAGCGTGCCCCGCGCGTCGAACTCGCCGAGGAAGAACGGGCGGTACGTCACCGGGTGGTACGGGTCGGTGATCGGGTTCGGCTCGTTCCGCGCGTTCGTGAACGCCTCCGCCGGCATCACCACGTGCTCGAGCCGGTACATCTTCACCGTGGTGCGCGCGGCCTCGTCCTTGTCCGCCGTGTTCTGCAGCACCACGTGCGACGCGTACGACGGGATCACGTACCGCGCGATCTCCGGGTGCGGCAGGCGGTACTGCGAGATCGGCTCCTCCGTCGCCAGCGGGATGGCGATGTGCTGCCGCCGCCGCTCCACCAGTTCCTCGCGCTCCGCGGTCGTGGTGGTGAGCAGGCCCGGCGAGGCCCGCGCCGTTTGCTCCGTGAGCGACAGCCGCCGGTAGTACGTGACGCCCAACGGGTCGCGCACGTCGCCGGGGCGCGTCGGCGTCACCACCCACTTGGTCGTGTACACCTTCTGGCCCTTCTCGTCGGTGCCGGTTTCGGTCTTCAGGCAGAACGCCATGAGGCTCGCGGGGCCGGGTTCGGGCGAATAGAAGTGGTAGGCGTTCCGCAAATAAAGGAACTGCAAGTACGGGTTGTACACGCGCGTGAACACTTGCTCCGTCACCCACGGGGTCGCGGGCGGCGTGGTGGTGGCGAGGAAGATACCGCCGAAGTGAAACAGGATCAGCACCGTGACCGCCGGCAGCCGGAACCGCGGCGGCGCGCCCCGCACCGCCGC
>JALHNS010000381.1 GCA_022843445.1 Gemmata sp.
CGGCCCGCCGCGGGCCGTGCGGCGCTCGTTTGGACGCTGGACGGCAACGCGCGAGCGCTCTGACGATCATCCGCGCGGGCGGGGGCGACGTTCTGACGCTCTTATTCGCGCTCGGCGGTTCATTCTGATTCGGGGCCTCGCTACGTTCGGCCGTTAATCCCGTACAAAAGGACGTTCTTTCGCATGCTCGCGTCTAGCGAGCGTGCGTTAGATCGTCCGTGCGTTGCCTCAAATCCTCGTTCAGCAAACCGGCCAAACCGTCCAAGCGCTTTTGGCCGGTTTGGCCGGTGCGGTTGTTGCGTCAAGCGTCCCAGCGCGTTACACTATTTCCTCTCACCTGTATTGTATTGAGAGTTAGAGCATTGCATAATGTGTCCAATGGGCCGGCGAGCGTCCGAACTCACGCGCCCGGCCGATTTGGGACAGTAGTTTCGCTGAAAACCGGCCAAAGGAGTTATCAGACATGGAAGCTTTTCCTTTCCGTGGCCGAAAGGGTCGCGTTGAACTGGTCGGGACCGTCGCCAACGCGCCTCTGCCCGCGGATCAGGCCGCGGCTGTCGAGGCCGCTTTCGCCGCGCTCGGCTCTGACGTTCCCGCGTTGCCCGCGCCGGTTCCTGAGAAGCGCCGGCCCGGTCGTCCGCGCAAAAATCCGCTCCCGCCGGTCGCGCCCGTTGCCCCGCCGGCTGTTGAAAACACTCCCGCTGCACCGGTGCAACAGCAGGAGCAACCCGAAGCACCGACACCCCGCCGGAGGTTCTGACGTGTTCAACAAGTTCCTTCACCAAATCGCGCTCACGGAGCGCGCCATCGGTGCCGATGGTGTGGAAGTGTACGACCTGCCGGTGAACCCGCTGAGCGTGCTGTACCTCACGCTCCGGCCTCTCAACGACACGGGCGCGCTCGCCAACTATGCCCGCTACATGAACGTGTGCCGCTCGATTGAGCGCCTCAACATCATGTTGAACGGGCAAAGCATCATCAGCATGCGGGGCGAGGATGTCGCGGCCTTCAACTTCTTCCGGTGGGGCATGCAACCGTGGGAAGCGAACGCGGACAACGTGAACGACGAACGCCGCGCCGTCGTGCTGCCCATCGTGTTCGGCCGTTACCCGTGGTCGCCCTCGTCGTGTTTTCCCGCGACCAAACGCGGCGAACTCACGATGTCCATTCAGTGGGATATCGCCGACACCGGGTATGACGGGATGCGCTTCAGCGCGGAATCGCTGGAATTCCCGACCGCGAAGCCGAAGGAGTACGAAAAGCGCGTCGAGGTTTCGCAAGCCTTCGGGGCCGCCGGCGACAATGACGTGGATTTGCCACAAGGGAACCTCGTTCGCGGCATCATGCTGTGGGGCACCACGCCGTTCGGCGGGGCGTCGCCCGCGCCGTCGTGGGGCCGCGTCCGCGTGCTGCTGAACAACATGGAAGCGGGCTACACCAACACGGATTGGGAAGTGTTGCACACGCTCCCGGCGCTCTGGGGCCGCATGCCGAACCTCGCGGCGGATCACAAGCACACCGTCAACGCGGCGGGCGTCGGCGTCGAGGAAACCACAAGCGTATGCGACGTTCAAACCGACTTCGAGAATTACGCGTTCCTCGACTTCGACCCGACCGGCGACGATACCTTCGCGCTCGACACCGCGGGTGCGAACCGGTTCCAACTCCGCGCCGCGGCCGAAACCGCCGACGCCGTGCGGGCCATCGTCCAAGAGCGAATCAAGGTCTAGCAGTCTGGTGTAATACACCCTGCCCGCGGGAGCGTTTTCCGCGGGCCTTCTCTTCGCCCTTTACCTCTGGTGCCGTATGCTATCCGACATTACGCAAACCATCGCTACCATTGATACACAGGCGGGCGTTGATACTCTCTTCAACTTCTCCTCTTCCTTGCGCCTCGGTGACATTCTCGACGCGATGGTTTTCTCCATCGACAGCCAAGATAGGGATCGCGACCTCTCAACCGGTGCGGCTATCGGTATCGAAGTCTACGCGTGCAATCGTCGTCCCGCCACTGTCGCCGAAGCACGCGCCGGAACGCCCATCGTCAACTTCGCCGCGAACATGACGCCGCTCATCAGCCTCGGAACCGGCTCTCCCGTCGATCCCTACAAGGGCTCGTTTCAGTACCGGTTCAACATGCCCTTGAACTTCGTTCCCGAACCGCAAGCTCGCAACCTCGTTCTCGTTCTCGAAACTGGCGTGAACTCTATGGGTGCCGTGTTCGCCAAAGTCTTCCGGCGGCGCGAGGCCGGCGAGTAGGCTTGGCCGGTTTGGACGGTGCGGAAAACGACGATGCCCGCGACACAACGAGCGTCGCGGGCATCTGGGCGAATCGCTGTAGCCAAACCAACGGCACTTTTACCGTTCCGCACACTTTCTGTCAAGTCCCGTGAACCCGGCAGATCGCTTGTGCCGCGGCGAAGTTTCGGTGAGTGTTGCGGATCGCCTTCAGGCACTCGTCGGCGCTTCCGTATCCGCGACACGAACGGGCCAGTGGGTTGTTGTTCGCGCTCCACAGGCACCAGTGCCATTCCTCGCCGATCTTCGCCACCTCGAAGAACGGTTCACTCTTCCCACTCGTCTCCGTCGTACTGGTCGGATTCTCCGGCGTCGCTGTAGTCGCCTGCTCGGTTGTTGCGCTCACGGGTCATGTCCTCCAGTTGAAGCGTCGAGGTTAGCGACAAGCACAGTGCTTGCCGCGGGTGATTCTCGGCCGTCACGCGGACGGTGTTCCGCGCTCGCGTCTCGTCTACTCGGATCAACAGGCCGGCTTCCTTGAGCCGCTTGAACAGCGTTTGTTTGCTCAGGCTCATGTCCGCGCCCATCACCTTCTTCACCACCGGGAACCCGCCGGTGACATCGAGGTACAGCAGATCTTGCGGCACGTCGGCCCAACCGATGCACGGGCCGCGGCTCTTGTACGACGCCATTTCGCCCAACGCCCGTTCGCTCACCCATCCGAGCGCTAGCGGCACTTCGGGCACGCCACCGTTGAGGCTCCGAATGTGTCCGCTCCCGACCGCGAGACACTGCCGGATTGCGGCCGTAAACACGTCTACCGGGTCCGCGTCTTCGAGGAACGCGGCTTGCCGGTTTCCGGCCGCGATCACGCTCGATTTGCACTCCGCGGCGAACGCGGCGGCGTCAGCCGTCGTGATGAACCCGGCCGCGGCGGCACGGCGTAGGAACTCTTCGCCGGTGGCGATCAGTCGCCCCAACATGCCCGGCGTGCGGCTGTGGCCGATCGAACGCAGTTCCGCGCGAAGCTGCTCCATGCGGGGCTTCCACTCGAACGGCTCTTCTGCGAGCGTTTGCACGAACCACGCGACCGTTCCGCAGAACTTCGGCCGCTGGCGCTGTGCGTGCGTCAGGTCTTCGGCCTCGATCATGCCCGCGGCCAGTTCCATGATTAGCAGCCGCGCTCGCACGCTGTGACCTTCCGGCGTGTCCTCGCCCGTGGACAGGATGATACCGCGGGGGTACATCGTCTGCTGTAGGTTCGCGGTGTCGGTCAGTCGCGCTCGCCCGGCTTGGTTGCCTTGCGCTCGGATGATCTTGTCCGCGCTCTGCTGGTACGCTCGTTGCTGCCAACTGGTGCCGGTCGGTACGAAGTCGTCGAGCGTGAAGGCCGCGTTGCACGCGTAGTACGCCAGCGCTTCGAGAGCGTTCGCGGTGCTGCTCCAAGAGCCGGGCAGGTGGCGAGCGTCCATCGTCGGTCCGTAGTGCGACTGGAACAAGCTCATGAGTTCCGACTTGAACGAACCGGTGCGGCCGGTGACGTGCATGCCGAAATCCACCGGGCCAGTGAGCGGGGCGAGCGTGCCGCACAGTAGCGGCCATGTGATTGTCCGCTCGGTCAGCCCGAGTAGGTCTAGTGACGCTCGAACGGCCTCGGCCGGGTCAACTGCGGTCGTCAGGTCGTACCGCATCAGTTCCGGTGGCAGTCGCACCGTTACGCTCGGATCATTCCCCTTCTTGCCGATCGCGCCACCGGCGTGCAGGTACACGCGCTGTTTGTTGTGCTGCACCCATCCGGTTTGGCGGTACACGATCTGCACCGCGGGTTTGCTGCTGTACTGGATTGCCGCTCGCAGGTCTTCCTTGATACCGGAACCGGGCGAGATGACGCACCGCACGCCCCACGCGTTCATAACCCACTGCATCGACGGGAACGCGTCGCCGGACACTTCGGTTTCCGGTAGCGGGAGCGCTTCGCCCTCTTGGTCGGGGTTCTCGATCTGGCCGGCGAGCGTGAGCGTCGTTACGCTGTTCGCGCCGTCGATGATTCGCACTTCCCGTGTGATCCATGCTTGGAAGTTGCACATGCGCTCCGGGCCGTCCTTCGTCTCGCGGAACATGCCCTTCAGATTCGCCTCGTACATCAGAACACTTCCTTTCGGTAGGAGTTGAGTTGCGCCGCACTCGTTTCGTGCGTCGTGTGTTCGTACAGTTGAAAGCCGATGCCGCGCCAGAACTCATTCGCCGCGAGGTCGTCGCGAACTTTGCACCGGAGCGGCTTTCCGGGGCGAAGGCTTTCCAGTTCCGCGACCATGCCGCGGCCGATCCCGCACCGACGCCACGCGTCCGCGGTCACACACTGCTGGATCTGCACGCTGTCGGGGTTCTCGGTCCAAGCCAGAAAGCCGACGATCAACCCGTCCGATTCGGCGACGATCACGCGGCCCGCGAGGATCGACAGCGTTAGGCCACCGTCTCCACCCACCGGAATGAAGCCGAGGCAATCCTTGTTCGCCTGCATGAGCGTCTTCATTGCCGAAAGCACCTTGAACGAGTCCGCGTCGCTGGTCACGCGGAACGTCGGCGGTGCGGGCACCGGGCATAGGTCGCGGAGCGTGGCCGAATCGAGCGGGAACCGGCACGCGCTCATCGGAAGCGACCGCGTGCCGGGCATCGCCCGCGGCGTGGGCGTGCAGTGTGAGCAGAAGCACCCGGAACCGTGCCAGTTCTTCACTTGCCGCTCAAGGCGTCGCATTGCGGCAACGCTGCACTCGCCGACCGCGGCAAGGACGAATTCGATACCCTGTGCGGCGGCTTCCTTCACGATCTTTGCGCCGCGGCCCTGTGCGTGCGTTATCAGTCGCGCTCGCAGGTCCGTTGTGCAGCCGACGTAGTGCTGTGCGTGCTTCAACTTGCGGTCGAAGTGCAGGCAGTATACGTATCCCTTGCGTTCGGATGGTCGTCCCATCGTGATAACCTCGTGTAAGAAAGAAGCCGGGCAAGCGTGGCGATGGACACGCTCGCCCGGCCTGACGCGCTAGGCGTCTGGGGATGGTCAGTTCCGCTCGATCACGATTCGGAGCGGTTGCTTCGCCGGGACCGGGGCCGCGGCGGGTTTCTGCTCGGGCGCTTCGGCCGCGACGCGTTCGGGCTTCCGCTCGGCCGGGGCCGGGGCCGCGGCGGGCTGCGGCTTCACCCACTTCACCCGCGCGCGCTCCGCGTTCCACTGGCTCAGGCGGGTGAACAGGCCGGGCGAGGTCGGGCCGCTCTCCTTCACCGACACCTTGATTTCGTCGGCCCGCACGCGGCCCGACGCGATCAGCACGCACGCGAGCGCGAGGAACAGGTACACGATTCGCATAGCACACACTCCGTGAGAAGGCAGTACGGCCGCAAGCCGGCCAGACTCACCACTCTGGCTTTTGTGCGTGGCAGGTGACGCCACAAGGTTCCTTCAACCTGACACGCGATTAGCCCGCTGTCAACTTCAGGAGCTCGTCTTTGATCGCCGCGATTTCCTTTTCCGCCAACCGGCGGGCCTTCTCCGCATCGCTGCGGGCCTTGCCGTGCATCTCTGCGGCGGCTTCGGCGATGGCCAGACGCTTCTTCAGTTCGGCCACCATGTCGCCTTTCTTCGGCCGCTTCGCCGGCTCTTGGAGCGCCGGCAGTTCGTCGTTCAAGTCCATAGCTCATACCTCTGGGTGCGGAAGTTCGCCGCGGCGGTCGCACCACTTCCGCCGCGGCGTGTATCACAAGCTCATGTCGAGGCGGTGCAGGATGTCTTCCACCATGCTTTCGGTAGGCCGGTCGTCCGTCTGCTGCGTCTGCCAGTGCGTGAGCAGTGCGGAGAGCAGTGCC
Source organism: Gemmata sp. (assembly GCA_022843445.1). Lineage (GTDB taxonomy): Bacteria > Planctomycetota > Planctomycetia > Gemmatales > Gemmataceae > Gemmata. Next base: position 6,097 of record JALHNS010000381.1, read on the forward strand.
GCGGCTTGTCGCGGGGTGAACTTGTGCTTCGACACCGTGATTGCACCATCTCCGCGAATCCGACACAGTTCCATTTCATCGAGATACCACACGGTTTCCGGCACCGGCCGGAGCGTGCGGTAGATGCGGGGCCGCGGGAACGCCGGTTCTTCGTTCGGTTCCGGGTCCGGGTCGCGGATTGCATCGCGGGCGAGGCGTTCGCACGCCGGATCGCCGGTGTACTCTTCTGCGCTCATTAATTGCTTCCTTCCTCTTGGCCGGTTTGGCCGGTTTGCGGTGCGGAACTTTCATCGACCGGCTTCGCGGGCGACTTGACGCGTTTCCGCGAACGCCGGGCGTGCGCTAAGTCTGACGCGATACAGTGCCGGATGTAACCGCTGAGTGTCCAGATTTCCGCCGCGGTCGCGTCGTTCCGCCGGGCAATCCGCTCCTCCACTTCCGCCAGCATATCCGGCGGAATCCGTAGCGGTACGATCTTGTTACCCTTGCTCATATGATTCCTCTCGCTTCAAGCCACTTGATACACGCCAGATACGAACCGGCCGCGACAGTGCGGCCGGCTCGCGTGATGAACGCCATAGACGGCATGTGTTCAACGTGCAGCACATACCCGAACCGGTGCTTAATCTTCACTGGCGTTCCGTAAACGTGGTGTCTTCCGGCTCGATCTTCCGCACGGCGAAATCGTTATCCCGCCGCGTATCGTTCCGCATCTTCCACTTCCCGCACTCCCATTCGGCATCATCCCGGGTCCGCATCGGCGGGCCGACCGGATACCACTTGCCATCAGTCCACATGATGTACGCTTGAAACATCTCAGCAACTCCTACAGTG
>JALHNS010000382.1 GCA_022843445.1 Gemmata sp.
GCGCGGGCAGCAGCGCGAGCGGGACCGCGTCGGCGGCGCGGGCGGCGGCGCTCACGCGCGCCCCGGCCAGTTCGGAGCCTTCGGTGACGAGCAGTTCGGCCACTTGGCGCGGGTCGTCGGCCACTTTGAAGGTGCCGAGCGTGTCGCCGCTCACGGCGGTGAGCGCGACGTGCGGCGCGACGAGCGCCGAGACGCTGAGCGCGACGGTGTTTTTCACCGCGCCCGCGAGCCGGTTCACGAGGTTCTGGTTGAACATGCGGACCACGACGCGGGCGGTCGCGTTCAGCCGCCGCACCGTGACCGCGGTCGAAATGTTGACGAGGTCGTCGGAGGTGACGATGACCACCGCCAGCGCGTCTTTCGCGCCGGCGCGCTCGAGCAGCTCGACCGAACGGCAGTCGCCTTTGAAAACCGTAACGCCCGCGAGCGCCGGGTCCGCGGCATCGGCCGCGGCGTCGATGGCGCGCACGTCGTGCCCCGCGGCGCGGAGCGATTCGAGCACCCGCCGCCCGACGCGGCCCAACCCGCACAGCACCACGCGGCGGTTCATTGCGCGCCCTTCACGGTTGCGGACCCGCGGCCCCACAGCGGATAATACGAACGAACGCCGTCACCCTCTTATTCGAGCGCCGCCGATGACCCTCGACGACAAAATCTGTTACTGCTTCCACGTGACGCGGCGCAAGCTGGTGAACTGGGCGCGGCACAACGCGCCGAAGGTGGCGAGCCAACTCGCCATGTGCGGCGGCGCGGGCACCGGGTGCGGGTGGTGCGTGCCGTTCCTGAAGCAGATCTTCAAGCAGTACGAGGCGTCGAAGTGCGCCCCCTGCGCCGCACCGCCGGACGACGCGATCGACGAGTTGACGGCGGAAGAGTACGCGGCGCTGCGCGCGGACTACGTGCAAGCCGGAAGGGGAACGCCGCCCGCGGCAAACGAGCCGGGCGCGTGAGCAACGGGAGAAGGACCGTCGCTCACGCGCCCGGCTCGTCGGGAAGGATTACTTCGTGCCCTCTGCTTCCACCGAGAGGGTGGCGCTGGCGTCGCCGGCGAAGTCGGTGCGCACGCGGAACTGGCGCGCCACCGCGCCCGGCTTGGTGGGGGCGAACTTCACCGTGAGCGCCTGCACCGGCAGCGCCGCGGTCGTCGCAGGGGCTTCGACGGAAATGCCGTCGCCCGCGCCGTCGACGCCCACGATCTTGAACGGCTTGGCGGCGCGCACCAGCACGCGGAACGTCGCGGTCTCGCCCACCGGCGCTTCGAGCCGCACGCGGTTCGGTGCCACCTCCAGCGGCGCGACCACGGTCGCGGTCACGTTCAGCGTCACCAGCGGGTTCGCGCTGTCGCTCGTTTTGAGGGTGATCTGTTCGGAGAGGGTGCCCGGTTGCGCGTCCGGCTTGAGGGCGACTTCCACCGCGTACTCCGCGCCGCCGCGGAGCGGGCCGCCGCGGCCCGTCTCGGTGAACCGCACGTCGAACGGCGCGGCGTGCGGCACCACTTCCGTGAGCTTCCAGTCGCGGGTGCGGCCCGTGTACTTCACGCTCACCGTTTGCGCCACGCGGGTGCCCTGCGGCACCTGCCCGAACGTCACCGCGCCCGGGTTCACGCTCACGTCGGTGCGGCTGGTCGCCGACACGCGCAGCGCCGCGACCGACACGAACTTCGGCCCGAAGGTGACGTAAAACGTCTGCGCGTTGTGCCCCACGAACTTGCCGGTGTTCATCGTCACCGTGAACTCGGCCGTCTCGTTCGGTTGCAGCACTTTGGTCATCGGGACGTAGTCGAGGCACGAGCAACTCTTGCGCACGTCCGTGATCTGCATCGGCACGTCGTAGATGTTCGTGATCGTGAACTTGTGCGCGCAGAGGGTGCCGTGCGGCACGTCGCCGAAGTTGTGCGTGATGAGTGCCGGCGCGGGCTGGTCGCGGTTGGTGGCGATGTCCGGCAGGAAGAACTTGTTCGCCCACGGCGCGGGCTGTGCCGGTTGGGCCGGTTGCGCGGCCGGCGGAGCCGGGCGGGGTTGGGCACCCGCGCCGCCGACGGCGCACGCGAGACCGGTTGTAGCGATGGCGAAGAGACGAGCAGTGAACCGCATGCCGCGAACCTCCTGTCGGCGTCCCACTATATGTCGGACGTCAACGGTGGGACGCGGAGCGCGAACGGCGCTGCGCGCGGGCGCGGCGCAGGTCGCGCGAAGGGGATTCGGTTCGGCCGGCGCAGCCGGAGCGACCGCGTAAATCGGTTCTCGGTTTATTGGTGGCACAGGCTTTCCAGCCTGTGCTCCGACGCGCCCCAAAGCAGCACAGGCTGGAAAGCCTGTGCCACCTATCTGATCTGAACAGTTACGCGGCCCACCGCGATTTGATGAACTGAATGCCCTTCTGGTACACCTCGTCCGGTGTGGGGAACAGGTCGCGCCACACCTTCGTCGCGGCGGCGAGGTCCGGCAGCGCGCGGCCGAACGCCTCGATGGTGAGCCAGCCGTCGTACTTCACCTCCTTCAGCGCGCCGAAGGCTTCGCTCCAGTTCACCTGCCCGGTGCCGGGCGTTCCGCGGTCGTTCTCGCTGATGTGAACGTGCGCCAGCACCGGGGCGAGCGTCCGCACCGCCGCGGCTTGGCTCTTCTCTTCGATGTGCGCGTGGAACGTGTCGTACATCGTGCGCAGGTTCGGGTGGTTCACCATGTGAACCATCTCGACCGCTTGCGCGGCGGTGGTGAGCAGGTACGTCTCGAACCGGTTCAGGTACTCGACGGCCATCATCAGGTTCGCTTGCTTGGCGAACTCGGCGGCTTGGCGCAGCACGTCGGCGGAGCGCTTCTTCTCGTCGGCGGTGGGGCCGGAGCCGCTGAACTCGCCGATAGCCGAGTGGTACGGCCCGACGACGGTTTCCGCGCCGAGCGTGTGGTTGATTTCGACGACGGTCTTGAGCCACTCCAGCGCCTTCGCGCGCACCGCCGCGTCCGGGCTGATGGCGTTGGTTTCCTTCGTCAGAATGGTGACGGTGGTGCATTTGAGGCCGAGTTTGTCCAACTCGGCGCGGATCGGTTTGTAGTCCGCGGGGGTGCCGCCGAACACCGGCAGTTCGACGCCGTCGAACCCGGCGGCCTTGATCTGCGCCATCAGGGGGAAGTGTTCCGCCGTCACGCCGCCGGTCCACAGCAGCAGGTTCATGCCGATCTTCATTGCGCGCATCTCAACGTGGAAAGGAATGGCGGCATTGTGGCGGCGCGCCGCGCGCCCGGCAACGCCCAAAACGGGTATACTGGCGCGACACCCTCCCGGAGTTCCGCTCATGCACTTCCGTTTCGCCCTCGCGGCGCTCGCGCTGTGCGCCGCGCAAGCGCCCGCGGCCGACCCGAAGCCCAACATCGTCGTCGTGTTCGTGGACGATTTGGGCTACGCCGACATCGGGCCGTTCGGCGCGACCAAACAGAAGACGCCGAACCTCGACCGCATGGCCGCCGAAGGCATGAAGCTCACCAGCTTCTACGCGGCCCCGGTGTGCTCGGTGTCGCGCGCGCAGGTGCTCACCGGGTGTTACGGCGCGCGCGTCTCGGTGCCGGGCGTGTTCTTCCCCGCCGGGCCGAACGGATTGCACCCGAAGGAAGTCACCGTCGCCGAGCGCCTGAAAGAACTCGGCTACGCGACCGCGTGTGTGGGCAAGTGGCACCTCGGCGACCAACCGGACTTCCTCCCCACCAAGCAGGGCTTCGACCGCTACCTCGGTATCCCGTACTCGAACGACATGCAACGCGCGGCGAAGGGCACCAAAGAGCGCGTCGTGCCGCTGCTGCGCGACGACAAAGTGAGCGAACTGCTCACCGACGAGCAGCAGAGCACGATTGTGGAGAAGTACACCACGGAAGTGGTGAGTTTCATTCGCGCGAACAAGGACAAGCCGTTCTTCCTGTACCTGCCGCACACCGCGGTTCACACGCCGATCCACGCGGGCGAAAAGTTCCGCGGCAAGTCCGCGAACGGGCGGTTCGGCGATTGGGTCGAAGAGGTAGATTGGAGCACGGGCCAAGTGCTCGACACGATCCGCGAACTCAAACTGAGTGAGCGCACGCTCGTCGTGTTCACGAGCGACAACGGCCCGTGGCTGGTGAAGGGCGCGGACGGCGGCAGCGCGAAACCGCTGCGCAACGGGAAGGGCAGCACATGGGAGGGCGGCGTGCGTGTGCCCACCATCGCGTGGTGGCCGGGCAAGATCGCGCCGAAGGCCGAGAGCGGCGCGGTCGCGGGGACGATCGACTTCCTACCGACGTTCGTTTCGGTGGCCGGCGGCAAAGTACCCGCGGAGCCGGTGATCGACGGCCGCGACCTTTCGCCGGTTCTCTTCGGCAAAGCGAAGGAGCACACGCGCGAGGCGCACTACTACTTCTCCGGCTACAACCTGCAAGCCGTGCGGCAGGGGCCGTGGAAACTCGCCGTCGCCGCACAACCGGGCGAGACCGGCACGCTGCGCCTCTACAACCTCGATACCGACATCGGTGAGACGACCAACGTCGCCGACAAGAACCCGGCGGTGGTGGAGAAGTTGAAGGCGCTCGCAACCAAGATGAGCGACGAGATCGGCGGTGCGAAACCGACCGCGCGCCGCCCAGCGGGCACCGTCACGAACCCGCAAACGCTGTACCCGACCGAACCCGCGCCGAAGGCGAAGGACGCGAAGCCCGCGGACCTCGCGGCCCTGAAACTCGGCGACACGGTGCCGACCGCCGCGGCCCCGCAGGTGGCCGGTAAAGCGTTCGAGCTGAGTTGCACCATCGACACGGCGCAACCGAACGCGATCGTAGTCGCGCACGGCGGCAGTTCACTCGGCTACGCGCTTCACTTGAAGGACGGGCGCGCGGTGTTCGCGGTGCGCACGAGCCAAGACACCGTGACCGAAGTGCAATCCGCGGCGCTGGGCAAAGGCCCGGTGAAACTGGTGGCGGCGCTCGCGGCCGATGGCACGCTCTCGCTGAAGGCCGGCGACGCGGACGCGGTGAAGGCGAAGGGCGCGGGGGTGATTCCGCGGCAACCGCAAGAGGCGTTCAGCGTCGGGCACGACGCGGGCCAACCGGTGACGGCCTACGCGAAAGCGCCCGCGTTCGCGGGCAAGCTGACGGGCCTCGCGGTGGTGGTGAAGTGAGCGCCGGTCGCGCGGGCGGTTCGGGCGCGGCGCGCGGAAAAATTCGCGCGCGCCACTTCCGCGATCCGCGAAGATCGTGTAAATTTCAAGCGGCTCGACGGGTCGCGCAACCGTGGCGCGACGGACTAAAGGCCAACGGCGCTCGCTGGTCGCGGGCGCTCGCGGCGGGGCTTGGTGAAAGGAGGTGGTCTTGTGAGTTACGACCAATGTACGAAGGGCCGGCTGTCTTAACGGCCGCACACGGGTGGACCGTAAGCCGGCCGCCCACAAAGGACCGCCGGGGGCGTATCTACCCCCGGCGGTTCGCTTTTTGGAAGTGGTTAGTGGGATGTGGACCGTGTGCAGCGAAGACGGGTTTCGCGGCTCACGAGGCCGACTGCCTTGCTTCCTGTCTTCACTGCACACGGTCCACTTCCCACTAACGACTATTCTCTTACCAGCGCCAGTCCACGCCGAACTGCACGCCGTTCACCACGAGGTCGCGCTGCGTGAAGGTCGGGCGCGGGCGGTTCATCCCCGACGGCACCGCCATCATCGGGCCGTTCGGTACGAAGGTCACGTCCACCACGCGGTCGATCTGGTCGCCCGGTCGAATCACGTTCGTCCACACCAGCAGGTTGTACCCCGCGAACACGCGCACGCTCGGCGTCACCCAATAGCCCGCGTTCAGGGTCAGTTCCGGCACCACGCTGAACCGGTCGCGGGTGAAGCGCCCGATGTTCGTTTGCGCCGCCAGCAGCCCGCCGTTGCGGAAGAACATCGGGTCGCCGGTCGGTCGCTGCCGCGCCTGAAACCCGCCGATCGTCAGCGCCTGATACGTGGTGCCCAGCGCCACCGAGGCGCGCGCGTCGAAGTCCCACGCGCCGAAGCGGCGCTCGTACCGCACGCCGAATTGCGCGCCGTGGAACGCGTTGCGCGTCTGGAAGTCGTCTTGCACGAACACCCGCGTGCCCACGGGGTCGGTCACGGCGACGCCGCGCGCGGTGCCGTCCCCGATCACGGTGATGTCTTCGGTGATGGTGAGCCGCTCGCGCAGGTTCAGGTGCCGGTAGCCCACGAACCACTCCGCGCGCCGGTCGCACTCCGCGAACCAGCACTTCCGCAGGTTCACGTCGATTCCCCACAGTCGGCTCTCGCCCCGCGCGCTCAGCGTACCGCGGAGCACGCCCGGCACGCTCACCGCTTCGCCGCTCTCGCCCACCGGTTGGCCGTTGGGCATCGGGTTCGGCGCGAAGATGGGCCGCGTGATGAGCGGGAACTGATCGGGGCCGAACGCCACGTCGCGCGACCGGTTGCCGAGGAAGAAGAACCCGGCGTCGATGCCGCACCCGGCCTCTTCCCACCACGCGCCGGCCCGCACGCGGAACCCTTGGCGCGTGCTGTCGAGGAACGGCCCCGGGCCGAGCAAGCTGGTGGTGCCCGGTTCGCCGAGGAACCCGTTGCGCGCGGCGTTCGCGTTCGTGGTGCCGAGCACCGGCGTGGCGAAGCCCGGCAGCCACCACAGCAGGTACTCGCCGCTCACGAAGAACCGCTGAAACGCGCCGGGTTCGCGGCCCGCGCCTGAACTGTAGCCGTGCTCGTCGATGCCCGCGCCGGAATGCAGTTCGCGAAACGTCGGCCAGTCGCGCGAGATGCGCAGCGGGGGCGACCCGAAGGTGCCGTGCTTGGACACGCCGAGGCCCGACGGCGGGATCATGAATTCCGGCGGCGCGGGGGGCAGTTCCGGTTGCGGCGGCGCGACCGGGCGCGGCAGCGCGAGCGCGCCGTCCGGGGGCACCGGTTGGGGCATC
>JALHNS010000383.1 GCA_022843445.1 Gemmata sp.
GTGCCCGCGGTGGCCGCGTTCGCGCTGGTGCGCAAGCCGGCCCGCTACGCGCTGTCGCTGGCGGCGCTGTTCGTCGCCGGCAGTCTGGACAACAAGCACTTCGGCGAAACGCTGCACATGGAGCGCAACTTCTTCGGCGTGATTCGCGTGACGAAATCGCCGGACGGGAAGTTTATCCGGCTCATTCACGGCACCACGATGCACGGGCAAGAGCGCGCCGACGAGAAGACCGACCGCCCGCGCCCGATGACGTACTATCACCAGCGCGGCCCGGTCGGGCACCTGTTCGCGTGCCTGCCGCCGGAGCGCACGCACCGCGTGGGCGTGGTGGGCCTCGGCACGGGCGCGGTGGCGCACTACGCGCGCAAGGGCGAGACGTGGACCTTCTACGAGATCGACCCCGCGGTGGTGCGCGTCGCGCGCGACAAACGGTACTTCCGGTTCCTCTCGGACTGTCGCGGCGAGTGCGACGTGGTGCTCGGCGACGCCCGCCGGCAGCTCTCCAAAGTGCCCGACGCGACGTTCGACGTGATCGTCCTCGACGGCTTCTGTTCGGACGCGATCCCGGTTCACCTGCTGACGCGCGAGGCCATCGCGCTCTATGTGTCGAAGTTGCGCCCCAACGGCCTCGTGGCGCTGCACATCTCGAACAACCATCTCGATCTGAAGCCGTTGATCCGGCGCTTGGCGGACGACCACAGCCCGGCACTGGCGGTGCGGTACTGCCACGATACGCCGAGCGACACCGAGCGCGCCGACGGCAAAACCGAATCGCAGTGGATGGTGCTGGCGCGGAGCGAAGCCGACCTCGCGGGGCTGGCGGTGGGCGCGCCGCTGCCCGCGACCACGAAGCGGCAAATCTGGGAGCGCGTGGACTGGCGCGACGGTCCGCTGTGGCGCGACGATTTCGCCAACCTGCTCCGCGTGTGGAAAAAGAACGACGAGTAGTGCGTACTTCTCCGTGGCGCACGAGCCGCGAGCGCACGCACCCGCGTGCCGCGAGATTGCACCCAAGTGAAGCGGCACGCACTCAACAGAGGCCCGCGAATGCTCGCCCTGCTCGCGCTCAACGGCCCCGAAATCTCCGACGAGTACACCAAGCGCGTCGTCGTCACGATTCTGGTGGCCGCGAGCACGTCCGGTGTCACGTTCGTGGCGACGTGGTGGTGGGCGCGGCACCGCGCCCGCAAGCAGTGGCTCGCCAAAGAGTTCCTCGACCGCGTCACGGTCAGCCTGAACATCTTCGCCGGCGGCGCGCTGAAGATCCGCACCGTGATGGAGCGGTCGCTGGAGGAAATGTTCCTGAACCCGCTCGCGGTGGCGAAGGTGTGGTCCGCGGCGCGCCGCACCACCGCCGACAACCCGATCATGCCCATCGCCAAAGAGGACCGCTGGTTCCTGCTGAACTTCGTGCTCAACGCGGTCGCCGAACACTTCGTGGAGGGGCACGTTCGGCGCGACGCGGGCCTGCCGGTCACGACCGTGAAGTACGCGCTGTTCCTCACGTGCGAACTGGTGGGCGAAGAGCGCATTCGCAAGGTGCGCGCGATGCTGATCCGCGAAGAACTGCTGCGCGAGTTCCCCTACGCGACCGAGATGCCGGCGCTCGAAAACCCGTGGCACGACGACCGCATCAAGACGCTGCGCGCCGCCGCGGCGCTCTACGCGACCGAACCCGACAACTTCCTCACACTCGAAGTGTGTGTGTGAGGGGCGACCGGCTTTTCACCCCGAAGGGGCGAGACAACATTGCCCGGTGCAACGTACCGGGAACAACGACGCCACATATGTACCCCGAAGCTTATCGCTTTCAGCCTGCCAATCCGATGTGACCCGAACCCGGTGCGTTGCACCGGGCTACGTTGCCCCGCCCCTTCGGGGCTGAGGCACCCTCGCTCACGCGCCGGGCTACTTCGTCGGGCGCGTCGCGATGGCGGCGCGGATCAGCTTCAGCACGCGCTCGCGCTCCTCGCCCACGAGGGTCAGGCGCGGCGGGCGGCACAGTTCGGTGCCGTACCCGCATTCGGCGCTCGCCAGCTTGATGTACTGCACCAGCTTCGGGTGCGTGTCGAGGTGCAGCAGCGGCGTGTACCAGCGGTACACGTCGATCGCCTCTTTCCACTTCCCGGCGAGCAGCAAATCCCACAGCAGCCGGTTCTCGGCGGGGAACGCGTTCACGAGGCCGCTCACCCAGCCCACCGCGCCCAGCGCGAAGCACTCCACCACCAAGTCGTCCACGCCCGCGAAGATCACGTAGCGGTCTTTGGTGAGGTTGATGATGTCCGTGATGCGCCGCGGGTTGTCGCTGCTCTCCTTGATGCACGCGAACTTCGGCTCGTCGGCGATTTCGGCGAACATCTCCGGCGAAATGTCGGCCTTGTACGCGGGCGGGTTGTTGTACACCATGATCGGCAGCGCGGTCGCCTTCGCCACGGTGCGGAAGTGCGCGAGCGTCTCGCGGTCGTCGCCCTTGTACACCATCGGCGGCAGCACCATGAGGCCGTCCGCGCCGAGCTTCGCGGCGCTCTCGGCCCAGCGGCACGCCTGCGCGGTGGTGTACTCCGCGACGCCCACCAGCACCGGCACGCGCTTGTTCACGTGCGCGAGCGTCGCCTTCAGCAGGTCTTGTTTCTCGGCGAGTTCGAGCGTGGTGTTCTCGCCGACGCTACCCATCATCACGAGGCCGTGAACGCCGGCCGCGAGCATCGCGTCGATGTGCGCGAGCGTGCCGGGCACGTTCAGCGAGTAGTCGGCGTGGAACTGCGTACAAACCGCGGGGAACACCCCGCGCCACGAAACGGACATGTGCGAACCTCGCGTGCGGTGGAACAAAGTGAAAGTGTATGGCCTTCATGGTAGTAGGCACGCTCCGCGTGCCGTTCTGTGGGGCGCGGAAAGTGACGCGCACGGTCGCATAATTTCAGCGGCCCGAACACACGGCACGCGGAGCGTGCCTACTACCATGAAGTGCGCGCCGCGGAGTCCGGTTGTGCCGGTCGCGCCGCTCGAATCGCGTGCCCGGTGCGCCGGTTCGCGCTTGGCTTCGTCTGGCCGCTTTTTAAGATGGGCAATCTGGAGCGATTGTCACACTTCGGGCCGCGCACATGAACTTCCGTTCCGCTCTCGCACTGCTCGCGCTCGCTTCCTTCGCACACTCGGCACCGGCCGAGGAGCCGAAGCCGTTCGCGGCGGCGCAGTACCGGCTCGTGGGGCCGTTCGCCGGCGGGCGCGTGAGTCGCGCGTGCGGCGTCGCGGGCGATCCGCTCACGTATTACGCGGCCACCGCCAGCGGGGGCGTCTGGAAGAGCGCCGACGGCGGCATCTCGTGGAAGCCGATCTTCGACGACCAACCCACCAGCAGCATCGGGAGCATCGCGGTCGCGCCGAGCGACGCGAACGTGGTGTATGTGGGCACGGGCGAGGCGAACATTCGCGGGAACGTATCGCCGGGCGCGGGGTTGTTCCGCAGCACCGACGCCGGCAAGACGTGGACCCACGTGTGGAAGCAGGTGGGGCAGATCGGCGCGCTCGCGGTTCACCCGAAGAACGCGGACGTGTGCTTCGCCGCGGTCCTCGGCCACGCCTTCGGCCCGAACAGCGAGCGCGGCGTGTACCGCACCACCAACGGCGGGCAGACGTGGGAGCGCGTGTGCTTCAAGAACGACGAGACCGGCGCGAGCGACGTGTGCTTCGACCCGAACAACCCGCGCGTGCTGTTCGCGGGCTTCTGGCAGACGCGCCGCCGCCCGTGGGAGCACACCAGCGGCGGCCCCGGCAGCGACCTGTTCGTGTCGCGCGACGGTGGCGACACGTGGGAATCGCTGGCCGAAGCACCAAAGGACAAGAACAAAAAGCCAAAGGGCGATAACGGGCTGCCGCCGAAGCCGTGGGGCAAGGTCGGCGTCGCGGTCGCGCCGAGCGACTCTAAACGAGTCTACGCAATTATTGAAGCGGACAAGGGCGGGCTGTTTCGGTCGGACGACGGCGGCGAAACGTGGGCGAACGTGAACGACACGCGCCCCGTTCGCCAGCGCGCGTGGTACTACAGCACGCTCACCGTTCACCCGACGAACGCGGACACGGTGTTCGCGCCGCAGGTGCCGCTACTCAAGAGCATCGACGGCGGGAAGACGTTCGACGAGATCGACGGACCGCACCACGGCGACCACCACGACCTGTGGATCGACCCCAAGAACCCGCAGCGGATGATTAACGCGAACGACGGGGGCGTGGACATCACCACCGACGGCGGGAAGACGTGGCACGCACCGGCGCTGCCCATTTCGCAGTGCTATCACGTGAGCGTGGACGCGCGCACGCCGTATCGCGTGATGGCGTGCCTACAAGACCTCGGCAGCGCGAGCGGGCCGAGCAACTCGCTGCGCAGCGGCGGCATCGGCCTCGGCGACTGGTACACCGTCGGCGGCGGCGAAGCGGGCTACGCCTTCGCCGACCCAACGGACCCCGATGTGGTGTACGCGGGCGAATACGGCGGCATCATGACGCAGTACAACCACCGCACCGGGCAGGCGCGCAACGTCACGCTGAACCAGTTCAACGCGAGCGGCATCGACCCGGCGAAGATGAAGTTCCGGTTCCAGTGGACCGCGCCGATTCTGATTTCGCGGCACGACCCGAAGACCGTGTACCACGCCGCGAACGTGCTGTTCCGCACCCGCGACGGCGGCCAAACGTGGGAGAAGGTCAGCAACGACCTGACGCGCAACGACAAGCAGAAGCAGCAGTGGAGCGGCGGGCCGATCACCGGCGACAACACCGGGGCCGAAATCTACTGCACCATCTTCGCGCTCGCCGAGTCGCCGCTCGATAAGGGCGTGCTGTGGGCCGGGAGCGACGACGGCTTGGTTCACCTCTCGCGCGACGCCGGCAAAACGTGGACGAACGTGACCGCGAACGTGCCCGAACTCCCGGACTGGGGCACCGTGTCGTGTATTGAGGCCAGCCCGCACGCCGCCGGCACCGCGTTCCTCGTGGTCGATAATCACCGCATGGACGACTACAAGCCGCACGTGTGGAAGACGACCGACTTCGGCAAAACGTGGACGAAGATCGTGGAAGGCTTGGACACCGGAGCGCACGCGAAGGTGGTGCGCGAAGACCCGAAGCGCAAGGGAATGCTGTACCTCGGCACCGAGCGCGGCGTGCAGTTCTCGCGCGACGCCGGCAAGACGTGGGAGAGCCTGCAACTGAACCTCCCGACGGTCCCGGTTCACGACCTCGTGGTGAAGGACAACGACCTCGTGGTCGGCACGCACGGGCGCGCGATTTGGATTCTCGACGACCTCACGCCGGTGCGCGACACCACACCGGCGATTGCGAAGAAGGCGGCGCACCTGTTCGCGGTGCAACCGTCGACCGCGTGGCGCGCAACGTGGGGCGGGCCGACGAGCGGCTTCACCCCGCACGCCACGGGCCAGAACCCGGACGCCGGCGCGGTCGTGTGGTATTCCCTCGGCGAATCGTTCAAAGGCGAAGTGACCATTGAGGTGCTCGACGCGAAGGGCACCGTGCTCGCCACCGCGAAGGGCAAGCGCGAATCCGGCGCGCCGCCGAAGGACGACAAGAAGGACAAGGACGACCCGAACGCGCCGAAGCGCAAGTTGGAACCGACCGCGGGGCTAAATAAGTTCGTGTGGGATTTAACGCACGACGGCGCGAAGGTGATCCCGGGCGCGGCGGTGGACATGGGCAGCGCCGACGCCCGCGTGCCGGTCGCCCCGGGCACCTACACCGTGCGCCTGAGCGCCGGCAACGCGAAGCTGACGCAGCCCGTGACCGTGAGCGCCGACCCGCGGTGGCTCGCCGAGCGCTTCAAACTGGTGAAGGAACAGCCGAAACTCACGGGCGAACTGACCGCGCAGCAAGAACTCGCGCTGAGCGTGCGCGACGACATCACGAAACTGAGCGACACCGTGGCCCGGCTGCGCGCGATCAAGAAGCAGATCGACCTGCGCGACGAGTTGCTGAAAGAGCGCGAGGAGGCGAAAGACCTGCTGAAGCAAACCGAAGCGCTGAACAAGAAGCTAGACGCGATTGAGGAGAAGTTGCACAACCCGAAGGCGAAGATCAGTTACGACATCTTCGCGCAGAAGGGCGGGGCGATGCTGTACTCGCAGCTCGCGTGGCTGCTGGCGAACCTCACCGACGGCGACGGCGCGCCCACCAAACCGCAGCGGGAACTCGCCGCCGAACTTCAGAAGGAACTCACCGATCTCGTGGCGAAGTTCGAGGCGCTCGCGAAGGACGACATCGCGAAACTGAACGAGGCCGCGAAGAAGCTGGGCGTGCCGGAGTTGTACGTTCCGCCCGTGCCGAAAAAACCGGACCCCGCGCCGGTGCCGAAGAAGAAGTGAGGACCGGCCCAATCGCGCGCCGTTGCGCAGTTTCCGCACTCGGCCCGCACCGGCCGGGCGAACGGTTGGCGGCGCGCGCGCCGGCGCGCCGATAACGGAGTGCTTCCCGCCGCAGCCACGGAGGGCACTCGTGACCGCTTCCCGCTCGCACGCACCGACCGACCCGATCCGCGAACTCGCACAACTGGCGGAGCTGGTTCACACCGGCCCGCCGGCCGCCCGCGAGCAGTTTCACAACAGCGTGGTCTGGAATCCGGCCGGTGTTCTGTTGGAACAGGCGCTCGCCGACATCCACCTCGTGTACTCGCTGCCCAAAGTGGGCGGCACCGCGGTCGAGCACGCGCTCGCTCGGCACCCGGCGGTGCGCCCCGAACCGGTCCACGTCCACTTCCTCACGCCGCCCGGTGTGGCGCGCCTTGAGGCGATGGTCGCGCGGCACGGTGACGGCCCGTTCGGGTTCGCGTGCCGCACACAGCTCGCGCTGTCGCGCGGCGCGCGGGCGGCA
>JALHNS010000384.1 GCA_022843445.1 Gemmata sp.
GGTGGGGTTCGCGGCCAGCGCTTCGCCCTCGGGCGTGAGCGCGTAGCCCTGCCCCACGCCCCGCACCCAATCGGCAACGGTAATCAGGTGCGCGAGCCGCAGTTCGGCGAGCGGTTCGTCGAGCGCCTCGCGGGGTACGCCGGTTTCGGCCGCGAACCGGGCCGGAAACCACGGCCCGGCGGACGCGGCCACGGCACGGAACACCGCTTCCGCGGTCGGCAGCGCGGGATCGGGTTCGGCGCTCGCGGCGGTTCCGGGCGCGAGGTCGCCCACCCGAATGGGCATCGGCGTGGAGTCGGCGACCGACGGTTCCGCGTGCTCGCGCGTGGGGGGCATACCGGGCATTATGACCGGAACACCGGGCCGCGTCGATGCGACTGGTACAGATTTCGTGAACCGCCCCGGTTCGGGCCCTCGGGCGGCCCACATTCGTAACGAACGCGGATCGGGAACCGGCTTGCGCCAACAATTCCGGTTCGCGCGCGTTGAGTTCGTTGACAGTGGGGGTGAGCGGATGATACCGTGAACCCATACGGGTTCTCGCTCCCGAACAGAAACACCCCGACCCGGCGCGCCGCGCGTCGGACGGGCGCTCGGTTTCACGTCACGCGCAGGCACCGGCCCGGAGACACCGCACATGGCAGCACCCAAGGGCTTCTGGGGCATCGACATCGGGCAGTGCGCGCTCAAGGCGCTGCGGCTCGAGTTGATCGACGGCAAGCCCACCGCCACCGCGTTCGACTACGTCGAACACACCAAGATCCTGTCGCAGCCGGACGCCGACCCGGACACGCTCATCCGCGAAGCGCTCGACAAGTTCCTGTCGCGCAACGAGGTGAAGAACGACGAGATCGCGATCGCCATCGCCGGGCAGTCCGGGCTGGCGCGGTTCGTGAAACTGCCGCCGGTCGAAGAAAAGCGCATCGCCGAGATCGTGAAGTTCGAGGCCAAGCAGCAGATCCCGTTCCCGCTCGACGAGGTGGTCTGGGACTTCCAAAAGGTGTCCGGCGGCGAGGCCATCGACGGGTTCGCGCTGGAAACCGAGATCGGCCTGTTCGCCATGAAGCGCGACGTGATCTCGCGCTACATGGGCTACTTCGCGGGCAGCAAGACCGAAGTGCATCTGGTGCAGATGTCGCCGATCGCGCTGGTGAACTTCGCCACCTACGAGTTGTTGCGGAAGGACGAACCCAAGGGCGAGGGCGAGGAGGACGAGAACCCGATCCCGCGCGGGAAGAAGAAGTGTACGGTGGTGCTCGACGTGGGCACCGACGCCTCGAACCTGATCATCACCGACGGCGGCAAGATCATCTGGCAGCGGCCGATCCCGCTGGGCGGGAACAACTTCACCCGCGCGCTCACCAAGGAACTGAAACTGACGTTCGCGAAGGCCGAGCACCTGAAGCGCAACGCCGCGAAAAGCCCGGACATGGCGAGCATCCTCAAGGCCATCAAACCGGTCCTCACCGACTTCGTGGGCGAGGTGCAGCGGTCGCTGGGCTACTTCACGAACACGCACCGCGACGCGCACGTCGCGCACCTCGTGGGCCTCGGCAGCGCGTTCAAACTGCCCGGCCTGCAAAAGTACCTCGCGGACAAGCTGTCGCTGGACGTGAAGAAGCCGAGCAAGTTCGAGAAACTGGCCGGCGATACGGTGCTGAACGACCCGCTGTTCCAAGAGAACCTGCTCACGTTCCCCATCGCTTACGGCCTCGCGCTGCAAGGGTTGGGCCAAGCGCGGCTGCTCACGAACCTGCTGCCGCGCGAGATCGCACAAGACCGGCTGGTGCGGCGCAAGAAGCCGTTCGCGGCCGCCGCCGCCGCGCTCTTGGTGCTGGGCCTCGCGGGCATGTCGGCCGGGTACTCGAAACCGTTCGCGGCCCTCAACGACGAGGGCATCAAGAAGGGCATCGAAGAGGCCGAGCGGGCGGGCAAGGCGTTCTCCGCGCAAGAGGCCGCGTTCGCGGACAAGGTGAAATCGTCCAAAGAGAACCAAGAGTTCGTCAAGAGCATCATCGCCGGGCAAGAGGAGCGGCTCAACTGGCCGCGGTGGGCCGAGGTGTTCACCGCGAGCCTGCCGCGCCCGGGCGCGGACGGCACCCTGAACGAGCGGGGGGCGTTCCACAACGAGGACGACAAGGTCAAACCGTTCAACCAAGAGCTGCTTTGGAAGGGCGAGGGCGACGCGGGCCTGCGGGCGCATGAGTGGTTCCTCGACCGCATGCGCAAGGGCGTGCCCGTCACCGAGGCGCTGGCGGACGCCAAATCGGCCATGCCCTCGGCGCTGGCGATGGTGAACGTGGAGACGCTCCACACCCGCTGGGTCACCGACATCAACGCGTTCCTGCAAGCGGCCGACGCGCAGGTGAAGACCACGTTCAACAACGACATCGCGCTGTACATGAAGGACGACGAGCGCGAGAAGGACGCCGAGAAGAACCGCTGGAAGCCCAAGGGCCCCACCGAGAGCGGCTGGGTGATCGAGATCCGCGGGTTCACCGAGCACAAGGAGGGGGCCCTGTTCGTGCGCCGCGCGCTGCTGCGGAACCTGCAGCGCACCGAGCACTTCGTGCGCCTCACCGACCCGAAGACCGACGCGCTGGACCCGAAGACCCAACAGCCCGTGAACAAGATCGCCAAGTTCATTCCGGGCGCGAAGGACCCGGTGGGCAAAGACCCCGCGGGCAAGCCGCGGATCAGCCACGCGTTCGTGTACAACGTGTTCGCGCCGGTGCTGGACCCGCAAACGGACCGGTACTTCAACATCAACCGCGGCTCGTTCCTGAACGCGATCATCGGCAACGGCGGCGCGGGCGCGAGCGGCGCGGGCGGCGCGGGCGGGTTGGTGGGGCGCGGCGGCGGCGACGACGAGCGCGGGCCGAGCGGAATGCCCCCTCTGGGCATGGGGCCGCAGCCGGGCGCGCCGGGCGTGTCCGACGGCGGAACCCCCGGTACCGGAACCCCGACCGCGCCCGCCGCGACCGTCGCGCCGGCGTGGTACGCGCTGAGCGGCAACCAAGACGCGTACCGGCTGGCGGCGACGACGACGGTCGCGCCCGCGCCCCCGCTCGACCCAACCAGCACGCGCCGCCGCTACGAGTTCGTGGTAATGTTCGTGTGGCGCGAACCGGCCGCGACCCCGCCGCCGGCCGCCGAATCGCCCAAACAGTAACCGCACCGCACACAGCCGTTCCGTCCCCGGTCGCCGCCACCCGCCGCGCCCGCACCGAACCCGACCCCCGAACACCGCCGGTGCCAACATGAAGAGCGACAGCCCCGTAAAGAAGCACCACTTCTGGATCCTGTTCGGCCTCGCGCCGCTGTTCACGCTCATCGGGGCGTGCACCATGACCTCCAACGTGGGCGGCAAGATCGAGGAGAAGGAGGGCGGCATCAAGACCGCTCTGGACGCCCTCAACAAGAAGAACAACCCGAAGCCCAAGAGCCTGATCGCCGAGGCCGAGCGCGAGTTCGCCAAGGTGGGCACCAAAAAGGAAGAGCTGCACAAGTTCAACTGGGAGCGGCAAAGGGCCCTGTACACGTGGCCCGCCGGCTCGCCCAACAAGCTCAAGCCGATCGAGAAACTGAACCTCAAGTTCGGCGACCCGTTGCCCAACACCGAGGGCGAGTTCGACGAGTTCCGCGAACCGGCCGTGTACCTGAACGAGTACTCCAGCCTGCGCGGCAAGGACATCAAAAAGGACGCGAAGGGCACCGGCATGGCCGACCTCGTCGCGCCCACGCAGTTCCTCGGCGGCTGGCAGGCCCGGTTGCGGTACGTGAGCGAGTGGAAGGAAGGCGCGATCGACCCGAACGAAATCTGGCTGGCGATGGAAGACCTGTGGGTGCAGCGGTCGCTGCTCTCGGCGGTGAGGGCCGTGAACGACGACTCGGCCGCGTTCCGCCGCGCCAAGCGCGAGGAGCCGCGGCCCGAGGACCGGGACAAGTTGGTCCCCCGCACCTACGCGGTGGACACCACCTACGACGACCGCGGCAACAAGATCGACGCCTCCGGCCGGATCGTGCCCACTCCGGACGACGAGAAGACCAAGGCCGTGTTCCGCAGTCGCACGTGGGCCGTGGAACTGGAAGTGGTGACCGAGGGCAACGCCCGGCGGTTGGCCGGCAAACTGGTGAACCTGACCGACAAGCTCCAGTTGCTCGGCAACGGCAATACCATGAAGCTGAACGTGTGGTTCTCGAAGGCCCCGACCGCGCAGCCGATGGAGTTCAAGATCGGCGGCGAGTACCTCGCCGGGTTCGGCGCGATCAAGCGCGAGAACGGGGCGGACGTGCTCGCGAACGAAGCGGCCGTGGTGCCGCTGCCCGATCACGTCATCCCGGTCGCGCTCCAAGGTGCGGACTTCCAGATCGCGCGCGTCGAACAGGTGTTCGACGCGCGCACGGTGCCCATCAAGCGGATCGACGGCCTCGCGCTGGGGTACCTCGACAGCCGCTCGGCCGCGGCGGCGCTGAAGCAACCGGAGTTCATCAAGGACCCGCCCGCCGACCCGAACGCCGGGACGGGGACGGGGACGGGGATGATTGAGATGGGGCCGATGGGGCCGGGGCTTGGGCCGATCGGCCCGCCGGGTGTGCTCGGGCCGGGCACGGAGCCGGGCGCGGGGCCGGGCGGCGCGCAGGCGACGGGCCGCACCTACGGCGGGCCGATCACGAACAAGCAACTGCTCGAGGCCACGAAGAAGCGGTATCTGGACCTCACCAAAGAAGTGCGCCGCATGCCGGTGGCGCTCGTGCTGGTCGTGGATCAGTCGTACATTCAGGACGTGCTCCTCGCGTTCTCGAACTCGCCGCTGCGGTTCCAGATCACCCAACTGTCGTGGACGCGGTTCCGCGGCGCGCTGGCGGGCGTCGCCGCGACCAGCGGCGGCACCGGGCAGAGCGGCGAATTCGAGATCAGCCGCGGTAGCTTCGGGTTCAGCGGCGGCGCGGACCCGGACGACCGGCGCCCGATCGGCGGCAGTTCGCTCGGCCCCATTGGGCCGGGGGGGATCGGGCCGGGGGGGATCGGGCCGGGGCCGATCGGGCCGGGGCCGGGGATGGGCCCGCCGGGGATGGGGCCGGGCTACGACAGCGGCCAATCGCAGGGCGGCGCGGTTTCCGAATCGCAGATCACCTCCGGGCTGGTCGAGTTGAGCATTTACGGCATCGTGTCGCTGTACGAGAAGTACGTCGATCCGAAGGAAGCCGAGGCCGCCGCCAAGGAGAAAGAGAAGGAGAAAGAGAAGGGGCAGAACCCGCCGGTGCCGGCGGACCCGAAGGGTGGCAAAATGCGCCGCCGCGCCCGCCGCTAGTCCCGAACCGCCCGCGACTCTCGCACTCCCACCGCCCGCGGCACCGCGCCGCGGGTGCCCCCGAACGCCGAACGGACACGCAGACCGAGGTGCAGCTATGGCGAAAGCGAAACTCGACTTGAAGGGCTTCCTGCTGAAGCGCGGCGAGCACTTGGCGATGGGGTTCGCCGGGTTCTTGCTGGTCGTGTTCCTGATCTACGGCGCGACCAAGTGGACCAGCGCGCAGGACCCGACCGACACCGTGCGCAAGTTCCAGTCCGGCGCGCAGAACGTGTACTCCAAGATCGACAGCGGGACGCCGGACCCGGCCGACAAGACCCAGATCGAACTGGCCGAGTGGATCAAGGTGAAGCCCGGGTTCGAACCGGCGCGCACCGCCGAGTTCAACCTGAGCGGGCCGCTGTTCGACCCGGTGGGCACGCCCAACACCAAGCGCGAGAACCCTATGGTGTTCGGTATCCGCGAGCACCAAGTGGACATGATCCGCAGCGCGATGACCGGATACGACATCGTGGAACTGGGCGGCGAACCGGCGATCGCCATGCTCACCACGAAGGCCGAAGGGAAACTGGACGACAAGAAGCTGCGCGACGCGCAGAAGGTGCTCAACGACAAGCTGCGCGGGATCAAGACCGGCCCGCAAGCGAAAGCCCCCCAACCGAAGAACCCCAACGCCGGCGGGCCGATGGGTCCGGGCGGTTCGCTGGGGCCGATGGGCCCGATGGGGCCGGGCGGGGGCGGCAGTTCGCTCGGGCCGGCGCCCGGCGGCGGGAACCCCTACGGCAACCTCGGCGGCGACCTGAGCCAAGAGGGGCAGCGCGTCGAAAAGGCCATCGAGTACGTCAAACTCAAGGAAATTGACAAGGCGCTGAAGGACGGCAAGGTGCCGGCGCTGACGGTGATTCCGCTGCGCCTCGTGACCGTGCACGCGGTGGTGCCGTACAAGGCCCAACTCACCGAGCTGAAGCGCGCGCTGCGGCTGAACAGCGACGCCGACGCCCGCCTCTGGGGGCCGTGGTACGACGGCTACGAGGTGCAGCGCCGCGTCAGCAAGTTCATCGGCGGCGAGTGGCGGGTCGTTCAGGACTGGCCCGAGAAGCCCCTCAAGCCGGACGACACCAGCGGCAACTACGACTTCGAGCGCAAGTACATCGAGAAGATCGACACCCGCAAGGTGGCCGACCACTTCGACGAGGGCTACATCCCGTACTTCCTGAAACCCGAGTACATGCTCGCCATGCCGCTGCCGGCGCTCGCGAAGGACCTGAACGTGAAGTACCCGGAGATCACCCTCAAGGACATTAAGGACAACATCGCGAAGCTCGAGAAGGCGGACCTGAAGCAGGTGTCGCAGTCCGAGTTCGCCCAGCGGGTGGCCGGGACCAAACCGGGGCGGTCCATTTACCAGAACCAGCAAAGCAAGTTGAACTCGTTCGGGTTGGACGACGGCCAGTTCGGCACGCAAGGGGCGATGGGGCCGATGGGGCCGATGGGGCCGGGCCAGCCGGGCCCGGGGCCCATCGGGCCCGGCACGGTGCCCGAGCCGGGGCCGATGGGGCCGG
>JALHNS010000385.1 GCA_022843445.1 Gemmata sp.
CGCGGCGCGTCGGGCGCGACCGCGACCGGTGCGTCGGCGGCCTTCGCCACCACCGGCACCGCGGCCCCGGCCGCGACTTCCGCCTTCGCCGCGGGCTTGCTTTCTACTTGAGCCTCGATCGCCTTGCCGAGTTCGGGCAGCAGCTTCGCGAACTTCTCCCCGCCGCGCGTCACGCGGTCCAAGTCGAAGTGCTTGCCGCGGAACTTCTCGATGAGCGGGGCGTAGTGCTTCTTCAGGTCTTCCTCGCGCGACACGACGTGAACTTGGTCGATCTTGTGCTTCCCCAGCGCGGCCACCGCGCCGGCCACGCTCCTGATGTCCTTGTCGGGAACCTTGGGCGGCGCGTCGGTGATGAGCAGCAGCACTTTGGTCGCGCCCGCGCGGAACTTGAACTGCGCGGCCTCGTTCAGCCCGTCGAGGCTGCTCTCCGGCAGGTCGCCGCCGCCGCGCAGTTTCACGCCGTCGAGCGCCTTGCGGAACGCGACCGGGTCGTCGGTGAACGTGTCGCCCGTCCCGAACTTTAGCACTTCCGATTCTTCGTTCCGCAACCGGTCGGCGAACGCGAGCAGCCCGATGCGCGCGTCGAGGTTCGACTTGTCCAGCCCGTTGGCAAAGTCCTTGATGCCGTCCTTCACGCCTTGCAGGAACGGCCCCATGCTGCCGGTCACGTCGAGGACGAACACCACGTCCACTTTCGCGATCTGGTCCGGCGGCAGTTCGCCCACGCGCACCAGCACAGGGGCTTCGGCGCGCGCGATCCCGTCGGCGTGCTTGCCCTCTGCCACCGCGAACGTTTTCGTTGCGCCCTTCTGAGCGAGCTTGCTGGCGGCCACCGTCACCGTCGCTTCGGTGGTGCCGCGCGGTAGCGTCACCGGTTCGACCGTGACGTGTTCGGGCAGGTCGGTGAAGCTCACCGTGACCGGGCCGTCGAAGTCGCCGCGCGCGATCTTCACGTTCAACGTGTTCTTCGCCCGCGCGTATACCAGCACTTCCGGCGACGCGGTGAGCGCGACGCGCGGATTCGGTTCCGGCACCTCCAGCACCTTCAGCGCCGTGCCGCTCCGCGCGGTGAGCGGTTGCCCGGCGAGCGGGGCTTCCGCCAGCACCGGCACCTGCCACGACATCGGCGGGCACTTGCGCGTCGCGCGCAGGGTGGCCTGTGCGCGCGTCTGCTGCGCCGGGATCGTGACCGGTTCGACGGTGAGGCCGTCCGGCAGTTCGGGGAAACTCACGGTAACGGGACCGTCGAACCCGTCGCGCGCCACTTGCACGCCGAACGTGCTCGTTTCGCCCTGAAGCACCTGCACCGCGGGCGACGCCGTGACCGCGAGTCGCGGCGGTGCCGGCGGCAGCGGCGTTACCGTTACCTCCACGCGCGCGCTCGCGCCGAGCGCGGGGTTCGCGCTGGTCGCGGTCGCTTCCAGTTGGAAGGTGCCGGGCGGGGCGTCGCGGGCGGCGAGCAGTTCGGCGCGCGCGGAAGTCGCACCGGCGGGAACCGTGACGGGCTTCGCGGTCACGCCGTTCGGGGGGGCGAACGTCACCGTCACCGGGCCGTCGAATTGGTCGCGGGCGATCTGAACGCCGATGGCGTTCACGTTGTTCTGGTACACCGCGACCTGCGGCGACACGGTCAGAGCGAGTTGCGGGGGCGGCGGGGGCGGCTCGATCACCTTCGGCGGCGGCGGGCGGAGCGCGGCCCACGCGGCTTCGCCGAGGACGAGCGCACCGAGTAAGCCGCCGAGTGCGCCGTAGAGCGCGAAGAGTGCCGGCTTGGGCAAGCCGGCGAGGAACTTGGGTGCGGGCACGGATCGGCCTCCGCGAGATGCGACTCTAACGAAGCGCGGGCGCGCGACGTTGGCGCGGCAGGCGTCCATCATGGCGCGCCGCGGCGCGAAAGGGAAGCCGGCGGGCGACGATGCCTTTGCCCTCTCCCTTGTGGGAGAGGGTGGCGGCGCTTCGCCGCCGGGTGAGGGGTAAGTTGAACAACTGGTTCGGCATTTTTTGAATGGTGTTGGTTGTTCGCCCCTCACCCGGCCTCTTGTTGAGAGTGACTGCGCCTGCTCCGCAGTCTGGTCTCGACTCGGCCACCCTCTCCCCATTCCGCGCCCGGTCGCCGTGAAGCTCGTGCCCCGCACGAGTAGGCGGCCGGGCGCGGAATGGGGAGAGGGCAAAACGAAACCGCGCCGCGCGCGGAAGCGTTCCGGCGGATTTCCGCGCCGGGGGCTGACACCCCGCGCGACAACCGTATAAGAACTCCGAAACAGCTTGTGACAACCTTCACGAACTCCGCATGACCCTCTACGCGCTCACCCAAACGCAGGAAGCCGGCGGGCAAATCGCCCTCGCCGCGGCGCTGGGCGTCGCGGGCTTCTTCCTGCTGCTGCCGCGCCCCAGCGGGCGGTTCGTGCCCGGCGGCATCGCGGCGCTACTCGGCGCGGCGGTCGTGTTCGGGTCGTTTCTGTATCGGCGGTTCGGCGACCCGATGCCGAACGTGATCGAAAGCGTGCTGTTCTGGATGTTCTCCGCCGGCGCGCTCCTGTTCGGGTGCGTGCTGGTGGCGAACAAGAACCCGGCGCGCGGGGCCATCGCGTTCGCGTTCGTCATTCTCAGCACCTGCGGGCTGTTCCTGCTGTGCGCCGCCCCGATGCTGATGGCCGCCACCATCATCATTTACGCGGGCGCGATCATCGTCACGTTCCTGTTCGTGCTGATGCTCTCGCAGACCGACGGCCCGTCGGACGAAAACGACCGCTCGCGCGACCCGCTGTACGGCGGGTTCGCCGGGTTCGCGTTCGCCGGCCTCGTGCTGTTCGCGCTGTACCAAACGAGCCAAGCCGCGGACGCCAACCAGACGCGCGCGAACGAAAACCGCCTCGACACGCGGTTCCCGGCCCCGGTGCTGAACGGCGACGACCGCAAGGCGCTCGCCGCCGGGCTGACCGAACTCGACGCCGCGGCCGCACAACTGGACGAAGCGAAAACCAACGCCGACCGCGCCAAGGTGGTTCTCCGGTTTCTCGCCGCACAATCGCACTTCACGACCGTGGTTGGGCAATCCAAGGAAGGCAAGGACAACGCCGGTACGATTCGCGTGCGGCTGGAAAAGGCACCCGCGAACGGCCCCGCGCCCGCGGTGCTGTTCCGCCCCGACCAGCAGTCCAAAGAGGCGCTCGCGCGCGCCGCGAGGGTGCGGGCCGCCGGTTTCACCGAGTCCGAACTCGAAACGGCGCTCCAAAAAGACAAGCCGGACGCGTCCGCGGTGAAAGCCAAAGCCCAGAAGTTGCGCGACGAAGTGGCGCTCTTGTACGGCACGGGCGATCTGCCCGCGGCCAACGTTCGCGCGCTCGGCCTGTCGCTGTATTCGGAACACCTGTTGGCGGTGGAACTGGCCGGCACGCTGCTGCTGGTCGCGGTGGTCGGTGCGGTCGCGGTCGCGCAGCGCAAGGGGGTGGCGAAGTGACGCTCTCGCTCTGGCACTTCCTCGCCGTCGGCGCGGCGGTGTTCGGCATCGGGCTGGTCGGGTTCCTCACCCGGCGCAACCTGATTACGATGTTCCTCTGCGCCGAACTGATGCTGCAAGGCGTGGCGATCAACTTCGTCGCGTTCGCCCGCTATCACGGGAACCTGCAAGGGCAGGTGTTCGTGATGTTCATTCTGCCGGTCGCCGCGTGCGAAGCCGGGGTGGCGCTGGCGCTGTTCCTGAACCTGTACCGGCGGCGGCGGTCGCTGGATTCGAGCGACTGGCAAGACCTGCGCGAGCTCGGCGTGCCGGCCGCGACCGACACCGAACCGCTGCCCAAGCCCGCGATGGAACCGGACCCGGTGCTGACGCCCGCGGGCGCGCGCCCCACACCCGCCGCCGAGGAGGTCGCCCGTGTCTGACCCCCTCACGCTCGCGGTCATTATTCTGGCGCTCCCGCTGACGGCGGCCGTGCTCGCGTGGCTGTGCGCCGGCAACGCGAAGCTCAAACACTACGCGCACCTGCCGCTGGTGCTCGCGTGCGGCACCGCGGCCGTGCTGAGCGCGCTGCTGCTGAACCAGATGCTCGGCGCGCCGGAGAAGACGAGCTACGTCTCCGAGCCGATCACGTGGTTCGCGGCCGGGAAGCTGAAGGCGACGTTCACGATCACCGTGGACGCGCTGAGCGCGATCATGCTCGGCATGATCACGTTCATCGCCACGTTCATCGCGCTGTTCTCGTCCGGCTACATGCACGGCGACAAGGGCTACCCGCGGTTCTTCGCGGTGATGGGCCTGTTCGTGTTCAGCATGTTGGGCCTCGTGCTGGCGAACAACTTCTTCCTGCTGATCCTGTTCTGGGAAGGCGTCGGCCTCTGCTCGTATTTGCTCGTGGGTTACTACTACGAGAAGCCGAGCGCGGCCGCGGCGGCGCGGAAGGCGTTCTTGGTCACGCGCATCGGCGACACCGGGCTGATTCTCGGTACGCTCCTGATTTGGCAACTCGGCGGCTGGCACACGAACCTGAACGACGTGTTCGCGCACATCGCGAAGAACCCGCCGGACACCGCCGCGCTTACCACCGCCTGCTTGCTCCTCTTCTGTGGAGCGGTCGGGAAGAGCGCGCAGTTCCCGCTGTACGTGTGGCTCCCGGACGCGATGGAAGGCCCGACGCCCGTGTCGGCGCTCATCCACGCCGCGACGATGGTAACGGCTGGCGTGTACCTGCTCGCGCGGTGCGCCCCGCTGTTCGTGCTGTGCCCGGACGCGCAGATCGCGGTGTCGTGGATCGGCGGCATTACGGCGCTGCTCGCGGCGTTCATCGCGCTCGCGCAAACCGACCTCAAGCGCGTGCTCGCGTATAGCACCGTGAGTCAACTCGGGTTCATGTTCCTCGCGCTCGGCACCGGCGGGGCGATCAGCCCGGCGTTCGCGGTCACGGCCGCGATGTTCCACCTGTTCACACACGCGTTCTTCAAGGCGCTCTTGTTCCTCGCGTCCGGGAGTGTGATGCACGCGATGGGCGGCGTCATCGACGTGCGGCAGTTCGGCGGGTTGCGGAAACTGCTCCCGGTCACGCACGTCACGTTCCTGTGTGGTGCGGCGGCGCTCGCGGGCTTGCCGCTGCTGTCCGGCTTCTGGAGCAAAGACCTGATTCTGGAAGCGCTGGTGGAAGCGGGCGAGAGCAAGCGCCCGTATTCGGCCGGGTACTTCCTGCTGTTCGTGGTGGCCTGCACCGCGGCGCTGATGACCGCGTTCTACACGTGCCGCGCGTACCTGCTGACGTTCTGGGGGCCGGAGCGCATCCCGCACGAAGCCGGGCACCACGCGCACGAGTCGCCGAAGGTGATGACGGTCCCGCTGATGGTACTCGCGGTGGGGGCGGTGTGCGCGGGCGCGGCGCTGCAACCGTTCACGCACTGGTTCGGCGATTTCTTGGGAACCGCGCCGTCTCTGGCGCAGGCCGATCGCGTGCAGGGCGCGCGGGCGGTGGAACACCACTTGAACTGGACGATGATGGGCGTGAGCACGGCGCTGGCGCTGTTCGGCGTGGCGCTCGCGGTGGGCGTCTACCGCAACGGCGGCGCGGAGAAAGCGCCGACGGGCCTCGAACCGGTGTTCGCCGCGAGCCGCAGCAAGTTGCTGGTGGACGAGTTGTACTACGCGGTGTTCGTGAAGCCGGCGGAGGTGCTGGCGTTCCTCGCGCGCGTGTTCGACGGCGCGCTGGACGGCGTTACGCGGGTGGTGTCGTCGGTGCCGCGGTTCGTGGCCGAGGCGGTGCGCCCGATCCAGAACGGGCTGGTGCAGTTCTACGCGCTCTCGATGGCGCTGGGGCTGGCGGTGTTTCTGTCGTTCGTGGTGTTCAAGATCGCGCGCTAATTATGAGTTCCGAGTTCCAGAGTTCCACGGTCGAACGGGAACTCTGGAACTCGGAACTCTGGAACTCGGAACTCCGGTATTCCTAAATGTCCATTTACGCCGTCACCCGCGTGTTGGTGCTGCTGCTGGTGCTGCTGCCGCTGGTCACAGCGGCGGTGCTGCCGCTGTTCGGCCGGTTCGCGCGGCGGGCGGCGCTGGTGGCGGCACTGCTAAACATCGGTATCGCGGTGCCGGTGGGCGTGGTCGCGTCCATGTGGCTGGACGAGCAGAGCAAGATCGGGGCCGGGAACCGCGGCGACGAGACGCTGATGAGGTTCCGCGCGCTGTTCGTGCCGGGCGAGGCCGACGACGGGGCCGCGCCCGGGCGCGCCGCGACCGGCTCCGTGGGCCGCACCAGTTGGACGCTGTTCCGCGTGAGCGCCACCGACGCGCCGCCGGACCGGCCCGGCCCGCGCGTGCAACCGTACTTCGGCTTGGACGGCCTGAACCTGTGGCTGGTGGCGCTCGCGGCGCTCTTGCTGCCGGTCGCGGTGCTCGTCTCGTGGGAGAGCGTGCGCGAGAGGCCGCACACGTTCTATGCGCTCCTGTTCCTGCTCCACGGCGGGATGGTGGGCGCGTTCCTGTCGTTCGACGCGATCCTCTTTTACGCGTTCTTCGAACTGACCCTGATCCCGGCGTTCTTCCTGATCGGGCGCTGGGGCACCGGGTCCGGGCGGCGCGACGCGGCCCGCAAGTTCTTCCTGTACACGCTCGCCGCGAGCCTGTTCACGCTCGTGGGCATCGTGGGCGTGGCGGTCACGAACCCCACGCCGCTGCACCCGATCACGAAGGTGCGCGTGCCCACCGCGGTGGTCGCGGCCGACTCGTCGCCGGTGGCGCGGAACCCGGAGTTCCTCTCCGCAGAGCGCGGGCCGATCACGTTCTCCATCCCGGACCTGATGCACAACGTGCAGGTGTGGGCCGGGGCCGGAACCGCCGGGCGCGCCGCCCTCGCGAACGCCGAGGAGCGGCTCCGCGAGGCGCGCGCCGCGCTGGT
>JALHNS010000386.1 GCA_022843445.1 Gemmata sp.
GCCGGGGGCGGTGCCGCGCCACACGCGCGCGCCGCTGAACCCCGGCGCGACCGGTTCCCACACGTACGCGCCCGCACCGAGCGCGCGAACGGCTTCGAGCGGCGGAACGTTCATGCCGGAAGTGTACCGCCTTGGTGGTAGTAGGCACGCTCCGCGTGCCGTGTGTTCAATCCGCTTCAGTTGCGCCACTTCGCACAGCCGTCTGTGCCCTTTAGCGACGGCACGCGGAGCGTGCCTACTACTCTGTGCTTCGCTACACTGCGCGCATGAACGACTGGCTCACCGTTTCCGCCGAAGTGCGGGCCGCCGTCGCCGCGAATCGCGGAGTTGTGGCGCTCGAATCCACACTGATCGCGCACGGCCTGCCGTGGCCGGCGAACGTCGAAACCGCGCGCGAGTCGGAAGCCGCGGTGCGCGCCGCGGGCGCGGTGCCCGCGACAATCGCCATTCCGCACGGCGCGCCGACGGTCGGCCTCAGCGATTCGCAACTGGAAGAACTGGCGCGCGCCCCAAACGTGCTGAAGGCGAGCCGGCGCGACATGGGGGCCGCGGTCGCGCTGAAGCGCTCCGCCGCGACCACCGTGTCCGCGACGATGGCGCTCGCGCACGCGGCCGGCGTGCGCGTGTTCGCCACCGGCGGTATCGGCGGGGCGCACCGCGACGCGGAACCGTTCGACATCTCGGCCGATCTGACCGAACTCGCGCGCACGCCGGTGCTCGTGGTGTGTGCCGGGGCGAAGAGCATTCTGCACCTGCCGCGCACGCTGGAAATCCTCGAAACGCTCGGTGTGCCGGTGTGGGGCTACCGCACCGCGGCGTTCCCGGCGTTCTACGTGCGCGAGAGCGCGCTCCCGGTGTCGGCGCGCCTCGATTCGCCGCGCGACGTGGCGAGCGCGTTCGCGGCGCACACGCGCATGGGTGGGAATGGCGCGATTCTGGCGCAGCCGTGCCCGCCGGAGGTGGCCGTGCCCGCGACCGAGTTCGAAGCGTGGCTGAGTGAAGCCGAGAGCGCCGCCCGCGCCGCGGGCGCGACCGGCGCGAAGGTGACGCCGTTCTTGCTGGCGCGCCTCGGGGAGTTGAGCGGCGGGCGCACGCTGGCCGCGAACCGCGCGCTCATCGTGGCGAACGCGCGCCTCGCGGCGGAAGTGGCGGTGGCGCTTACTTCGTGAGCCGCGTCAGCGCTTCGCGGTACTTCTCGGCGCTCTTCGCCACCACTTCCGGCGGCAGTACCGGCGGCGGACTGGCTTTGTCCCACGGCGTCGTTTCGAGCCAGTCGCGCACGAACTGCTTGTCGAACGACGGCGGCGACGCGCCCGGCGCGTAGCTCTCCGCGGGCCAGTACCGCGAGCTGTCCGGCGTCAGCACTTCGTCGATCAGAATGAGTTCGCCGGTCGGTAGGTGGCCCCACTCGAACTTCGTGTCCGCGAGGATGATGCCGCGCGTCGCGGCGTACTCGGCCGCGCGCCGGTACACGCTCAGCGTGCGCTTCTTCAGGTCGGTCGCGAGCTTCACGCCCACCACCTCGGCCATCTCCTCGAACGAAATGTTCTCGTCGTGCGCACCGTCTTCGGCTTTGGTCGCGGGCGTGAAGATCGGTTCGGGCAGTTTGCTCGCCAGTTGCAGTCCGGCGGGCAGCGGGATGCCGCACACGGTGCCGCGCTCGCGGTACTCCTTCCAACCCGAACCCGCGAGGTAGCCGCGCGCGACGCACTCCACCGGCACCACGAGTGTCTTCTTCACCAGCATCGTGCGCCCTTCGAGTTCCGGTTGGCGGAACTCCGGGGGCAGGTCGTTGAGGTTCGCGCTGATGAGGTGGTTCGGCTCTTTGAGCCAATCGAACCAGAACAGCGACAGCGCGGTGAGCACGCGGCCCTTGCCCGCGATGCCGTTGGGCATGACCCAATCGAACGCGCTGATGCGATCGGTGGCGACGATGGCGAGCGTGTCGCCGAGGTCGTAGACGTCGCGCACCTTGCCGCGCCGCGGGGTGCGCCCGGGCACCGCGCTGTACATGAGGGGTTCGGTTGACATGCCGGAATTGTACTTCGGAACAGTTCCGCGTTCCAAGTTCCAGAAGTTCCAAGTTGTTACTTGGAACTTCTGGAACTCTGGAACGTGGAACTAACCCTAAGCCTTGATGATGTCGCGCACGGTCATGCCACTGGGGATCATCGGCAGCACGTGCTCTTGGTGCGGCACCTGCACGTTCAGCAGGTACGGCCCCGCGCTCTCGATCATCTCGATCAGCGCCGCGTCCAAATCGGCCTTGTCGGAGACGGTCGCGGCCTTCACCCCGAACCCCTTCGCGATCTGCACGAAGTCCGGGTACGGCGGCTGGTCGTCGCCCGCGCCGAGGTAGGTGTGGCCGCGGTTGCTGCCGAAGAAGCGGTCCTCCCACTGCATCACCATCCCGAGGTGCTGGTTGTTCAGCAGCAGCACCTTGGCGGGAATCTTCTCCGCGAAGGCCGTCGCCAGTTCCTGCACGTTCATCAGGAAGCTGCCGTCGCCGTCGATGTCGATGACGAGGTGGTCCGGGTGCGCCACCTTGCAGCCCAGCGCGCTCGGCAGCCCGAAGCCCATCGTGCCGAGGCCGCCGCTGGTGATCCACGTGCGCGGCTTCGTGAACGGGAAGAACTGCGCGGCCCACATCTGGTGCTGGCCCACGCCGGTGGTGATGATCGTTTTGTCCAACTGCTTGCGGTCGCGCAGGATCTCCCACAGCCGCTTGATGGTGTACTGCGGGATGATCGCGCCGCCGCCCGGCTCGGTGAACTTCAGCGGCTCGGTTTCGCGCCAGTGGTCCACCTGCCGCCACCAGTCGGTGTAGCGCCCGCCGGCGGTGAGGTCGGCGTTCTTTTCTTCCTTGAGGAGCTTATTCAGGCCCGCCAGCGCGTGTTTCACGTCGCCGTGAACCGGGATGTGCGCGAACTTGTTCTTGTGGATTTCGCTCTTGTCGATGTCCACGTGAACGATCTTGCCGTGCTTGGCGAACTCGGAGAGTTTCCCGGTCACGCGGTCGTCGAACCGCACGCCCAGCGCGATCAGCAGGTCGGCGTCGTTGATCGCGTAGTTCGAGTACACGGTGCCGTGCATGCCGAGCATTTGCAGGCACAGGTAGTGATCGGCGGGGAAGTTCCCGAGGCCGTGAACCGTGAGGCCCACCGGCGCGCCCACCAGCTCCGCGAACTCCTTCAGCTCCGCGGCGGCGTCGGCGTGGGTGATGCCGCCGCCGGCGTAGATGAACGGCTTCTTGCTGGCGCGGATCGCCGCGATCACCGCTTCCAGTTCGGCGCGCGGCGCTTGGCGCAGCGGCCGGTAGCCGGGCAGGTCCATCGGCGGGTCCCAGTCCGGTACGATCTGCTTGATCTGCACGTCCTTGCACACGTCGATCAGCACCGGGCCGGGGCGGCCGGTGGTGGCGATGTGGAACGCTTCCTTCACCACGCGGGTCACGTCTTCGGTGCGCGTGAGCAGGTAGTGGTGCTTGGTGATGCCGCGGCAGATTTCCACCATCGGCGTTTCTTGGAACGCGTCGTTGCCGAGCACGTTCGTGCTCACCTGCCCGGTGATGAAGATGACCGGGATGCTGTCCATCTTCGCGTCGGCGATGCACGTCACGAAGTTCGTGGCACCGGGGCCGCTGGTGCTCACGCACACGCTGGCCTTGCCCGTGGTGCGGCTGTACCCGTGGGCCATGAACCCGCCGCCCTGCTCGTGCCGCGGGAGGATGGTCCGCAGGCGGTCTTGCACGCGGGTGAGCGCTTGGTGAATGGGCATGCTCGCGCCGCCCGGGTAGGCGAACACGACCTCGACCCCGTGGCGGATGAGGCTGTGGACGAGGATGTCCGCTCCGCTCATCGGGGTGCCGGCGGGGGACGTGTTCGGCTGTACCATCGGACTGCGCCTGTGTGTGGAGAGTAGGAAGGCGAATTCTCTCGATATCGAGAGAATCGTAGTATACCGCGCCGCGGGGGAAATGAAAGCGGGGCCGGTTAGGGTCGTCGGACCCACGTCACGTCCCCGTGGATCGTGCCGCGTTTGCCGTTCCCGGACGCGTCCACGACGACCGTTCCTTCGGTCGCGTCGAGCGGGTACAGGGCGAGGGTGTCTCGGTCCGCCTTCAGCGGCTCGGGCTCGAACGTCTTGTCGTACCGCGCGCCCTTCGACACCCGCACCTCCTCGATCACGCCGGTGAACTTTTGCCCGAGGCAGAACTCACGGGGCAGTTGCTTGCTCTGCTTCGTGGGTGGTGCGAACACCGCGGCGTCGGGGGTGAGCGGGCGCGTCCCCGACGGCCTCCCGTTGACGAACAGGTTCATGCCGTTTCGTTGGACCACGAGCGCGAGGTGCGTGCGCCGGCCGAGGACCGCGGCGGTGTCCATCTTGACCCGGGGCGGCCACGGGTACGGCGACTGTCGGTCCTGCGCTTCGGCCTGCCACCGGTGCCCGTTCTCGTCCTCGTTGAACGCGATGCCCGCGAGGTTCCAGAAGTACAGGCACGCGCGGTACGGGCCGTCCGCGGGTTTCGCCGGCTCCGCGATCACGAACCCCTCGAACGTGAACGGGGCGTCGTTCATCGTGAACTCGAACCCCTCGAACCGCACCTGCGCCCATTTGTCCCGCTCCGGGTCGCCGGTCGGGCGGAACCGCAATCCTTTCGTCGGCTGGTACCGCACGTCTCCCTGTGGGACCCGTGGCGGGACCGCCGGTTGGTCCTTCAGCTCTTGGGGGGGCGACACCGGCGCGTCGGTTCGTTTCGACACGCCGGGGCGCGGAGCCCATACGGCCAGAGCGACGAGCGCGGCGACCGCAGCGGCGACCCACGCCCACCGGGACCGCAGCGGGGCACGCCGTGGAACCCGCGGGGCCGCGGGCCGGTCGAGCGGTGGAACACCGCCCGCGCGGGCGATTGCGCCGAGCGCCGCGGCCACCTCGGCGCACGTTTGCGGTCGGTCGGCGGGGTTCTTCGCGAGCATCCGGCCGATCAGCACGTCGAGTTCGGGCGGCAGGTCCGTCACCAGCGCCGACGCGGGTACCGCGGGCGACTGGCACACGTGGTACAGCAGCACCGCGGGGTTCGGCCCGTCGAACGGGCGCTGCCCGGTTGCCAGTTCGTACAGGAGCGCGCCCAAACTGAACACGTCCGAACGGTGATCGACGGCGCGCCCCCGGGCCTGTTCGGGACTCATGTACGCGGGCGTGCCCACCACCGCGCCGGTAACTGTCAGTTGGGCGTTCACCGTGTCGCCGAGCGCGCCGGCACCGGTCGTCGGCCCGTCTGGGGCGTCGGTCGCGGCGCGCGCCAGCCCGAAGTCGAGAATCTTGACGCGCCGCCTGTCGCCTTCGAGCCACACGTTCGCGGGCTTGATGTCGCGGTGAATCAGCCCCGCGGCGTGCGCGGCGGCCAGCCCTTCGGCGATCTCGCGCGCGATCCGCACCGCCTCCGCGAGCGGGAGCCGCGCGTTCTGCTCCAACTCGGCACCGAGCGTTCGGCCCTTCAGCAAGGGCATCACAATGTACGCGCCGCCGTTCGGGGCTACGCCCACCTCGTGAATGGGAATGATGTGGTCGTGTTCGACCGCGGCCTGCGCGCGGGCCTCGCGCAAGAACCGCGCTTTGGCTTTGGGGTCGGCGGCGAGTTTGGGGAGAAGCACCTTCAGCGCCACTTCGCGATTCAGGCGCGTGTCGCGCGCGCGGTAGACCGCGCCCATCCCGCCGCGCCCGAGTTCGGCCAGAATGCGGAACGGGCCGAGCTGCGAGACACCAGCGCCGGCGCTCGCAACTGGGGAGTTTGTGGGAGAGACGGTTTCAGTCAGTGGTTGTTGGGGCGCACTCATGCTCCAAATTGTAGCCGAGCGGCGCGTTCGAAGGGAGCGCCGCGTTCGTAGAATGCCCGCATGGCTGGCGCTGAGAAGTACCTGCGGCCGGAAGTGATCCGCCAAGTGGCGCGGCTGGACCTGCGCGCGAAATTCATCGTGCAAGGGTTCCTCACCGGCCTCCACAGCAGTCCGTTCCACGGGTTCTCCGTCGAGTTCTCCGAGCACCGCAAGTACAACCCCGGCGACGACCTCAAGACACTCGATTGGAGCGTCTACGCCAAAACCGGCCGCTACTTCGTGAAGAAGTATCAGGCCGAGACGAACATGACGGGCTACCTCGTCATGGACCTGTCGAAGTCGATGGACTGGAACGGCCCGCTCGAAGCGAAGAAGGCCGGCGTGAAGGTGGATTGGGGCGCGCTGGGCGCGGCCGACGAAACGCTCACCAAGTTCGACTACGCGGTGTGCCTCGCCGCGGCGCTCGGCTACCTGATGATCTACCAGCAAGACCCGGTCGGCCTCGTCGCGTTCGACACGAAGCTCCGCACCGTCGTGCCGCCGAAGAGTAAGCGCTCGCAGCTCGGTACCATGCTCTCGGTGCTGGCGAACCTGAAGCCGACCGGCGAGACGAACATCCCGGAAAGCCTGTTCCAACTCGCGTCGATGATTCGCGGGAAGAGCCTCATCATGCTCTTCAGCGACCTGCTACCCACCACCGACGACTGGAAGGCCGAGGCCGACGCGCTGATTCGCAGCCTGTACCGGTTGCGGTACGCGGGGCACGAAGTCATCGTGTTTCACGTGCTGGACGTACTCGAAGCGAAGTTCCCGCTCGCGGGGTTGGTGGATTTCGAGGACGTGGAATCGAGCGAGCACAAGGAGATCGACGCGCTGGGCATCCGCGACGAGTACGTGAAGTTCGTAGAGGAGTTCCGCGGCTACATCAAGCGCGAGTGCAACGCCGCGAACGTGGACTACGTGGGCATGGACACGTCGGTCGGGTTCGACAAAGCGC
>JALHNS010000387.1 GCA_022843445.1 Gemmata sp.
AGTTCGCCCTGATGAGACGACCGACGGCGACCCAGTGCCATGACGACGACCTCACACGGTGATACCCCTTCGACGCGCACCGGCACCAAAGAGTTGCGCCTTTTTCAACGGGCTGTTAGGTGCCGAACCGCCGGCACTCTATGCCGCCAGCCTTCGCATCCGCCGGCAGGGGAAGAAGCCCCCGCTGCTGGACGCTTGGTACTTCCCACTGGCGCTGGGGCAACCACTCCCCACCATTCCGATCTGGCTCGGCCCGGGCCTCCTCATTCGACTGCCCTTGGAGCCGAGTTACAAAGAGGTGTGCCGGTTGCTGCGCATAGCGTGATGGCCGCATCAGTCTTGCCACGGACACCGAAGGCAACCGCTTCGAACTGTGGGAACCGAAGTAGCGAAGCGAATCGGTTTAGTCCCGCGCACCGTGTGCGCGCAGAAGGTCGGCGATGGCGGGGTGTTCGTCTGCCAGTCGCAGCAGGGACGTTCCCAAACCGCTTCGCGCTGTGACGTCCGCGCCATTCTTGAGCAAGAGTTCGCACACGTCAAAGTGCCCACCTAGAACCGCGCATACCAGCGGCGAATCGCGCGAGCCGTCTTTGCGATTCACGTCGTGCCCGGCGAGGACAAGAGCGCGAACCACTGACAGATTTCCCGCATACGCGGCTTTGTGGAGAAACCAGTCGGCTTCCGGGTCGCGGTTCGGACCGAACACCGGCGCGCCCCTCGGCAAACTCGCGTCATCGGCGACGAACTCGTGCGCCCACCACTCACCGAACATGCCGAGAAGGAAGTCTGTGACGATCTCGGCCACCTTCTCGGCGCTCGCGGCGCGGTAGTAGGTTTGCTTCAATCCTTCTTCGGTAGAGAAGGTCATCAACCCGGTCGCGCACACTTCGATGTTGTCGCCGTGCTGGTCCGAGACGAACACGCGATCATGCTCGATGTCAGCATCGGTGTTCAATTCCTGAAGCAGCGCGTCAATCTTGGAGCGCAGGTGCTCTGAGAACACCTGCAACTCTTCGATGTGTCCACCGACGTGACCAATTCGGACGAAGATCGATTCTGACATCGGGCACCAAACGTTCGAGGGCGGATCGTTCGGCTACTTCTCCTCCGCTACTTCCGGTAACTGCCAGTCGATCGGTTCTTGCTTGCTCGCGGTGAGGGCGGCGTTGATCTTCGAGAACGGTTTGCTCCCGAAGAAGCCGTTGTCCGCGCTGAACGGGGACGGGTGCGCCGACTTGAGCACCACGTGCCGCTTCTGGTCGATCAGCGGGATCTTCTTCTGCGCGTACGCGCCCCACAGCAGGAACACCACGCGGCGCTCCTGCGCGTTCACGGCGCGGATCGCGGCGTCGGTGAACTGCTCCCAACCCTTGTTCGCGTGCGAGTTCGCCGCCCCCTTGCGCACGGTCATGCACGCGTTCAGCATCAGCACGCCGCGCTTCGCCCAGTCCGCCAAGTAGCCGTGCTTCACCGGCGGGATGCCGAGGTCGGAGTTCAGTTCGGTGTAGATGTTGCGCAGCGACGGCGGCAGCGAAATGCCGGGGCGCACGCTGAAGCACAGCCCGTGCGCTTGGCCCGGCCCGTGGTACGGGTCTTGGCCGAGCAGAAGCACTTTCACGCTGTCCAGCGGCGTGTAGCGGAACGCGTTGAACACGTCCGTGGCCGGCGGGAACACCGTGTACTGCTTGCGCTCTTCGGTCACGAACTTGGCGAGGTCGGCCCAATACGGTTTGCGCGTTTCGGGGTTCAGCGCCGCGAGCCAAGACGGGTGCAGGTCGGCAGGCAGGCCCGGCACGCCCGCGGGCAGCGGCGGCAGTTCGTCCGCCTTCGGCGCTTCCGGGGCCGGCGGCGCGGGCGGCGGCGCGTCTTCGTCGAACAGCGAGCGCGTCTCCGCGGGCTTCTTCTTCGCCATGTGTGCGTTCCGTTGGGTGCAAGTGCGGCTACTCTACCCGACGCGGGCGCGAAATGCACCCACGGTTGTGCCGCCGCGCCAGCGCCGGACGCGAACGGTGCCCGGTCGGGAGTCCCGCGGTCCGCGAGGTGTTCGCCCATGAACGTCGGCGTGTTGGAACTGGTGTCGTTTACGGTTCCGCCGGAGTGGCGCGCGCAATGGGCCGCGGGGCTGTTGCGACGGCACCTCACCAGCGTCATGCCGCAAGTGGTGTCGGTGTGGGCGCGGCAGCTCGGGCACCGCACGCACTACGCCACCTACTACGGCCAAGCCGACCCGCTCGCGCTGCTGCCGGACGATCTGGACGTCGTGTTCGTGTCGTGCGCGACGCAGGCGAGCGCGCTCGCGTACGCGCTGGCGAAGCGGTTCCGCGCGGCTGGGGTGCGCACGGTGCTCGGCGGCCCGCACGCGAAGTGCTTCCCGGCCGACGCCGGGCGGTTCTTCGACGTGGTGGTGAGCGGCGCGTGCGACCGCGAGTTGGTCCGCGACCTGCTCACCGGTCAATATGCGCGAGGCGACCGCGCCGCGAGCGCGGGCCGCGTCACGGAGTTCCCGTCGGTCGAAGAGCGGTTGCCCGAACTGCGCGCGGCGATGGGTTCGGCATACGGCCCGCGCGTGGTCGGGCTGTTGGCGAGCGTCGGCTGCCCCTACACCTGCAACTTCTGCACGGAGTGGAACGCGGACTACGCGCCACTCGCCCCGGACCGGCTCGCGGCCGACCTGCGGGCGGTGGTGAAGCACTTCCCCGGCGCGCTTGTGGGGTACCACGACCCGAACTTCGCGGTGCGGTTCGATCAGACGCTCGACGCCATCGAGAGCGCCGGCCCGCCGCACCCGCGGTACGCGATGAACTGCTCGCTCTCTGTGCTCAAGGACGACCGGCTCGCACGCCTGAAGCGCACCAACTGCGTGTTCGTCGCGCCCGGCATCGAGTCGTGGTACGACTACGGGAACAAGGCCGCCGCGGGCGGCGCGACCGGCCGCGCGAAGCTCGAATACGTCGTCGAACGGCTGCACCGCGTGCGCCGGTTCGTCCCCGGCATGCAAGCCAACTTCATCTTCGGCACCGACGAAGACGCCGGGCCGGAACCCGCGGAGCTGACCGCCGAGTTCGTGCGCCGCGTACCGTTCGCGTGGCCGAACGTGAACATCCCGACCCCCTACGGCGGCACCCCGCTGTTCGACCGCTACCTCACGGAAGGCCGCATCCTGCGCTCAATGCCGCTCGCGTTCTACTGCGCCCCGTACCTGACTACGACGCTGAAGCACTACGACCCGGTGGGGTACTACGACCATCTCGTGCGCGTGATGGAAGCGGCGACCAACGTCGGCGCGATCGTGCGGCGCGTCGGGGCCGCGAACCCGTTGGTGATTCGCGCGGCGCACCTGTCGCAGAGCCTCTCGTACCGGGCTCAAGTGAACGAATTGCGCGACCTGCGCGACCGGTTGCGCACCGACCGCGCGTTCCGGGCGTTCCACGAGAACCGCGGCGGCCCGCTACCGGAGTTCTACCAACACCGCTTCGAGCAGCGCCTCGGGCGGTACGCCGAACTGCTACCGCGCACCGACCGCGTCCCGCTCTTGGAACAGGCGAAGTTGCTGCCCGCGGCTCCGTAAGCGTAGAATGGGGCGAACTTCTACGGAGCCGCCATGAGCCAGCACCCTCTCCCGGTCGCGGGCCGGTCGTACGTTGGGGGCGAATGGCTCGCCCGCCGCGACGACTTCGAGAGCCGCAACCCGGCGCACTTGGACGAAGTCGTCGGCACGTTCCCACTTGCGAGCGACGCCGAAGTGAGCGCGGCCGTTGATGCCGCCCGCGCCGCGTTCCCCGTGTGGCGAAGAACCAGCGGCATTCTGCGTGCGGAAGCCTTCGACCGGCTCGCGCAGCTCATCAAGCGCGACACGGACGCGCTCGCGTACCTCATGGCACGCGAGTGCGGGAAGAACATCACCGAGTGCCGGGCCGAAGTGGTCGAAGGGCTGCACATGGTGCAGTACGTCTTCGGCACCGGTCGCGCCGGGGTGTACGGCGAAGTGGTCGCCAGCGAGATCGCGGAGAAAGACGCCTTCGTGCGGCGGAAGCCGTGGGGCGTGGTCGCGGTGGTGACGCCGTGGAACTTCCCGTTCGCGGTGCCGCTGTGGATGCTCGGGCCGAGCCTGCTCGAAGGCAACACCTGCGTCTTCAAGCCGAGCGAAGAAACGCCGGCCGTCGCGCAGAAGCTCGTGGAGCTGTTCGCCGAAGCCGGGTTCCCCGCGGGCACCGTGAACCTGATTCACGGCCGAGGGCAAGCGGGCGAAGCGCTCGTGCGCAACCCCGGCGTGAACGTGGTGTGCTTCACCGGTAGTTACGCAGTCGGGGAGCGCATTCAGCAAATCTCGGCGACGATCCCGAACCGCATCGTCGCGGCGGAGATGGGCGGGAAGAACGCGGTGATCGTGTGCCAAGACGCGCGGTTCGACCTCGCGGTGAACGCGGGCATTCTGAGCGCGTTCAAAACGACCGGGCAGCGGTGCGTGTCCGCGAGCCGTCTCATCGTTCACGAATCGCTGGTGGCGAAGTACGCGGAGGCGTTCGCCGACACCGCGCGCCGGCTCCGGTTCGGAGAACCGCTCGACCCGACCAACTTCGCCGGCCCGCTCATCAACGCGAAAGCGGTCGAAAAGGTTCTGCACTACAACGAGCGAACCCGCGGCGAGGGTGCGGACGTCCGTCTGATGGGCGGCGCGGTCGGCGGCACCGGCTGCTTCATGGAACCGTTCGTGTACGTCCAGCAGCCGAACGTCGGTGCGACGACGTTGCGTGAAGAGGTGTTCGGCCCGCACGTCGCGATCGTCCCGTTCACGACCGACGAGGAAGCGGCAGCCATTTACAACGACACCGAATACGGCCTGTCGATGGCCGTGATTACCGAGAGCTACCGCCGGATGCGGTTCTTCCGCGACGAGTGCGAGTACGGCATGGGTTATGTGAACCTGCCGAGCATCGGGGCGGAAGTTCACCTGCCGTTCGGCGGCGTGAAGAAGAGCGGCAACGGCCACCCGAGCGCCGCGGCACTCGTGGACGCCGTGACGCACAAGACCGCGTGGACCGTGAACCACGGCACCGACATCAAGATGGCCCAAGGGCTGACCGCGGCGATCGACGGAGGCCCGGCCTAGCGCAACGAGCAACCGGAGGACGTCCCATGTTCGCGTTCGATCACCTTACCGTTCCGAACGTGCGCACTCCGCTGCCGGGGCCGAACGGGGCGAGCATGCTCGCGCGGCACGAGGAGTTCGTTTCGCCGTCGTACACTCCCGCTTATCCGCTGTTCGTTGAGCGCGGCAGCGGGGCCGTGATCGAAGACGTGGACGGCAACCTGTTCCTCGATTTCACCGCGGGAATCGCGGTCACGAACGCCGGGCACTGCCACCCGGAGGTGGTCGCGGCGATTCAGGATCAGGCCGCGCAGCTCATTCACATGAGCGGCACCGACTTCTACTACCGCCCGCAGATCGACCTCGCGGAGCGGCTCGCGAAGGTGTCGCCGGGGCCGACGCCGAAGAAGGTGTTCTTCTGCAACAGCGGCGCGGAAGCGCTCGAAGGCGCGCTCAAGCTCGCGCGGTTCCACACGAACCGCAACCGCGTGGTCGCGTTCTTCGGCGCGTTCCACGGGCGCACCTACGGCGCGATGTCGCTGAGCGGCTCGAAGCTCGTCCACCGCCGCGGGTTCTCCCCGCTCGTGCCGGACATTCACCACGTTGACTTTCCGCGGGCGTGCCCCGAAGGCGGAACGTGCGCGGGCAAGTGCCGCATGATCGCGGACATCGAAGACACGATCTTCAAGCGCACCGCGCCGCCGGACGAAGTCGCGGCGATCTTCGTGGAGCCGATTCAGGGCGAGGGCGGCTACCACCCGATCCCGCTCGGCTGCCTCGTCGCGCTGCGCGAACTGTGCGACAAGCACGGCATTCTGCTGGTGGTGGACGAAGTGCAATCCGGCATGGGCCGCACCGGGAAGGTGTTCGCGGTGGAGCACCACGGCGTGGAGCCGGACATCATCTGCTCGGCGAAGGGCATCGCCAGCGGGATGCCGCTCGGCGCGATCATCGCCCGCGCGCACATCATGGACTGGCCGCCCGGCAGCCACGCGAGCACGTTCGGCGGCAACCCGGTGGCGTGCCGCGCGGCGCTCGTCACGCTCGACCTGCTCGAACGCGAGTACATGGCGAACGCGACCGCCCGCGGCGAACAACTTCGCGCCGGCCTGCGCGAACTGGCGGCGCGGCACGCGGGGCTGAGCGGCGTTCGCGGGATGGGGCTGATGACCGCTATCGATCTGCCGAGCGCCTCGCACCGCGAGAGGGTGATTCAAACCGCGTTTCACCGCGGGCTACTGCTACTGGGCTGCGGCGACTGCGCGATCCGCTTCTGCCCGCCGCTCTGCGTGACCGCGGCACAGGTGGAAACGGCACTGCGCATTCTGGACGGCGCGCTGAGCGCGGTGGAACCGGTGCAAGCACTTCGGGCGGTGTGAACCCCGCGCGCCGGTCCTCGGCCGGCGCGCTCACTTCAGAACGCACGCCGGCGTGCTCGTGCGGATCGCGCGTTCGATCTCCGCGGCGCGCTCCGCGAACTTCGGGTCCAACTCGCTGGCGCGCCGCAGGTGCTCCAGCGCCTTCACCGGTCGACCGCCGTCGTGGTAGTGCCGGCCCAACAGGAAGTGGAACTGCGCCGCGTCGGCCGCGAGCGCGTCGAGCGCGCGGAGCAGCGCGGCTTCGGCGTCGGCCGGGCGCGCGTCGGCCCGCGCGACGAACGCCAACCCCTCGAACGCCAGCCCCGCCATCTCGCGCGCCGCGGGGAACCG
>JALHNS010000388.1 GCA_022843445.1 Gemmata sp.
GGGTTCGGGCGGTTTGGGCGCGGCCGGCTTGGGCGGCGCTTTGGGGAGCGTGTGAATGGGCTTGGCGAGTTGGGACGCGGGGGGAATGACCGGTTTGGGGGTCGCACCGGGCGCGAGTACCGGGGCGGGCGCGCCGGAGCCGGAACCGGGCTTCGGTCCCTTCCTAGCGCGCTCTTTCAGCGCATCGACCTGTTCGGGTTCGAGGCCGTTGAGCTGGTTCGTGATGCCGGCGAAGCCCAGCTCTTTGCAGTAGTCGAGCAGAAGTTTGTTCTCGAGGTTCAGCTCTTTGGCGAGCGTAAACACCCGGACCTTCTTCTCTTTCGAATTCGACAAGCGGAACTCCTCTGGGGGTGCCCCGAACAACCCCCGAACCGGCCCGCGCGCCCGCGCGGGCAAACCGGATCGACCGATCGCGCCCCGAGTGCGATCATTCTAATCGTGACGGTTCCGACGAAAAGGGGAACCTTGCTTGAAGCGCGGAAGTGAGTGCGGACCGCGGAGCCGAAACCCGAGAATCGGTCTTCGGTTCCGCGGTCCCACTTCCGCACTCCGCCCCCGTCAAGTCACTCGGCCGGGGGCGCGTCGGTGGGCGCGCCGCCCGGTTCGGTCGTCTCTTCAGCAGCGGACACCGCGCCCCCCGCGTCGGGTTCGCTCGGCGGCGCGGAATCCGGCGCGGTTCCCAATTCGGCGAATGCGTCCGGCAGCGCGGCGTCGGTGGCCGGTTGCGGCTCCGCACCGGTCGCTTGCGCTTGTTCGGCGGCGGCTTGGGCTTCCGCGGCGGCTTCCGCGGCGGCTTGCGCGTCGGCCTCGCGCCGGGCTTCGGCCGCGGCCGCTTCCGCCTGCCGCCGTTCGTCCTCGACGCTCTGCTCCATCACCTCCGCGTACTCTTCCGCGTACATCACCACTTCGTCCGCTTCCGGCTCCGGCAGCCCGGTGAACTCGGCCAGCCCCGCGGCGTCCAAGTTGGTGATGTCGTTGTACGAGAGGAAGCCCTCTTCAATCAGCGCGTTGGTCAGTTCGGCCGAAGCGTGCGGCAGTTGCCCGAACCAGCGCTCGGCGCGCTCGAGCGCCTCGGCCAGTTCGTCGTGCGTCATGATCTCGATGTCCCAGCCCACCAACTTGGACGCGAGCCGCACGTTCTGCCCGCGGCGGCCGATGGCGAGCGACAGTTGGTCGTCGGTGACCAGCACGATGGCCCGACCCAGCCGCGCGTACGTGAACACGTCCGAAATCTGCGCCGGCTGCAGCGCGTTCGGGATGAGCACCTGCAGCGCGTCGTTCCACCGCACGATGTCGATGCGCTCGCCGTTCAGTTCCTCGATCACGTTCTTGATGCGGCTGCCGCGGACGCCCACGCACGCGCCGACCGCGTCCACCTTCAGGTCGATGCTGGTCACGGCGACCTTCGACCGGTAGCCGGCTTCGCGGGCCACGGCGCGGATGTCGATGATGCGCTCGTCGATCTCCGGAATTTCTTCCTCGAAGAGCGCCTTCACGAAGTCCGGGTGGCAGCGGCTCAGCACCACTTTCACCCGGTGGCCCTGCTTGCGCACTTCGAGAATCACGGCCTTCACGCGCTCGCCGACGTGGTGCGTTTCGCCCGGAATCTGCTCGCTGCGGGGCAGCAGCGCCTCGTGTTTGGTGGTGATCTGCACGATGGCGGTGCCGGCGTCGACGCGGGTGACGGTGCCGACGATCAGCTCGCCCTTCTTGCCGGCGAACTCGTTGAACACGGTGTCCGATTCGGCCTCGCGGATCTTCTGGATGATCATCTGCTTGGCCGACTGCGCCGCGATGCGCCCGAGTTCGACCGGGTCCATGTCGTGTTCGCCGTGCCGCGCGACGATGTGGCCGGTGGCCTCGTCGATGGAGACGAACACGCCCTCTTCGACCATGAGCTTCTTCTCGATGGCCGATTGGATGGCGGCGGCGATGCCCTTGAAGATGGTCTCTTTGGAGATCTTCCGCTCTTCGTGGAGCACGTCCACGAGTTTGAGGATGTCCGGCCCCGGGTCTTTGGGCTTCTCTTCGACAACGACCTT
The DNA here is from genome assembly GCA_022843445.1 of Gemmata sp. Taxonomy (GTDB): domain Bacteria; phylum Planctomycetota; class Planctomycetia; order Gemmatales; family Gemmataceae; genus Gemmata. The sequence goes on from JALHNS010000388.1 coordinate 2,043, forward strand.
TTTGGTGAACGCCATGATGATCGGCCCTCGCTGCACGCCGAAAAACGCCGGCACCGGCTTAAAGCGCGCCACATCGCGGTTGCCGGGGCGCCTGCCAGCGTGTGGCGGCAAACCCCGACACCCCGACGCGGAGCGGCCCGAAGCCGGTGCATCGTTGGTGTGGTTGTCGGACGCAGGTATTGTTGCGCGTCGCGCGCCAAGAAGCAAGGGGAACGGGCGAGAAAAGTTGCCGGCGGCGCGCTCACAACCCCGCCGCGACTTTCTGGTAGTCGAGGTACGCGAGGTACGCCAGCCCGCCGAGGATCAGGTAGCACACCGCGGTCGCGCCGAACGACGGCGACGCCAGTTTCAGCGCGGTCCCGGCCGACGCCTTCAACTTCGGTTTGATCCCGCGCCAGTCCACGGAATACACTTCGTCGAGCACGAGGTGCGAGAGGAACCCGGCCATCACGCCGCACGCGAGCAGCAGCCGCACGCCGCGGTCCGGGCTGTGGTACGCGAGGTACACGCACAGCCCCGCGATCAGCATCGCCGGGATGCTGTGGAACATGCCGCGGTGAACCGTGAACTGCTTGAACACGGTCGAGAGCGCGTAGCGGATGAACACGTAGCCGAAGAGGAACGCCGCGAGGATGCCCTCCGGCGAAACGCCCGCGTGGATCAGGCGGCGCATGAAGAGCAGCGGCAGCACGGCCGCGGCGAGGCCGAACATTTCGCGCACGGGCACGCCGGAATCGCTGTCCAAGTCCGGGAGCATCCCGCCGACCGCAGTGACCCCGGCCGCGAGTACGCCGGCCTCGGTGCTGAACCCGAGCGGCTGCACGGCGCAGCCGCCGTACACGAAGCCGAGCGCGCCGGAAACGGTGATGTGCGTGCGGAACCCGGCCATCCGTGCCTCCCCGGTGCGTGCGCCGTCGCGCGTATCCTAACGCGCGCCGGCGCGCTTGACGAGCCGACCAGCCGGAAGCGCGAGCGCCGGGCCTTTACGGTTCGATGACCGGCGCTTCCGCTTCCGGCTCGTTTCGGAAGAACTGGCGCGCGTAGTCGAGCGCCGCCGCGGCGCTCAGCGCGGTCGCCAGTGCCAGCGCCCACAGCGGCGCGGCGCCCCAAATCACCAGCGCGCCGAACACCCCGAAGTGCGCCACGGTCGTGAGTTTGCCCGCCCGCGACGGGTACATGCGCCGGCCGCGCGCCCAGTCGCGGTGCAGAATCACCCACGTCATGCCGATCAGCACGAACGCGTCGCGTAGCAGCAACCCGAGCGCCCACAGCGGGTGCAGCGTGCCTTCGTAAAGCAGCGTGCCGAAGAGCGCGAGCGCGAACACTTTGTCCGCGACCGGGTCGAGCAACCGCCCGGCGTCGGACTCGGCGCGGAGCAGGCGCGCGAGCAGGCCGTCGAAGGCGTCGGAGAGGGCCGCCGCGGCGACGAGCCAAATGCGCCACTCGGGTGATGCGAAAGGGAAAGCCGCACCCAGCACGATTCGCGCCGCGCTGAGTGCGTTCGGAACGGAACTGGCAGTCCAAACGGTCACGGCGCGCCGCGGGTGGGGGGTGAGCGGGGGCACCGCTCATAGTATCGCGTTAGTACGTCATCTCGCTTCCGGGACCGGAATCGTCGCGCCCGTCGCGGCTCCGGTCGCGGGCCTGTTCGGACCCGACCAGCCGCGAGAGGAAGTAGAACACCACGCCCACCACCGCGACCACCCCGACGAAGCCCATTGCGTCCCACATTGTTCGGCGCTCCCCTCTCCCCGTGCATTCGCCGCCCGCGGGCCGGGATTTCGCCATAGAACGACGGCACCCCTTACCCGCGAGGTGCCCCGTGTCCACAGATCGTAAGGTCGCGCTCGTCACCGGGTCCGCGACCGGCGTCGGCCGCGCGTGCGCCGTCCGGTTCGCCAAACTCGGTTACGCGGTCGTTGTGAACTACTCGAAGTCCGAAGCCGACGCGCTCGAAACGGTAAGGCTGGTGGAAGCCGAAGGCGCGCCGGCGCTGCTGTTCCGAGCGAACGTGGGCGACGAGGCCGCGGTGCAGCAGATGATCGCCGCCACCGAAGCGAGCTTCGACCGGTTGGACGTGCTGGTGAACAACGCCGGCACCACACACTTCGTCCCGCACGCCGACTTGGACGCACTCACCGACGCGGTGTGGCACGACATCTTCCAAGTGAACGTAATGGGCACCTTCTACTGCGTGCGGGCCGCAATGCCCTTGCTGAAGGCCGCGAAGGGGAACGTGGTGAACGTGACGAGCGTGGCCGGGCTGAGCGGTCAGGGGAGTTCGATCCCGTACTGCGCGAGCAAGGCGGCGCTGAACTGCATGACGCAATCGCTGGCGCGGGCGTTCGGGCCGGAGGTGCGGGTGAACGCGGTCGCGCCCGGCCCGATCCTGACGCGCTGGCTCGCGGGGCGCGAGGCGCACGTGGCGAAGTATCTGGAAAGCGCGCCGCTCGGGCGGGCCGCGGACCCGGACGACATCGCCGACGCGGTGGTGTACCTCGCGTGCGGCACGGCGCTGACCACCGGCCAAGTGCTGGTGGTGGACGGCGGGCGGACGATGGGCAGTTAAAAGTTCAAAATGAAAAGGGAAAAATGGGCGGAAGCGCGGTTCTCGCCGCCTGCTTCTCTGCATTTTTCCCTTTTCATTTTGCAGTTTTCATTGGCTACTTGCGGTGGCGAATCTTCGCGCGCATACGGCGTTTCTTCCGACCCACCTTCCGCCGCCCGGTGCCGCGCCGACGCCCCATGATTCGCCCTCAGCCGAAAGTTGTGAGTGGTGTTCGTTAGGAAGTCGTTGTTGTAGCCGCGTCGCGGCCCGTGACAAGCCCCGACCGCGCAACCGCTACAGGCGGCGCGCGCGCCTCGGTTCGCGCCGGTTCTTCGCGCCTCGCCGAATCCGCCGGTTGCGCCGCGTCGAACTTCTGCGCAGCATACCCGTATGATGGGGGGAGCGGGCGCGGGGGTGTCCGAGTTCCGGTCGGCGCATATAGTTAGTAGCGAAATTCACTGGCAAGCGGGCGCGGCGATGCGGTTCCATTTGATCGACCGAATCGACCGCTGCGAACCGGGCAAAGCGCTCGCGGCGAGCAAGTTCCTCGCCCTCGGGGAAGAGTACCTCAAGGACCACTTCCCGCCGTTCCCGATTATGCCCGGCGTGCTCATGCTTCAGAGCTGCGTCGAGGCCGCGTCGTGGCTGTGGCGCGCCACCACGGGCTTCGCCCACCCGGTGATCGTGCTGCGCGACCTGAAGCAAGTGAAGTACGGCACCTTCATGCAGCCCGGTCGGCGCATGGACGTAACCGTAGACCTGACGAAGACCGACGGCGACTTGGCGACGTTCCGGGCCAAAGGCGCGAACGACGCGGGCGAGCAAACCGTGAACGCGATGTTCACGCTGCACGGCTACTCGCTCACGCCGCGCGGCCCGGCCGGCGTCGCCGCCGACGCGAAGTTGCTCGAACACTGGAAGGCCCGCTGGGCGCTTTTAACCGGGGCGCTGCGGGCGCAGTAAGGATACCGAATGCAGCTCAAGGATCAGATCGCGCTCGTGACCGGCGGCAGCCGCGGGATCGGCCGCGGCATCGTGCTCGCGCTCGCCAAAGAGGGCGCGAAGGTCGCGTTCGTGTACCACTCGAACAAAGACGCCGCGACCGCGCTGGAGCAGGAAGTGAGCGCCGCCGGGGGCGTCGCGAAGGGCGTACAGGCGGACGTTTCGGACCCGGCCGCCGCGGAAACCGTCGTGAACGCGATCGTCGCCGAGCACGGCCGGCTCGACATTCTGGTGAACAACGCGGGCGTCATCCGCGACAAGCTGTTCGTGCGCATGGGGTTGGACGACTGGAACGCGGTCATCAACACGAACCTCACGGGCGTGTTCGCGTTCTGCAAGGTCGCCGCCGACCAAATGGCACTGAAGCAGCGCAAGGGCCGGATCGTCAACATTTCGAGCATCGCCGCGGAGCACGTAAACAAGGGCCAAGCGAACTACGCGGCGAGTAAGGGCGCGATCAACAGCTTCACCCGCGTGCTGGCGGCGGAGTTGGGCGCGCGGAACGTGCTGGTGAACGCGGTCGCCCCGGGGTTCATCGCCACCGACATGAGCGCCGCCGTGCGCAACATGGCCGGCGAAGACAACCTGAAGAAGCTGATTCCCGTGAAGCGGCTCGGTGCGGCGGAAGACATCGCGAGCGTGGTGATCTTCCTGTGCGGGCCGGGTTCCGCGTACATTACGGGTCAGGTGATTACGGTCGACGGCGGCCTCAGCCTCGGCGCGGTGTCCGGCTGAGAAGCGGATTCACACTCGGCGCGATCCCGGCACCCTCCCACCGGCGCGCACAGGTTCGGAGAAGGCAATGTCTAGCGACGACATCTTCGCGAAGGTCCGCACCACACTCGTGGACGCCCTGAGCGTGGACGACGACCAAGTGACCCCCACCGCCCGGCTCAAGGCCGACCTCGGCGCGGAATCCATCGACTTCCTCGACATCGTGTTCCGACTCGAGAAGCAGTTCGGGGTGCCGATCCCGCGCGAGGAACTGTTCCCGGAAGCCATCTTCCAAGGCGACGCGTCGTTCGTGGCGAACGGCGTCGTGACCGCGAAAGGGCTGGAAGCGCTCGAAAAGCAGATGCCCTTCGCGAACCTCACCGAGTTCAAGAAGAACCCGCGGTTGGACAAGGTCGAAGACCTGTTCACCGTCGACCTGATCTGCTCGTACCTCGCGATGAAGGTCGCCGCGAAGGGGTGAACCTTC
>JALHNS010000389.1 GCA_022843445.1 Gemmata sp.
TGAGCCGCCCGCCGGGCGCGGCGGCGGCGCGCCGCCCGCCAGCAGCGCCGGCACCAAATCGGTGCAGGTGGGGAACCGGTCGTCCGGCTTCTTCGAGAGCGCGCGCCCGATCGCCTGCCGGTCCGCCTCGCCCAGCGCGCTCATTTCCGGCGTGCCGTTCAGGTGCTGCATCAGCAACTGCCGCGTGTTGGTGCCGGTGAACGGCCGCGTGCCGGTGAGCAGCTCTTGGAACACGATCGCGAGGCTGTACTGGTCCGAGAACCGCGACACCCACCCCTCGAACGTTTCGGGGGCCGCGTACACCGGCGTCACGCCACCGGTCACGGTCGCGCGGATGCCCTCGAGCGCTTTCGCCAGCCCGAAGTCCGCGACCTTGATGTGGTTGAAGACGAGGAACAGGTTCTGCGGTTTGACGTCCAAGTGCTGAATCTGATAGTAGTTGTTCATCAGATCGAGCGCTTCGGCCGCTTCGGTCATGTACGACAGCAGTTCCTCGCGCGGGATCCCCGGCAGCCCCTGCCCGCGGCACTCGCGGAACCGGTCCCACAGGTTGCGGTCGGCCAACTCCATCACGATGATGAGCTGGCCGTCGATCACGCGGAACTGTTCGAGCGAAAGGATGTACGGGTGGCGAATGCCCTTCACGCGCTCGAGCGCCTTGGCCTCCTGTTCGGCCGGGCGGCTGTCCTCGTCCATCGCGTCGAGGTCGCCGAACACGAACTTCACGGCCTTCAGCAACCCGCCGGGCGCTTCGCACTTCCAAACTTCGCCGAACCCGCCGCGCCCGAGGCGCTCGAGGAGCCGGTAACCCTTCAGCGGGCCGGGCAGTTCTTCGTGACTGACCAAGCGAACCGGCATGGGGGAAACCGCCTCGTGCGACGCCACTACCGGCCGCGGGACGAGACGCGGCCTACCTAGTCTGTAGTTCAACTGGCGTCGAAAGCAAAATTCGGAGCTGCGGCGCGAATATCGTGGCGTCGCCGAAAGGGCGCGATGGGCGAACCGGTGTTGGCACTCTCCGTAATGCAGCCGTGGGCGGCGCTCCTCGTGGCGGGCCTAAAGACCGTCGAAGTCCGCACTTGGGCGACACGGGTGCGCGGCCCGGTGCTCATTCACGCCTCGAAACGCGCGGACCCGCGGCCCGACGGTTGGGCGCTGGTCGCCACCCCCGAATTGCGCGCGCTCGCGGACCGCCGCGGCGGAATTGTCGGCACCGCGACCCTTTCGGACTGCGTGAGATACGACACCGCGGAGGGCTTCGCCGCGGCCTGTGCTGCGCACCGCAACGCCCCGGACTGGTTCCGCCCCACCAGCCTCTACGGGTTCGTGTTCCATTCTCCCCGCCTTTTGGCGTATCATGCGTGCCCCGGGCGCACGATGTTCTTCGCCGTGAACGGATTCGCGGTCGAACAAGGGTCCGGATTGGCAGAACCGAGAAAGGACTCGCCTCGATATGAGTGACACACCCGGACTGCTCATCAGCGTGCGTTCCGCGAGCGAAGTGGCCGCGGCGCTCGACGGCGGGGCCGACCTCATCGACGTGAAGGAACCGGCCAAGGGGCCGCTCGCGATGGCCGAGGCCGAAGTGGTGGCGGCCGTGATCGATGCGGTCGACGGCCGCGTGCCGGTGAGCGCCGCGATGGGCGAGTTCGGCCCGAACCCGCTGACCGCGGCGCACTGGCACCTCGAACTGCCGCTTCAGTACGTCAAGTGGGGCCTCGCGGGCTACGCGCACACGCCCGGCTGGGGCGAAGACCTACTCGACACCCGCCGCGACCTGCCCATCGGTACGGAAATGGTGCTCGTCGCCTACGCGGACTGGGAGCGCGCGAAATCCGTCCCGCCCGCAGAGGTGGCGAAGTTCGCGAAGCGGTTCCGGTTCAAAGCGTTCCTGCTGGACACCTTCGGCAAGGACGGCAAAACGCTGCTGGACTTCATGAAGCCGACCGAGATCGCGGGGCTGGTGGACGGCCTGAAGCGCGTGTACACGACGGTCGCGATCGGCGGGTCGCTGCGGCCGGAGCAACTGAAGCAGATGAAGGGCGTGACGCCGGACTACTTCGCGGTGCGCTCCAGCGCGTGCGCCGCGGGCCAGCGCACCGGCACCGTCGACGCGACCCGCGTGCAGCGGTGGAAGGAACTGCTCGCCGGGGTGAAGGTGTAGCCCCTTCAAGGTGGTAGGCACGCTCCGCGTGCCGTGTGTTCGGGCCGCGTGAGTAAACCAACCGCACGCACAGCCTTCAGCGCTCCACAGAACGGCACGCGGTGCGTGCCTACTACCATGCAAGACCCGTTCGTCGCGCTCGTCATCGACGCGCTGAACCTGATGCACCCGCGGTTCGCGGGTTCGCACGGCCTGTCGTACTCGCCCGATGAAGCGGCCGAGCCGCCCGCGGCGCGCAAGTCCCGCGAGCGCGGGTTCGTGCTGGAGTTTTACGCCGAGTTCCGCCGCCTGTGGGACCGCGCCGAACCGGTGCGCCGCGGCCTCGGTCACGTCGTCGTTCAAGCCGACCCGCTCGCCGGTTCGCGCGCCCCCGATCTGCTCTTCTGGAAACTGGGCGAGCACGGCGCGGCCGATTCGCGGTGCGCCGCGGTGTCGTTCGCGCTTCTCTCGAACCCCTCGGCGGTGAGCGCCGATTTGGCGCTGTTGGTGAAGTGGCGCGACGCACCCGGCTACCCGCGGTGCGTGAGCGTGCAGATCGGCAAGCGGGCCGAACTGCCCGAAGGCGGCCCGCCTCGCGCCGACGGCGTGACGAGTGTGTTTTTCGACGTGGAGAAGTGGCAGGTGGCGCAGGAGGAACCGCGATGAACTGGCGCGAGCACATCGTTCACTGGACCCAACTGCCGGAAGACACCACCGCCGGCGGGAACGCGACGGAATGGAACTTCTACCGCCGCGAGGTGGGCCGGTTGCTGGCGGAAGGGCACGACAACCGGTGGGCGCTCATCAAGGGCGAACAGATTGTTGGTGTCTCGGACACGCAAGACGAAGCACTAGCCGTCGCGCGCGAGCGGTACTTCGCGCAACCGGTTCTGGTGAAGCAGGTCCTCGAATGGGAACCGCTCGTGAGCGTCCCGCACAGGTGGAACTGTGCCGCAGCTCACGTTTCCAATTCGTGCGCGTGAACGTCTCCGCGGCCGACATGGCGCAACTGTACGCGAACCGGCGTGCGGCTCCACCACCGGTCGTCACGCCGGCGAACTGGACACCGGCAGCAATGCCACTGGCATCTCTGCGGCGGTGATTCAACGGCTCGCGCTCGTCCCACACGGGAAAGGGAGCACAACGGGAATCGGAGGGAGAATCGCGGTTCAACTGTACCGGGTTTCGCTGAGCGTGTTCGACGCCGCGAACCCGACCTTGCCGTGGTTCGTCGTCCGTGTCACGCGACGTGCTGATCGGAATGGACGTGCTGCTCGAATGCCGGTTGCTCCTCGACGGTCCGGCCCGCACGTTCACTCTCGATTACTGAAACCCGCGCGCCAACTGGCGCGCCGGCCCGGTGTTAGTAAATCCCGCCGTGGACGCGCTCCGGCGTCAGTTTGCTCGGCGCGTCGTTGAACCAGAACCGCCACCACTCGGTCTGGATTTGGCGCAGGTCGTCGGACTGGGAGTGCAACTGCTGCGTCCGCACGTCCGGGTCGGCGCTGTACGTCTGCGCCAGCGGGATGAACCGCGGGGTCGCCCCCGTGGCGCGGGGCAGCACCTTCGGCTCGGCGGCCTTCGGTTCGCCGCTCGTGTACCGCCCGGCGAGCATCGCGGCCATTTCGCCGAAGCCGTGCTCTCCCATTCGCACGTCGCCGATGACGAGCACATCGCCGTAGGCGCGAACGGTGAGCGCGAACGGTTGGCCCACAAACCCCTTTTGCAGTTTCGCCACTTCGTAGAGGCCGTCGAGTGCACGCGCGTCTTTGCCGGTCGCGCCCGCGTTCGGAACGTCCAACCCGGTGACGAGGCCGACGAGCGTGGTGCCGTCGCGCGCGAGGTGGTAGTCGCCGGTAATCACGACGCTCCGCTTCACCTTCTTGCCGTTCTCTTCGGCGCTCACGGTTGCGGTAACCGTGACGTACTCGGCGTCGATCTTCACGACGCACGTCATCGGCCCGGTCTCGCGGTGCCACGCGCCGACGTGCGCGACCTTCTTCGCGGGCGCGGCTTCCATCGCAGCCAGTTCGCGCGGAATCGGGAACGCCGGGTCCGGCCCGATGTACTGCGGGTAGTGGTCCAAGTACCGCGGCAAGGGCGGAGTCATAGTCTCCGGGTCCGCTTTCGGCTTCGGCAGCACACCGCTTTGTTGAAGAAGCGCGCCGAAGGCCTCGTCGGCGAACTGCTTGGATGCGTCCGGGGGCGCGCTCGCGTTCGGGCGCGCGGGCGGCATCGGCGGCGGGCCATCGAGCACCGGCGGAAGCACCGCGGGCGTCGTTTCGAGCGACGCGGGGCGCACCGGTTCCTTCCACTGCATCGGCGCGCTCGGCGCGTTCAAGGGCGATGCCCCGAAGGGATTAGTGAAAGCGGGCTTCGTGGCGACCGGGGCCGGCACCTTGCCGTCCTTCGCGCTCTTGAACAGCCCGCAGAAGCGGGAAGTGTCGCCCATCGGTTCGGACTTGAACGCGCTCACCATCACGCCGTCCGACGTGACGCGGAAGCGGAACGAGAACGGCACGTCAACGAGGCTCGCGGGTCCGGTGGTGCCGGTGATCGCGCCGAACACCAACCCGTCTTTCGTGACGGTGTACTGCGCGGTCGCGGTGTGCTTCGTGCCGTCGCTTTCGGCGAACGTGAGTTTCAGTTCGTCGTGGGTGAAGGTGGCGCACGCGACGCACCCGGGCACTTCGCGGAACCACGTGCCGAGCAGCGGGTTCACTTCGATCTTCGGCAGCGGGCACGGCGGGCACACGAGCGGCACTTCCGCGGGCGGCGCGGCGGCCGCGCACTTGTGCAGCGCGACGAACTCGTCGCGGAGGCGGCGCGACTTCGCGGCACGCGCGAACTCTTCGCCGTAGACGCGCTGAATGACTCCGTCGAGGGTGTCGCGCGCCGACCGGCACGGAGCTTTCGGCGGGGCACCCAACAGCAGGTCCGTCCAGTCGATGAAGCTGAACGGCGTCGGCGCTTCTTCGCGCGGATCGGGATTCACGCAGGAGACAATGAACTGCCCGGTACGTGTTTCACCGGGGAACGACCGCGCCGGCGGCACACGGTACAGCGTACAGTTGAGCGAATCGACGGTCAGTTGGCGGTTCAGTTCCAACTGATGCGGTGTGCACTCCGCCGGGTCGTACCACAGCGGGTGCTGCGGGGTGAGAGCCGCGCGCGGCATCGGCGCGGCGGGTGGGGACGCCAGCGCCGGGGAGGCGCACAGCAGCAGTGCGGTCAGGGTTCGTGCGAACATGCGCGCTCCGCGGTTCTGGGGGGAAACTCGGCGCGGCCGGATGATGCCGCACGCGGCGCGAACGCACAACCCCAACGCCCCTTGATTGAATATGATCGTGCGTATAGTATTTAATTGGTGGTCGTGCCGAGCGCCGACTGTGGGGCCGTTCGTTGAGTGGCGCGAACGCGGAACGGGCGGCGAAGCGACTCGAAATGTGTACCGGGCGTGGGAGGGGGGTATATCGCGCGAGGGGTTGGCCAACTTAGGTACCCGGGCGCACGAAACGCCTGAATTTCTAGAATCTTTTCCAAGTTGGCCACTTGGCCAACTTAGGTGGCCAACTTGGGCCAACTTGGGCGACTTGGCCAACTTCGCGGTATCATCTGGGCATGGGCAGTTCGGCTATCGGGCGGCTCGCGCCGTCGCCCACCGGGGGGCAGCACCTCGGCAACGCGCGCACGTACCTCGTCGCGTGGCTCTCGGCGCGCGCCGCCGGCGGCGCGGTGAAGTTGCGCGTCGAAGACATCGATTCCGCGCGGCTCCGCCCCGGGGCGGTCGAAGACGCGCTCGTCGGTCTCGCGTGGCTCGGCCTGCACCACGACGGCGAACCACTCGTGCAGTCGGCGCGCCTCGTTCAGCACGAAGCCGCGCTCGAAGCGCTGAAGCGCGCCGACCTCGTGTACCCCTGCACCTGTACGCGGGGCGACATTCTCGCGGCGGCGAGCGCGCCGCACGCGGGCGAAGAGGTGACATATCCCGGCACGTGCGCGCACCGGCGCGCGAGTGCCGAACCCGACGTGCGCGCGAGCGGGAAGCCGTTCGCGTGGCGGTTCCGCGTGTCGCGCAGCCCGGCGTTCGCGGATCGCGTCGCGGGGCCGCAACACATCGACCTCACGCGAAGCGGCGGCGATTTCGTGGTGTGGAAGAACGCCGGCGGCCCCGCGTACCAACTCGCGGTGGTGGTGGACGACGCCGCGCAAGGTGTGACCGAAGTGATTCGCGGCGACGACCTGATCCCTTCGACCCCGCGACAGCTCCTCTTATACGAGGCGCTCGGCCTCGCGCCGCCGTCGTTCGCGCACGTGCCGCTGGTGCTCGGCGAAGACGGGAAGCGGTTGGCGAAGCGCAACAACGACACGCACCTGAGCGCGCTGCGCGCCGCCGGCGTGAGGCCGGAAGCGGTGTTGGGGTTGCTCGCGTGGTCGTGCGGGTGGTTGCCGGACGTGCGCGAAGTGAGTGCCGCGGAGTTGGTGCCGCGCTTCGACTTGGGGGCGATCCCGCGAACGCCGTTCGTGCTGACCCGCGAGATGCTGCGGAAGATGGGGTTCACAGCGAGCGGCGCGACGTAAGTCCGCCGGTAGAAGCACAACTCAAGTACGCAAAGGGGAC
>JALHNS010000390.1 GCA_022843445.1 Gemmata sp.
CGGCGCTTCCGCGAGCGCGGTCGGAGCCGGCGGCGCGGGCGGTTCCGCCGCGACCGGCCGCGTGCCGAACTCCCCGCGGTACAACCGCTCCAGCAGCGCGAAGCTGTCGCCGCCAGAATCGCTGAACCCGGCCACCGGCACCGACTGGTCGAGCGGCAGCACCGGCGGCAGCGGATGCTTCTCGCCGTCGCCGTAGACGGGCGTCAGCGCCTGCTCGCGCGGCCCGCCGGGGTTCGCGCCGGCGTCGGTCGGCGCGCCCGCGTCGCGCGCGCTTGTCGGCACTTCCACCAAGTTGAACGCGCCGATGCTCGCGGGCGCAACGGTGAACTCATCGGCGTCGAAATCGGCGTCGAAGTCGTCGTTGTCGATGAACTCCGACGTGCCCTCGTCCAGTTCCGAGCCGCCCCCGGTATCGAACTCCGCGCCGCCCTCGTCGTCGAAGTCGCCGAACGAGTCGGAACCGTCCAGCGTCACGGTGAACGACGCGGAGCGGATCGCTTCGTCGATGAGGCCCAGTGGCGGGGCCGCGTCGCGCACGAGCGCGAACACGGTCACGGTGAACGTGCCCCCGGTCGCGGACGTCAAGCTCAGGCCCGGCAGTTGCGCGGGGTCGAGCGCCCACACCCCGCCGCCGAGGTTCGCGCCCGCGCTCAGGAGCGCGCCCGCGGGCACACCGGCGAGGAACACGGCCGCGGTTTCGGAGCCGTCCGGGTCCACCACCGGCGGCAGCGCGATGCCGAGCGCGACCGACGTGCCCGCGGTGCCGGTTACGTTAGACACGATCGGGTCGAGCGGCGCGGCCACCGGCGCGAAGCCCATCGGCACGAGTGCGTCGAACGCGACCGGCGCGAACGGCGGGTCGAACGGGCCCATCGGCGGAGGGCTCGGACTCGGACCGTTCGGGCCGGGGCCCTCGCCCTCAATGGGCGGGCCTTCCCCCTCGAACGGAGGGCCTTCCGAGAACCGGTCGCCCGGTCGGTTCACGAACCCCACTTGGAGCGGTAGTACGCCGGAGAAGAACGCGTCACCCGCGGTGAAGCTCAGAACGCCCGGTTGGTTCAGCACCTCTTGGATGACCGACAGGTTCCCCGTGAGGACCACTTCGGTGGCGCTCGAACTCACTTGCAGGTCCGAGAGCAGCGGATTCGTTTCGTCCAAGTCCAGCACGCCGGCGAGCGCCGCGACGCGGAACGTGTGCGCGTCGCCGAAGTCGGCGCTGGGGTCCGAAAGGGCGAACCGGCCACCGAGGTCGATCGTGCCGCCCTCGGGCACGAGCGCCGGCGCGACCGTCACTTGCGGCGGTTGGAAGAACCGGAGGAAGAGCGCCCCGCTCAGGACCGCGGCGCTATCGAACCCGATGCTCTCGTCGAAGAACGACGCGAAGTCGTCGTGGCTCGCGCTGACGCTCACGCCCACGCGCCCGCTGAACCCCGGTGGCGGCACCAGCACGAACGAGTCGATCACTCCGCGAATGGCGTCGGAGTTGGTCGACCCGATGAACCACGAGTTCGGCGACCCCGCCGTCGGATACACGCTGCCGTTGCTCAACAGGGTGAACGCGGGGAGTTCCCCTTCCCCCGGATCGAACAGGCTGAAAAAGTAGCCCACCAGTTCCGACCCGTCGGCGTCCGTAAGGGTGCCGAACTGCGGCACAAACACTTGTTCAAAGTTGCCGAACCCGGCCGGCGTCGCGAACTGATCCCCGAACGAGTCGAAAAACACGGTGGGGAGGATTTGCGACAGGACCGGTTGCACCTTGAGGAACGTGAACTCGCTGTCGGCGGTGGTGCCGTCGGTCGCGCTCACCGTGACGCGCCCGTTGCCGCTGAAGAACGCGGTGGGCACGAACGTTACGGTGCCGTCCAACCCCGCGAGCAGCAGGTTCAGGTCGTTGCGGATACCGACGAGCGTCACGGTGCCCGTGCGGTTACCGCTCACGGCCACGTTGCCGCCGCTCACTTGGATGGTGCCGTTTTGCGCCGCGACCGTAACCGTGTAGGTTCCCAACCCGCTCGGGTCGGTAGGGTCCTCGACGCTGAACCGGACCGCCGAGTCGAACAGAAACGACGCGCCCTCGTTGAAGTCGGGCACGCCGCCAACGAACACGACATCGACCGCCGGGGTTTCGCGCGCTTCGAGCTGTTCAAGGCGCGGCGCGAACCGGTTCCCCCGCCGCCGGGCGGGCGCGCCCAACAGTCGATTCAGGAACTGCCACCGCGTCATTACTGCCCTCGGTTGAACCGGCGCGGGTGCGGAGGTGCGCCGTGTCAGTCTTCTTCGGCGGGAGCGCCGACCGCGATTCGGTCGGCCCGGCGGGTTCTGCTGAACGCTAGCACGGCGTTCCCGTGCGGCGCGCAGAATCGGCACCACTCGCGCCGCCCCCTCACTTCCCTTACGGTTGCACCTGAACGGTTCTAGCTTTGCTGGGGCGCGAACCTCCATACACGTTACCAGCCGCAAGCCCGTTGCGGTAGCGCATTCTCACGCTCCGACCCATGTTACCCATATTGTCAAGCGCAAATTGGCCAGTCTTGCCACACTGGAAAGGCCAATTGTTACGAATGTGCCAAATTTGCCAACTGTAGGGTTTTCCTATCGGCAACTTGGTCTAGAATTGGCACTCTCTGCGGGATGGTCCCGTGGGGTCGCCCAACGTGGTACCAACATGAGGTTCAACGAGGATGACCACGACGATTCTGGCCGCGTTCGCCCTGACCGGCGCTCTGTCCCCGGCCGCGGCGCCCGAGTTCACCGTGCAAACCGACTACGCTCGGGCGCTTAAGGTGGCCGCGGCCGAACAGAAGCCGGTGGCGGTGCTGATCGGCGCGGGCGACTCGTTCGCCAAGCTGATGCGCGACGCGACCCTGCCGGCGGAAACCAAGAAGGCCCTCGGTGACAAGTTCGTCTGCGTGTCGGTGGACGTGACCACCCCCGCGGGCAAGGAACTGGCCGGCCTGTTCCAGATGACCGACGGGCTGGTGATCAGCACCGCCGGCGGCGCGTACCAGTCGGTGCGGCACACCGGCGCGGTGACGACCGCCGACCTCGCCAAGCACACCGGCACGCTGGCCGGTACCGCGCCCGCGGTGGCGTGCGCGAACGGCACCTGTTCGCTGGTTTCCAGCGCCACCTGCGCGGGCGGCACCTGCGCGCTGGGCACCGCGGGTAGCTCGTGCGCGAGCGGCACCTGCGGCACCGCGACCGTGAGCGGTTGTGCGAGCGGCACCTGCGGCGGCACCGCGGCACCGGCCCGCGGCGGCCTGTTCCGCCGCCGCTAAGCGCTCGGCAAACGGAGCACGCGCCCGGCGGGAAGCCGTTCCCGCCGGGCGCGCTGAGGGTCACCCTCCGGGTGAGCGCGACACATCACTTCTGTTTCACGGGCGTTCCCGGCAGCGAGGGGAACGGCAAGCTCGCGTCGCTCCCGCTCAGCCCCGACCCGGGCGCGGGAACCGGAACCGCCGGGCGCGGGATCAGATCGGTCGGCGCGGGCATGTGCAGTTCGTTCGCACCGGGCGCGACGCTCGGCACCCCAACCGGCAGCGAACCGAAACCGACCTCCGGCGGGCACGGGATGGGCCGGCCGGCGGCGTCGAAGCAACTCGCGTTGCGGCCCACCGGTTGGCCGAGGGGTTGGCCGCGGGTGTGCCCGGTCAGCGAACTGGCGCGCGACGAACAACGGTTCAGACACCCGGTCTGGGCGAGAGCGACCGCGACGAGTGCGAAACCGACGTAGCGGCGGAACATATCGGCGAACCCCCGATCGCGGGTCGCGGCGGCGTGCCGTGCGAGCCGTCCGTGCGAACTGAATGTAATTTGTGCCAACGCCGGAGAACGTGCCACCGGTGCACCGCGCGAATCCACACCTTCGGCGAAGTGCCGCGCGGCGCAACAGGCACAACCGGCAGAATGCCGAAGGCAGAAAACGGGGCAGTTTCGACGGGATAACGGGGCGAAGGGGATACCGGGAGTGAAGACACTGTGGCCTTCGCTCCCGGTATCCCCTTCGCCCCGTTATCCCGTCGAATACTCTTTGGCCTTCTTCGTTAGCGCTTGATCTGGCCCTTCAGGTGTTCGACGGCCTTCGCCAGTTGGCGGTCTTTGGTCAGGTCGGTCGCGGGGAGCTTCTTGCCGGGCGCGGGGATCACCGCCAAGTTGCTGAAGTACTCGAAGAAGTCGGCGGTCTCTTCGCGGGTCAGTTTCACCTCGAAGCCGGCATCGGGCTTCACGCCCCACTCGTCGCGCTGCTTCAGCGAGGCGTCTTGCTCGGACGCGATCTTGTCGATGTTGCGGCCGCTCGGCGGGTAGTAGCGGGCCTCGGTGTACTTCAGTTGGCCCTCGGTGAACTTGTACTCGGCCACCTGTTGCACGCTGCCCTTGCCGTAGCTGCGCTCGCCGATGATGGTGGCGCGGCCGTGGTCTTGGAGGCACCCGGCCAGAATCTCGCTGGCGCTGGCGCTGTTGCCGTTGATGAGCACGGCGATCGGGAAGTTCTTGTCCCCCTTCGCCCGGCCGCGAATCGCTTGGCTCTCGCCGTCGCGCCCCTTGATGCTGACGATGTCTTCGGCCCCGACGAACAGCTCGCAGATTTGCACCACCGCGCCGAGCGAGCCGCCGGGGTTGTTGCGCACGTCGATGACGAGGCCGTTCAGCCCGTCCTTCTTCAGTTGGGCGAGCGCGTTGCGCAGCTCGTAGGCGGTGCCGTAGTTCTCGCGGGCGAACGTGAAGCTCTCGAGCCGCACGTAGCCGATCTTCTTGTCGGCGTCCACGTAGTACGTCCACTCGTTCTTGTCGTTGCGGGTGGTGCCGTACACCGATTCGACGCTCACGAAGTTGCGCAGGATGCGCACCGTGCGCGGGTCCTTCTCGCCCTCGCGCTGCACGATCAGCGTGACCGGAGTTTCGGCCCGGCCGGTGATGAGCTTCACCGCGTCGTCGGTCTTCATGCCTTTCGTGGAGAACACCTTTTGCGCGTCGGCGGCGAGCGGCGCGCCGGTCTTGTCCACTTCGAGCCGCACCTCGGTGATCAGGTCGCCGGCCTGAATGCCGGCCTTGAACGCCGGGCTGCCCCGCACCGGCGTGACCACGAGCAGCGCGTCGTGAACCGCGTCGCGGCGGATGATGATGCCTACGCCGGGGAACCGGCCCTCGAGCTGCTTCGAGAGCGACACCCACTCGTCGCGGGTGATGTAGCTCGTGTACGGGTCGTTCAGCCCGTTCGCGAGCATCTTGAGCGTGAGGTCCGAGGCCTTCACGCCCTCAAGGTCCTCGCGCTTGCCGAGGCGCAGGCGCGCTTCGAGCAGCAGTTCGCCGTACTTCTCTTCGCCCAGCGCTTTCGCGTCCTTGAGGGCGTCGGCGAGGTCCGCGGGCAGCGGCTCGTCGGCCACTTGGTAGAGGCCCTTGATGGCGAACGCCGCGAGTTCGCCCTTCGGCACGGGCTTGATGTAGTTCGCCGCGAGGATGCGGATCGCGGGCGTGACCTGCTTCACGAACGTCTCCGCGTCGGCCTGCGCCAACTTGCGGGAGGCGATCAGGTCCCTCCGCGCGGCTTCGAGGTCCGCGACGGTTCCGCCGCCGTCGGCCAGCTTCTGGTACTCCTTGCGCAGCGCCTGTTGCCAGTTCAGTTTCGGCATGCGGAACAGCAGGTCGGCCGCTTCTTTGGCCAGTTCCGCGCTCAGTTTGCCGTCTTTGGCCAGCGCGGCGGCAGCGTCGAGGCGCTTCGTCACCTTCGCGGTTTCGGCCGGGTTCTTCGTCACCCAGAACTTGCTCGTGCCCGCACCGGAGACGATCGGCACCAGCTCCTTTTCCTTGTCCGTTGCGCCGATCGCGCGCGCGCCGTTCGGGATTTCCTTGTTCAGGTAGGCGGCAAGTTCTTTCGCCGAAACCAGCCCGTCGGACTCGTAGCCGGTCTTGTACTCGCCCTGATCGGCCTTGCCGGAGAGCGCGTCGAGGAGGACCGAGCCGAACAGCCCGTGGTCGCCCTTGGCGAGCGCGTCTTGGAACGGCGGGTTGCCGAGCACGAGCGCCCGGTTCGCGGGGAACGCGGTCTCTTCTTCCTTGTCACCGAACACGAGCGTAAAGTAGTCGCTCACGTTCGGTTCGATCACCTTTTCGCCGACGAGATCCAACCCGCCCTTGTACTGCACGTCCATGACGAACAGCAGGTGCTGCTTCTTGAGCTTCTTGAACGCGGGTTCGAGGTCCGCGACCTGCACGCCGGTCTTGGCGCGCTCCTTCGCGGTGCTGTCGGCCGCGAGGAACACGGGCTTTTCGGCGGCGGAAGTGCCCCGCCCGAAGAAGGCGACGATGAGCAGATCGTCCGGGCCGGTTTCGGAAACGGCCGCGTCGATCGCTTTGGTGATGGCGTCACGCGTGGCGTCGGCCCCGAGCAGCAGTTTCGAGCGGTTCGCGGGCACGCCGAGGTACTTCGGGTCGGTGAGCAGCGCGTGCAGCGCCTTGGCGTCCGGTTCGGCGGTCGGCCGCGGTTTGATGGCCGCGTCCTTGTACTCGCCGACGCCGACGACCACGACATACGGTTCGCCGGCGGCGGCCGGCGCGCCGAGCGCGACCGCGGCCACGAGGCCCAACACCCACGCGCGCGAGATCATTATGAAGCCCTCTCCTGAGCGGACGGCACGAGCGTACCGCGTTCTGCCTATTGTCGCCAACCCCGCGGCACGGTCAACAGCAGTTACCCGGCAGTTACTTTCGGAGACAGGGGACAGCGCGCGTTTAGCCCCGGAGGGGCGACAGAGTGTAGCCGTG
>JALHNS010000391.1 GCA_022843445.1 Gemmata sp.
GGCGGCCGCGCCGGCGCAACCCGCGCCCGCGCCGACGCACGCCGTCGCGCACGCGTAAGCCACGCAGCACCGGCGATTTTAACTGATCGCCCGTATATAAATTAGTCAAATCGCACAGCGCGCCGGTGCAGGACCGTTCGTTGTTTTGTGGTCCGGTTGCTCTGTCGAAATGCTGGGTTCGGGCCGTGATTCTTGTGGCACCGGCCTGTACCCCAATGGCACTTACTTTGGCTTCCTAGCTTTGTGGCACCGGCATCTGGCCCAATGGCATCTACAAAGTAAGTGCCATTGGGGTACAGGCCGGGCACACTGTTGGAGGCCCGCGATGCGTCACGGCACCCTGTTCCTTCTGACCGGCTTCCTTCTCGCGCCCACGCCGGTGCGGGCAACCGATCCGGCGCAGTACGTCGTCGAAGCCCCAGACTTGCTGCGGTTCGAGGTGAGCGGGTTACGGAAGAGCGCCCAACCCGTCAGCGGCGAATTCATGGTTCGCCCGGACGGCACCGTCGCGCTCGGCACTTACGGGAGCGTGCCCGTGAGCGGTCTGACGCTCGACCAAACCCGCGCCGCGGTCGCCAAGCACCTGTCCGCGCACGCAAAGCGGGGAGCGCTCCCGGACGTGCGGGCGACCGTGTCCGCGGCCAACAGCAAGACGTTCTACGTCATCTCGCCCGACAAAGAGGGCGAGGTGGCAACTCGATTCCCGGCCGACGGCACCGCCACCGTGGTCAGCGCGGTTCTGCAGATCGACGGGTTGGCCGCGGTCGCCGCGAAGGGGCGCGTCTGGGTGCAGAACAAGTCCAGCGGGGTGCGCGAAGTGGACTGGAAGGCGATTACCCAAAAGGGCGATGCCAAAACGAACTACAAGCTCGATGCCGGCGACCGCGTTTACGTCAAAGGGGCGCGACCCAAGTAGCGGCTACTCCCCACGTTTCACCGCGGCCCGACGCGCTTGGTACGCGGCGAGTGCCTGCTCGTACTCCTTGGCCTTTTTCATCGCGCCCACGCCGCTGATGACGCCGAACGCCGTGAACGCGATCCCGAACAGCGGGAACACCACCTTCGCCACCGAGAACGGGCCTTCGTCCGGCGCTTCGCTCGTGATGCTGAACGCCATCACGGTCCAGATGATGCCGAACACGCCGATGAACGCGGCCACGAAGATACCGCCGCCCACGGTCGGCACGCTTTTCACGCCGTTCTTGTCGCTCACCATGAACTGCTCGCGCTCGGCCTCCCATTCGCGGTCGATGCGCTCCAACTCCTTCTCCGCGCGCAGCTCCGCGAGTTCCGACTCCAGTTTCCCCACCTCTTCCGCGGTGGGTTGCTCGGTGCTCGGCAGTTGCGCGAACAGTGCGGCCTTCGCGCGCTCGAACTCGGCATCGGTGAGTGTGCCGTTCCAGCGGAGCGATTCGAGCTTCTTCAGTTCGTCGGCGAGGCTCGCGGAGATCATGGTTCGGTCCCTTCGGGAAGCACGCACGCGCGCAACTGGTCTTCGAATGTATCCCAATCGAGCGTTTCGGAAAACACCTCAATGCGGCTGTCGCGCCGGTACGCGGTCGGCGACACGCTGACCGCGGTGCCGGCGCGGTTCACGCTCACCCACTCGTCTTCGCCGCGGAACACCCCCTTGAGTCGCGTCACCCCTTGGGTATTCGCCAGTAGTGCCACGAGCTTGTTTTCGTCGAACGTGAGCGCGGCGTCGAACACCCAACCCTTCGCGCGCGCGGCGTTGGGCGGGGAGGCGCGGCCCGCGGTGCGGTCGGAACTGGCCGTGAGGTCGAGCCACGCGGGGTCGAGTCGGCCGCGGGTCGTGCCCGCGACGAGCAACTTCGGCGGGAACAGCCCGTTCGCCCACTCTTGGAAGGTGCGCACCAGTTCCGGCGGCGCGGCGTCCAACTTGTTCATCACGAGCACGTCGGCCATGTGAATCTGATCGTTGAAGACCGGGTTCTCGCGCATCTCCGGCTTCGCGAAGTCCGCCGGATCGACAATACCGATCGTGGCGCGCACGTCGAGCCGGCCGCGGTAGCTGTTGCGGAGCGAATCGAGCAGCCGCGCCGGGTGCCCCAAGCCGGTCGTTTCGATGATGAGCCGCTCCGGGCGCGCTTCGAGCAGCAGGAAGTGAATCGCGACCGGCAGGAACGGCGCGGCGGCGCAGCACACGCACCCGCCGCCGACCTCTTTCACGGTGACGCCGTCCGGCCCGGCGCCTTCGATGAGCGCGCCGTCGATGCCCACTTCGCCGTACTCGTTCACCAGCACCGCCCACCGCGCCCCTGTGGCCTTTTGGTGTAGCAGGTCGATGACGGCGGTCGTTTTGCCGACGCCGAGGAACCCGGTGATCAGATTCGTGGGAACTGCGCTCATGTTGCCATGATACACTCGGTGGCACGAGTTCGATCCGCGCGCTCGGAGCGTTTCGCATGGCACGCACCGCACCGGTTTCCGATCAGCGCGTCGAAGGGATGATCCGCGACGCCGCCAAATACGGCGCGGTGCTCGATTACTCGCCCGAAAGTGCCGCGGGCATCGACGCCTACATCGAATCGGTCGAACTCATGGCGCGCGTCGCGCTCGATCTGGACGACGGCGCGTTCGTGGGTGACAGCGTGCCCGCGCTGCTCGACCTCGACGCGCTGGGCACCTACTACGGCGAACTGTTCGTCCGGCACGCCGGGGCCGCGTGGGGCGCAGCCGAGGGCGAAGACGGCCCGGAGCTGGCGGTTGTGCGCGGCGCGGTGTCGGAACTGCCGCTCACGCGCGTGCGCATCCGCGCCACCGACGGCCCGCCGCCGGTGTTCCGCACGCTGTTCCCGCACCTCGCCGCCGAGATGCGCGCGGGATCGTAGCGCCGGCGGGGCGTTCTCCCGTTGACATTAATTGAACGCAAGTATACCATTTATTCGGCGGCGCGACGGCGCGCCTGTCGGAGGGGCTTTCGTGCGCGGGCGCGAACTCGAACCGCGCGCCGCGCGCGTGAACTGCCCCTCAAGCGGTCCGAGAACCCGCCCTTCACGCTCACCGCGACGGCCGCGCGCCGAATCGCGGTAGCGGCGCTTCTACGGCCCGAACTCGACTCCGCGGCCCGAAGTGCCGAATGTGTGTGTTTTTCAAGGGTGCTCGCGCGGGACGCCGGGCACCCGCCCAACTCAGATTCGCGCGGCGGGGCGCGCGGCGTAAACTGCACCCATGGACTTCTCGCACGAAGAACTCATTGAGACGGTGGAGCGGTTCGTCGCGGGACTGATCGAGCGCGCGGTGATCCGGCCGCCGGTGAACGCGCTGGTGCTCGCCGAAGAGCACCTCGGCATCCCGGTGCGCGTGGTGAACCCGGACCCGGAAGACGACGGCCGCGCGCGACGGCGGCGCGACGCGGGCCTCGGCATCACGCTCACCACGGACATGAGCGCCGAAGCGCGGCAGCGGGCCGCGGCCGACGGCGCGGCCCGGTTCCTGCTGCCGGAAATCTGCGCGAAGTTGGGCGTACAACTCGGCCCGGACACGAAACAGTTCGCGGCTCACCTGCGCGGCCTGATCGCGCCCCGGGTGCTGGTGCCCACGAAGTTGCTCCGGGTCGCGCTGAAGGAGCACAAGTACGACGTGCCCGCGCTGCACGCGACGTTCGCCACCGCGACGATGGAAGCCGTCGCGCTGCGCCTGCTGGATTTGGATTCGCCGTGCGCGATTACGGTGGTGGACGACGGCGTGGTGGCGGTGCGTCGCGCGAACCGGTTCGCGGTAACGAAGAAGTTGGAAGCGGCCGAAGAGGAGTGCGTGGAGCGCGTGACCGCGCTCGAACTGCCGCACCGGGCGCGGAAGGGCGAGTGGACGGCGTGGGGTTGGCCCGTGCCCGATCGCCCTTTTCGTCGGATTCTGATCCGGTCTGTGCGCGACGACGTATAATCGGGCGTACAGACACGCGCGGCGGTCGCCGGCCCAAAGGCCGCGGCGACCGCCGAACCGTTTCGGCCCGCGCGGTGTCCAGATTTCGCCACGTCGCGCTTTACAACCGCGTGCCGGGGCGCGATGATTTGGTGTTCGCCCGCGGCGCGCCGCACTCGGCGCGCGGGCACGGATCGACTGAGGAGCGCTCGGCCATGACCGACGACCGTATCCCGATGACCCGCGAAGGGTACGACAAACTCAAGGCCGAGTTGGACAAACTCCGCGGCCCGGACATGATCGAAATCACCAAGCGGGTGGCCACCGCCCGCGACCTCGGCGACCTCAGCGAGAACGCAGAGTACCACGCCGCGCGCGAAGACCAAGGCATGTTGCAGGCCCGCATCGACGACCTGTCGAACCGGCTCGCGCGCGCCGTCATCGTTGACATGAGCGCGCTACCGAAGGGCACCATCGCGTTCGGCAGCAAGGTGAAGGTGCTCGACCTCGACATGGACGAGGAAGAGACGTTCGAACTGGTCGGCCCCGGCCAAGAGAACCCGGACAAGGGCCGCATTCTCACGAGCAGCCCCATCGGGCAAGGACTGATCGGTCACAAAAAGGGCGACACGGTCGAAATCGCGATCCCGCGCGGCACGATTCGGTTTAAGGTGCTCGAGATTTCTGCTGCCAGCGTGTAAATTCGCGCCGAACCTGAAGCCCGGAGCCGATTGCCCGGTTACAGCCCGCTTTTTCTTGCGGGCGACGAAAACGGGCTAGGCGCGGCCCGTCTCGAATCGTAAAACTCAACGTAAATTCTCATCAACAGACTGTTGACGAGAACTCGTCGCTGTCGAATGCTGACAAATGAGAGCGGCAGGTCGTCGCTTTCGGTCGCGCCGGTTTTCTGGACGCGGTGCGTATGCCCGATCACAAGTTCCACAGTCTGCACCTCGAGGGCCAGCCGCGGCGGGGCGAGTTCCGCGCCGCGCGCGAGGCACTCGAGCGCGCCTGCGGGAGCCAAACGCTCGCCGGAGAACCGCTCGCCGAAGCCGACCTGCGCGCCGAGACCGTGCTCGCCGAGCGCGCCGCGCCGCCGAACCCGCTCGCGCACCAGTTCGCCGCGTACCTCAAAGACGGCTCGAACGTCTACCCGCTGCACATCGGGCTGAACAGCGTCGGCCGCATGCCCGACAACGACGTGATCATCCGCGACGAGTGCGTGTCGCGCCGCCACTGCGCCATCGTTGTTCACTCGAACTTCGTGTGCGAACTGCACGACGTGGCTTCCAAGAACGGCACGCTCCTCAACGGCAAGAAGATTCCCGCGCCCGCGCGGCTCCGAGCCGGCGACCAGATCACGCTGTGCGGCCGCCGCCTCACGTTCCACATCGTCGAAGCCGCGTCCGAACCCACGCCGGTCGTGGTGTAAATCCGCCGCCCGCGCTCTGTATCCCCTGCGTAGAATTGACGACAGTTCCCCACACGCGGGCCCCGCGAGGTCACGATGCGTTCGCTGTTCGCGCTCTGCGCCGCCGCGCTGTTCGCCGCCGCACTGCCGGCCCAGCCCACAACCGAACCCGCCACCACACCGCCCCCGCTCGACGCGGGCGCGAGCGTGTACCAGAAGGTGGTGCGCTCCACCGTGTGGATCCTCTCCGACCGCGGCGGCGGCCGGTCCGCGACCGGCAGCGGCGCGCTCGTCGACAAGGGCCGCCGGCTCGTGCTCACCAACTACCACGTGGTGGGCGACGTGAAGGCCGCGACCGTGTTCTTCCCAGTGTTCAACGGCACCAAGACCGTGCCCGAAAAGAAGTACTACACCGACCGCGCCGCGAAACTCGGCATCGCGGGCGAAGTGGTCGAACTCGACAAGGGCGCGGACCTCGCGCTGGTGCGCATCGAGCGCGTGCCCGACGGCGTGCCCGAACTGCCGTTCGCGGCCGAGTCGCCGGACCCGGGCCAAGCGGTGCACTCCATCGGCAACCCCGGCAAGAGCGACGCGCTCTGGGTGTACACGCCCGGCAAGGTGCGCCAGACCTACAGCAAGAAGTGGCAGGCCAAACTCGACGGCTCCACGGTCGCGTTCCAAGCCAAGGTGATCGAAACCGATTCGCCCACGAACCCCGGCGACAGCGGCGGGCCGCTCGTGAACGACAAGGCGCAACTCGTGGGCGTCACGCAGGGCGGCGCGATCGGGGCCGATTCCATCAGCATCTTCGTGGACCTGTCCGAGGTGAAGAAGCTCATGAACCGGCGGTCGGTTCTGGCGCTGCGCGCCACCGCGGACGCCAAAGACCCGCCGAAGGCGGACCCGAAGAAGCCGGCGCGCGACGCGCCCCTCGCGAGCAAGGACGACGGGAAGTTCTTCTCCGCCGACGCGTTCAAGAAGGTGCAACCGGTGGCGGAGAAGTTGCTGAAGGCGAAGGGCATCGACCTGTTGATCGAAACGCACCAGTCGCTGCCGAAGGCGGACGCGGACAAGCTGAAAGCCATGCCCGGCCCGGAGCGCACGAAGGTGTACGAGCAGTACGCGAAGGACCGCACGAAGGAACTGAAGACCAACGGCCTGTACGTGATCGCCACCAAGGCCCCGCCGACACTGTACGTGATCGTGGACAACAGCGCGGGGTTCCCGGCCGACTTCGGCGACCGCGTGCGCTCCGCCCTCCTCACGAACTTCGCCAACAAGAAGTTCGACGAGGGCTTGGAGAAGGCGCTGACCCTCGCGCTGGAGGCGCACAGTTTGGCGGAGAAGAAATGAGCGCGCCGAACGGCTTGGTGCTGTGCGACGACCTGATCTTCTTCAGCCGCATCGCGGGCGCGGCCCGCGCCGCCGGGCTGAGCGCACGCATGGTTCGCTCGGCGGTCG
>JALHNS010000392.1 GCA_022843445.1 Gemmata sp.
GCGAGGTTGCCCTACCGCCCGCGATCTACTCCGCAGACCGAAGGTCACGACGAAACGTCGCCTTTTTCAACGGACTGCTAGACCGAGGGTATCAGGAGGATACCCGATGCGGCTCGCGCTGACCACGGTGTTCGCGGACCTGCCCGATCCGCGCGTCGAGACGGCGAATAAGCGGCACCAACTGGTGGACGTGCTGGTGATCGCCACCTGCGCGGTGATCGCCGGGGCCGACAGTTGGGACGAGATCGCCGAGTACGGGCGCGCCAAGGAGCACGGGTTCCGGAGGTACCTCGCGCTGCCCAACGGGATCCCCAGCCACGACACGTTCGCGCGGGTGTTCGCCACGTTGGACCCGGACGCGGACCGGTTCGGGCGGTGGATGGCGGCGGCGTGCGAGACGACCGGGCTGACCCACATCGCCGTCGACGGCAAGAGCGCGCGGAGCCGTTCGCGGGACACGTTCACCGGGTGCTTGCATCTGGTGAACGCGTGGGCGGTCGAGAACCGCCTGATCTTGGGCGCACGTGCGGTGCCCGAGGGCGGTCACGAGATCACGGCGCTCCCGGACCTGCTGGGGGCGCTGGACCTCGCCGGCGCGGTGGTGACGATCGACGCGGACGGGTGCCAGAAGGCGGTGGTGGAGCAGGTGCGGCGTCAGGGCGGCGAGTACGTGGTGTGCGTGAAGGGGAACTAGCGGTCGCTGCGGGACGCGGTGGCGGCGGTGTTCGACCGGGCGGCGGACGCCGCGTTCGCGGGGGGCGCGATGTTCGGTTCGGAGGGCGCGGGTCACGGGCGCGAGGAGGGGCGGTACGTGACGGTGGTCGCGAACCCGGACGGGCTGCCGGCGGGTTGGTCGGACGTGGGGAGCGTCAGGTGAAGGGTGCGTCGAACGAGAGTTCGACCCGGTACTACATCACCAGCCTGCGGTGAGGGGCGGAAGAACTGGCGGGTTACATCCGCAACCACTGGGGCGTCGAGAACGGCCTGCACTGGGTGCTGGACGTGGCGTTCCGGGAGGACGAGAGCCGCACGCGGGCCGGTCACGCGGCGGCGAACCTCGCGATGGTGCGCCGGGTGGCGCTGTCGCTGCTGGCCCGCGCCGGGAACAAGGGGAGTATCAAGGCGCGGCGCATGAGGGCCGGTTGGGACGACCAATACCTACTACAGGTGCTCCAAGGAATTCCTGCAAACTAAAGTGCGCCTGCCCTACCCCGGCTACAGATTGGTAACGAGTCAACCAACCGGCGATCACAGGTATTCGGTGACCAAGCCGCCCCAGTACACGGTGTCCGAACCGCCGTGCGCCTTTAGGACATCCGCGGTCCGGCGCATATCGTTTTCCGGGTTCTCGATGAACACCGCCACCACGCTTCCGCCAGCCCGCAGAGTCTCGTCGGCCCGGTGGAACAGGGGGGCCTCGTCCGTGAGCCGGTCTTGAACGGCCCGCACGAATCGGACCCACGCGCCGTGCAATTGGCCCTTGGTGTCCAACAGGTCGGCTCCGGCCGTACCGGTGTACACTTCAATGTGTTCGTCGTGCACGCCGCCGTGGGTCAGTGCCTGTAGCGCCGCTTGCACGTCGCAGTCGGGCGGGAAGCGCGACGTCACCGACTGCTTGGGCATGAACGCGTAGCCTTCGGTCTTCGGATCGGGATTCAGGCGAATCATCGGTGTCCTCTCGAAGTGATGGGCGAAAGGCACTCGTGCGGGCCGCTGGCGCGGGGTGAACGCCAGCGTGTTGTGATCGCGTGCCGATTACCAACGCCAGCCGCGGTTGCCACTGGAGTACCCGCCGCGGTACCCGCTGTTGCCGTACCAGCCGGAGTTGTACCCGCGGTTGAAGTTGCTGCCGGAGTTGTTGCCGTAGAAGCCGTAGCCGTAGTAACTGCTGCCGTAGCCGTACGCGCCGCTGTTGTACCCGCCCGCGTAGATCACGGTGCCGGAGCTGTACGCCGGGCTGTAGCCGCTGGTCACCACCCCGCCGAAGTAACTCGGCGGCGCGTAACTGTATGCGGGGTAGCTGTATGTAGGGTAGCTGTATGTAGGGTAGCTGTATGTCTGGGTCGAGTATGTGTTCCCCCCGCGGCGGAACAGGTACTGAGCGTCGGCGAACCCCGCGGAACAGAGCAGACACGCCACGGTTGTAGCCGTAAGCAAGAGCGCCTTCATAGTGAATCCTCCGTGCCCATGAACTGGAACGATGTCCGGTCGGCGGATCGAGGTGTTTCGTCGCCGGGGCACACTGGGATCGTACGGCACACGGGTGTCTCCCGCGCGTCGGGCACTTCCGGCTCTGAATGTCGGGCGATTCCCGACGACGCAGGCCGTGGGGCCGAATCGGCTTCTTGTTTCACGCGGAACTTCTGGGCGGGCGCAGCTCGTAGACAGTAGAGTCGCTGCGAAAGAGCATCGGTGTTCGGAGGTTGGGTGTATGTCCCACAGTGAGCGGTTGCTGAACGCGCCGGCGACGTTCCGTCGGCTGACCGGTCCGATGCCGTCCGCGTTCGGCCGGTTGGCGGGCGAGTTGGCCGAGGCGGATCGGGGCGCTCGAGACCGTTGGGCCGCGCGCCCCGATCGCCGCCGTGCCGCCGGAACCGGGCGCAAGCCCGCCCTGCCGCTCGCGGACGCGCTACTGATTTACTACCGCACCGACGTGCCGCACACGTTCCTCGGGTTCCTGTTCGGCATCGACGACAGCGCTGTGTGCCGGTCTAACGCCGACTCGAACCGCTGCTGGCCGGCGTGTTCCGCATCCCGGAGCGGCGCCTCGAACTGACCGCGGAGGCCGTGCGCGCTTTTTGTCGATCGCACCGAGCGGCCCATCGGTCGCGGTGCGTGACCAGCGGCGGTTCTACAGCGGCGAGAAGAAGTGGCACACGCTCAAGGTGCCGGTGGTCGCGGTGCGAGCCGGCAGGCGCGGGCCGCGACGGCGGGTGCGCATCGTGGTGGTGTCGCGCGCGTTCCCCGGTTCGTTTCGCAACAAGAAGGTGTATGACCGCGCGGGTGCGGCTCCCGCGCGGGGGCCCGTTACGGGGATACGGCTTACAAGGAAACCGCGTTGCGCGCACCACATCGGAAGCCCCGGGGCGATGAACTGACGGCCCGGTAGCGCGGGGAACCATCGGCTGGCGCGCGGATCGCAGTGGAGCACGGGATCGGGAAGGTGAAGGTGTGGCGCATCGCGGCCGAGCGGTGGCGTCAGCCGAGACGCCCGCACACGTTGGTGATGAAGAACGTCGTCGGCTTGCACAACCGCATGTTCGGTGCGTGCCCCACGACTCAACACCGCGGGCACCCACGCACGCACCGACCGCAGACACTCTTTCGCAGCGACTCTACTGCTTTCCAAAACTGGGTGTCGCTCAGATCAGCGACGGATTCGACCTGTTCGGGTGTCTGAAATCGAATGGCGCTGCGGTTAACCGCAGCGCCCATCGGGCGCGCGGTCACAGCGTAACGAGCACGCTGCCCCACGTCAGCCCGCCGCCGAACGCCACCAAAAGTACCGTGTCGCCCGGGCCGCAACGGCCGGTGCGAATCGCCTCGTCCAGCGCCATCGGCACACTCGCCGCCGACGTGTTGCCGTACCGGTCTAAGTTCACCATCACGCGGTCGGGCGGAAACCCGCAGGCACTCAGAGCCGCGTCGATGATCCGCTGGTTCGCCTGATGCGGTACCAGTAGATCAATCGTGCGGCCCAACTCGCGCGCGTCGGCCTCGCCCTGTCGGATTAACTCGGCCATGCGCGTGACCGCGAACCGGAACACCTCGCGCCCAGCCACCCGGGTGTGGGGCGCGCCCCCCAACGCCAGACGCGGCCCGAGGAGCGGCACGTGGATCAACTCTGCACCCGTGCCGTCCGCGTACAGGCGCACGGCTCGAATGCCGGCCCGAGTGCCCACGGCCGCGGCCGATAGCACCGCCGCACCCGCCCCGTCTCCGAACAGGACGCAGGTAGTACGGTCGGTCAGGTCTACCGTGCGACTGAGCACGTCCGCTCCGATCACGAGCGCGTGCCGAGCCGCGGCACCGCGCACGAACTGCGCACCCGTGGCCAGCGCGTACAGAAACCCGCTACACGCGGCAGTCAAGTCGAACGCGGGGACCGCACGGCATCCCAACTGGGCTTGGACGAGTACCGCGCACGACGGACACGCTTGCTCCGGAGTCACGGTCGCGAACACGATCAGGTCGAGATCGACCGGGGACAGGCCCGCCGCAACCAGTGCGCGGCGCGCCGCAGTTTCACCGAGTGTGACAGCGGTCTCGGCCGGTCCCGCGAACCGGCGCTCGCGGATACCCGTGCGAGTACGGATCCATTCGTCGGACGTTTCGAGCGCGTACCGTTGTGCGAACTCGGCGTTCGGTACGACACGGGCCGGCAGCGCATTGCCGGTGCCCGTGAGAACGACCTCGAGAGAGTGGTGCATGGAGTACCGGTGGCGCTATCGATCCGTGACTATTGGTGAGTAGGTGAGCGCGGCGAACGAGCCGCTCCCGACGAGTCAAAGGCAACGGAGAACGGCAACGAGGGTGGACTTCTCGTCGTTTTGGTCTTCATTACGGGGAACACCGACCCGCGGTTGACGTGAAGCGGATGAACCAGCGACGGATGGGAAAGAAGTGGTTCTTCTGTACCATCGGCCACAGCCACCCCGCTGGGCGCGCCCCACGTCACGCCTCCGGGGAATCACGCAGGGGGATCGAAGGAGAGCGGCTTGCCGCTCGATATCGTACCGGTTCTCCAGCAATTTCTTTGGTTCGGCCGTCGCGGCGCTGTTTGCCCCCGCCGCCTTCCTCATCGCCTCGACGACAGTTGCGAACTGCTTGTGGGCGTTGAACGGGGCGCGCGCAATCGAACCTCGTGCCCCCACGCCGTTCGGTTGCTCCTGAGCAGCGGACTGACAGGCGCGGTGGCCGGGTGGGTGAAGGTCGCGGACTTGTCGTGTACGGTGCTCCGTTGTTCCAGCCGCGCTGTCGAATCGCGACGAAGGTTCAGCGCGTCGGAGACCAAGTCGCGAACGGGAGCAGGTTCTTGACTGCCCGATACGGGTCGGTTGTACCGGGCCGCGTGGAGAAAATCCCCAGCGCGGAGAGGTCTCCCATGAAGCCGCGTTTGTGTTGCATTGTTGCGTGCCCGTTCGAACAGCGCGACCGCGGACACGAGATCGGCGGCACCGAGGGTCCGGTACCCGGCGCTTTTGAGCGCGGTGCGCACGAATCGGGCGTCCTCCGCCACGAGCACACACGGCTTGTACACGGCGCGGGCGGCTCCGGGACGCGGCCACGCGAGGGGCCGTGCAGTGAACGTCATCACGCTGGCGCCACGAGTTGGAGGGACGGGCGGGCCGGATCGGGGCGAGAACACCGCTAAGCTAAGTGCCTCGCGCGGCGATCACGAGTCGGGAAGTTCCGGCGACAACGCGTCAGGAATTCCCCGACGCGCCGCACGGTTAGGGCGGGATAGAACACGCAAGCTCTGCGGTCCTCCGCGCGGCGCGACCGGAGCGATGCCATGCCGACTGAGGAACCTGACGACGCGCGCTCCACGTTTCCGATCGTCGGGGTCGTTTCGCCGGCCGGTATCGAGTAATGCGACGTCACATCGCGCGGCCTGTTAACCGCGAAATCTGCTGGAAATCGTAGGGCGAGAAAGCTGTTTCGCGAGATGCTCGCGCGCCAAAAGTCGCGCGCGTAAGTTCGAAATCGTGTCTGTTCGGGGAGCTTTTTTGACCAGCTACGAACGATGCCCACCGTCGAGTTGACGGAGAGCGCCGAGAGTTTATGCTCTCGGCGTTTCGCGTTTACGCCCTTTCCCGCAAAGGGTTTCGACCAACCCGCCTGCCTCGCCGAACCTCTCCGTTTCGCGAGAGACGTTTCGGGGTCCGAGCGGAACCATCGCTGTTCTCGTCGGTGCCCGAAACTCTCCCGCCAAAACTCTCAGAGTCTCGGCTTACCACCCCCCGAAAAGTTACCAACCCGCTTCCTCTCGGTGCCCGATCAGTCGTCTCGATTTCGTCGCTTCTCACCGTTCGGAACGGGCTCCGGTCGGTGTGGCCGATGCACGTTCGGCCTGCCCGGTTCGCTTCACTTTTTCTCCCGCGGGGGCGGGGCTTCGTTCGGGTACTTCGCGCGCTCGGCCCGGTACTTCTTCGCCTCGTCCGGCTTGTTCGTCGCGGTGTACAGTTCGATCAGGTGGTCGAGGGTGTCGAGTAATATTGGTTTGAATTGCGGTGCCCTCGCCACCGAACGGCTCAGAGTCTTGTAGCTCTCCAACAACAGTGGTTCGGCCTCCGCGTACTTCTGTTGCCGCATCAGTGCCTCGTGCAGCATCGACCCGTGCTTCGGGTCCAGAGAGCGCCCCTTATCGCGCCAGTTCCAGTGCGCCACGGCCTCGCGCACGTAGGTCTCGACCGCGACCCAGTTCTTCCGTTTCAGTTCGATCTCTCCCAGTCGGGCTGCGATGTTGCCGAGGAGATTGTTCCACGCGGCAGTCACGCTGTACTCCGGCCGTTCACGTCCGTCGTCCGCGGGTGGCTCCTTCCGGAGTTCCCCGCGCCAGTTCAACAGCAACCGGACGGCCTTCTCATCCTCTCCCGCACTCCGGTAAGCTTCGACCAACGCGTCCGCGACGCGGGTATAGTTGATCGGGGCCGTCCGAATGGATTCGAGCATGGCGATCGCGGACCCGGCACGGCCGGCGTCCCGATAGCACTTGGACAGGC
>JALHNS010000393.1 GCA_022843445.1 Gemmata sp.
GGCGTCGGCGCTCGCGCGGCGCTGCGCGCGCCGCGCCCACCCGTCGCCGCCGGCGTACCGCAGCACCCAGCGGCGCAGGCCGTCCGCGTCCGCGACGCCGAGCTTCGGCAGCACCACGATTTCGCCATCGGTTTCGGCGAGGCGCTCGCACTCGAGGAACCCGAACGGCACCGCGGAGGTGAGCGCCACCGGGCCGCTCACGCGCCCGCGGCGCGGGAACTGCTTCGCGGCGGTGCAGGTGAGTTCGTGCCCCGCGGGCAGCCGGTACACGAAGAACGTGTTCGCCGCGCCGCCCCCGGCGCGGTCCTCGGCCGTCACCGTGACCGGGAACCGCGAGGCGTTCCGCACGGTCACGCCGCATTCGGCCCGCTCGCCGGCGAACACCGGTGGCACCGGCACCCGCGCGGCACCGGCCCGCAGGGCCGCGCGGCGCGCGAAGTACGCGTTCAGGAACAGCATGCCGACCATCGCGTACACGACGATCAGCACGAGGTTGATGCTCTTGTACCACGACACCGCGCCCACGAACAGCGCCACCGCGACCCAGCCGAGGCCCAGCGCCGTGAACTTGAGCCGCGGGGCTTGCGCCGCGGGCGCGTCGGCGCGCCTCACGACGGCACCTTCAACTTCGAGAGAACGTCGCGCACCACCGGCCCGGCGTCCGGGTGCCCGCCCGCGGCCCACGTGCGCGTTACGAGGCGGTGCGCCAGAACCGGTTCGGCCAGTGCCTTTACGTCGTCGGGCACGGCGTAGTCGCGGCCGTCGGTGACCGCGAACGCTTGCACGGCGCGGTAGAGCGCGAGCGCCCCGCGGATGCTCGAACCGAGCGCGAGTTCGGGGTGCGAGCGCGTCGCTTCTACCAGCGAAAGGATGTAATCCGCGATGGCCGGATCGACGCGCACCTCGCGCGTGTGCTTCTGGAGCGCGAGCACGTCGTCGGGCTTCAGCACCGGCTGAAGCGTTTCGACCGGTTCGCCCGCGCGGTGTTGCAGCAGAATCGCGCGCTCGGTGTCGCGGGACGGGTAGCCGACCCGCACGCGGAGCATGAACCGGTCGAGTTGGCTTTCCGGCAGCGGGTAGGTGCCCTCAAACTCGTGCGGGTTTTGCGTGGCAATGACGATGAACGGCGGGCCGAGCGGGCGCGTCACCCCGTCGGTTGTCACCTGTCGCTCTTGCATCGCTTCGAGCAGCGCGCTCTGCGTGCGCGGCGTCGCGCGATTCACTTCGTCCGCGAGCACGACCTCCGCGAACACCGGGCCGGGCTGGAAGCTGAACTCGCCCGTTTGCGCTTTGTAGATGGTGACGCCGAGTAGGTCCGCGGGCAACAAGTCCGGCGTGAACTGAATGCGGTTGAATTTGCACGCGAGGCTGCGCGCCAGCGCCTTCGCGAGTAGTGTCTTCCCCACACCCGGTACGTCGTCGAGAAGAATGTGCCCGTCGGCGAGCAGCGCGACCGTGACGAACCGGACCACGTCCGGTTTGCCGAGGAAGACGCGCCCGATGTTGTCGCGGAGCGAACCGAGCAGCGCGGCCAGTTCTCGGGGCGTGTGCGTGGGTCCGTCGGGTGGCATTCGCGGTCTCGCGGGGAACCGAGCAACCGCGGTAGTATACGAGACTTTCAGGGTAGTAGGCACGCTCCGCGTGCCGTCGCTGCCCAACTGATACGACCTTCCGTAAAGGTGCATTCAGTTCCGCAGCACGGCACGCGGAGCGTGCCCACTACCCTTGTCGCGCCTCACTCCGTCGGCGGTGCCTCGAAGCGGATCGGGCCGCCGAGGCCGCCGCGCAGGTTCGGGTTCACCGGGCGGTTCGCCTTCAGTTCCGCTGCGGCCAGCGCGTCGGCCTCGCGTTCCGCTTCTTCCGCCGCGTCTTCGGCGTCCAGCGCGGACTGCTCGATTCGCTTCAGACTCAGCGCCATCCGGCGCTGGGCGACGTCGATGCTCAGCACATCGACCAGCACCTCTTGGCCCTCGCTCACCACGTCGCGCACGCGGCGCACGCGCTGCGTCGAAAGCTCGGAGACGTGAATCAGCCCTTCCACGCCGGGCGCGAGTTCCACGAACGCACCGAACTCCGCGATGCGCGACACCTTCCCGCGAACGCGGGCTCCGGCTTGCGTCGTCTTGCAGAACTCCTCGAACGGGCTGACGGTCAGTGCCCGCATACTCAGGCCGATCTTGCGCGCCTCGAAGTCGATGCGGTTGAGCATCACTTCCACTTCCTGCCCGATCTTCACGAACTCGCTGAGGTCCGTGACGCGCTGCCACGAGAATTCCGAAGCCGGGATGAGACCGTCGGCCCCGCCGAGATCGACGAACGCGCCGAACGGCTTGATGCTGCGCACGATGCCTTTCCGAACTTGCCCTTCCTGCACGGTCTTCCAGAACTCCTCGGCCTTCACCTGTTTCTCGCGCTCCTGAACGGCGCGGCGGCTCACAATCAGGTTCCGCTCTTCCGGGTTCACCTCGACGACCATCACCTTGATGCGCTGGTTCACGAACTGAGTGATGTCTTCGACGCGGTACAGGTCGAGTTGGCTCGCCGGGAGGAAGCCCTTGATCCCCGCGACTTCCACCGTGAGGCCGGTCTTGTTCTTGTTCGTACCGGTCACGCGCGCTTCGACGATCATGTGCTGCGACACTTGCGACCAGTCGTGAACCACTTGCGCGGAGCCTTCGCGCGTAAGGATCAGCAGCCCGTTCGCGCTGTCGTAGTGGTCGATGTCGAACTCGACCGATTCGCCGAGCGCCGGCTTGCGGCCCTCGAACTGCTGGAGCGGGAGCACGCCCTGACTGCGCCCGCCGGGCACCTCGATGAACACGTCGTTGCCGTGAACGCCGACCACGACGCCCACCTTGCGGCCGCCGCCCGGTTGCTTGCCGGCGGCTTGCGGCTTCTGGACGGTTTCGGCGGCGGCGACGGTCTTCGTCACGTCGAAGTCGCCCATCGCGGCGGCGAGTTCGGCCTCGATGAGCTTGTCGAGTTCGCGGGCGTTGGGTTTATTCGCGCCGAACGCGGGCACGTCGAGCAGTTTGGGCGTGCCACCGGGGTTGAACGGCTTGTCGCCGCGCGGCCCGCGCTGTTGGGGGCCGCGGTTATTCGGCCCGCCGGGGCGCGGCCCGCCGGGGCGCGGGGGCGGCGCTTTCCCCGGTTGTTGCGGCGCGCTCGCCTGCGGGGCGGTTTGAGCGGCCGGTTGGTTCGGTTGCTGCGGCGCGGGGTCGGGCGCGGCGTTTTCGGCGGACAGGGTCGGTTCCTCGGGTCTCAACGGTTGAACCTATCAGCCGGCGCGCCCGGCGACAACCGAAGCCGGCGCGCCACCGCGCCGCGCGCTTCATAAGATCGGTGGAATGTCAACCGGGAAGCGGCGGAAGTGGGTGCTCGCGACCGAAACGGCGCTGGCGGTCGTGGTCGTTGCGGCCGTCGGCTACAGTTTCTGGAACACGCTCCGCAAACTCGATTCCGGCGCGCTCGACCTGCGCGTGCGCCCCGAACTGCTCGCCGCCGCCGGCGCGCTGTACCTGCTCGCGCACTTGTGCTGGTCCTCGTTCTGGGTGCGGTTGCTGCACCACGAGGGCGTGAACGTCTCGTGGTTCGTCGGGCTGCGCACCTACTACATCAGCCAGTTCGGGAAGTACGTGCCCGGTAAGGTGATGGTGCTGTTCATGCGGGTGGGCATGTTGCGCCCGCACGGCGGGCACCCCGTTCCCGTGGCCGTGACCGCGACTTACGAAACGCTCACCAGCATGGCCGCGGGCGCGCTGCTCGGCGTGCTGTTCCTGCCTGCGCTGGGCGTGCTGCCGGAGCGCATCAGCGGGAACAGCACCGCGTTCCTCGTGCTCGGCGGGCTGCCCATCGGCCTCGCGGTGCTGAACAAGTTCGCGGCGCGCGTGGCGAAAAAGAAGCGCGCCCCCGGCGCGCGCCCGCTGCCCGCGCCGTCGCTCTTTCTGCTGATGCAAGGGTTGGTTCACGGGGCGTGCGGGTACGCGCTGCTCGCGTGGAGCCTCGGTCTCACGCTCAGCGGCATCGTGCCGGACGCGGCGCAGTGGAGCGGCGACGCCTACGAAGCGCAACTGTCGGCCGTGGCGCTCGCGTACGTCGCGGGGTTCGTGATCCTGTTCGCCCCGGGCGGGCTGGGTGCGCGCGAGTTCGTGCTCGCGGCGGTACTGACACCGGCGTTCGCGCTCGCCCACGGCCCCAACGCCGCCGCGCTCGCCACGGTACTCGCTCTCGCGCTGCGGCTCACGTGGAGTGTCGCCGAAGTTGTGGTCGGCCTCGTACTCTACGCGATAAAGCCCGCGATTCCGCCGCACGCGCACCACCACACGCCGCACGAGAGCGCCAATGCCTGAACAGGTCGCGGACCCGCAACTGCTCTCGCTGGTGATCCCCGTTTACAACGAACGGGAGAGCCTCGCGGCCCTGCACGCGGAGATCGCCGAAGTCGCGGCCGCACTGCCCGAGCGCGTCGAAATCGTTTTCATCGATGATGGCAGCAAGGACGATTCGTTCGCGGTGATTCGTGAGCTAGCGGCGAAGGACGACCGCGTTCGTGCCATCCGGTTTAGGCGCAACTTCGGGAAAGCCGCGGCGCTTGCCGCCGGATTCGCTGCTGCGAAGGGCAACGTCGTCATTACGATGGACGCGGACCTGCAAGACGACCCGCACGAAATCCCGAACTTCCTTACCAAACTGCGCGACGGGTTCGATGTGGTGAGCGGGTGGAAGAAGGTGCGGCACGACCCGTGGCACAAGGTGCTGCCGAGCCGCGTGTTCAACAAGTTCCTCAGCGTGCTCACCGGCGTCCACCTGCACGACCACAACTGCGGGATGAAGGCGTACAAGGCCGACGCGCTCCGCGAGCTGTTCATGTACGGCGAGATGCACCGGTTCGTGCCGGTGCTGGCGAACGCGCGCGGGTTCAAGGTCGGCGAGTTGGTGATTCAACACCGGGCGCGGAAGTTCGGGCACTCGAAGTACGGCTGGAAGCGGTTCATCAAAGGCGCGCTGGACGTGGTCACGGTGCGACTGCTCACCGGGTTCGGCCGCCGCCCGCAACACTTTCTCGGCGCGTGGGGGTTGGCGTTCGTCGCGCTCGCGTCGTTCGGTTTCGCGCTGCTCGGCGCGAACTGGCTCCTGTGCCAGTTCGACGCACTCGCCGGCATGGGACCGGGCACGCAACTCGTCGGCCTGATCCTCTCCGTTGGAAGTGGCTTGCTCGGCACGCAGTTCCTGCTCACCGGGTTGCTCGCGGAAGTGGCGGTCGCACGGAAGTGGCTCGACCAAGACCCGTTCAGCGTGGCGGAGCGCATCGATGGCCGCTGAACAGACCTCGGACCTGCGCCGCACGGCGTTTCTGCTTCTCGGTGCCGCCGCGATCGCGATTGCCGCCGCGAAGACCGTGGGCGCGGAGAACGTGTTCGAACCGAGTCGGTACGCGCCGGCGGAGAAGGGCGGTTACGGCTACGAACCGGATCGCAAGTGGCCCGCGACGCGCCCGGACCCGCAGCCGACGTTCAGTTCCAACGACAAATCGCGATGGGCGACCGTTCGCGCGCTCGTGGACAACGGAACGTATGTGATCGGCAAGCGACTCGACCCCAAGAACCCCAAGAGCGATGTCGGCATCAAGGCCGAACCGGGCTACGCCTCGCTCGACATCGTGATGAACCCGGAGACGAACGAGTTCTATTCGAGCAAGCCGCCGCTGATGGCGACGCTCGTCGCGGGGGAATACTGGCTCCTCAAGAAGCTGTTCGGGTGGGACATCGTCCGCGACCGGTGGCTCGTGATTCCCACCATCGTGTTGACGTGGAACGTGCTGCCCTTCGCGGTGTATCTGCTGCTCCTCGGCCGCCTGATCGACGCGACGGCGAAGACCGAGTTCGCCAAACTGCTGTGCTTCGCGGTCGCGGCGATTGGCACCTTTCTCACCACGTTCTCCGGCACGCTGAACAACCATCTGCCGGCCGCGTACTGTGTCCTGTTCGCATCGTACCCGCTCTTGCGTGCGGTTCTCGAAGGGCGCGACATGCGCCCGCTGGAGTACGCGTGCTGCGGGTTCTTCGCGTCGTTCGCAGCGACGTTCGAGTTGCCGGCGCTGTCGTTCGTCGCGGCTCTGGCGGTGCCGCTGATGATCGCTCGCACGCGAAGCACGCTGCTCTACTTCCTGCCGGCGGCGCTGATACCGCTCGCGGCGCTGGTCGCGTGCAACTACGCGGCGATGGGCAAACTGCTCCCCGCATACAGCGAGTTCGGCGGGCCGTGGTACAACTTCGAGGGCAGCCACTGGGCGAAGCGCGGCACACCGGCCGCCAAAGGCATTGACTTCAACGACGAGCCGACGACGACGTACGCCTTTCACCTGGCGTTCGGGCACCACGGGTGGTTCAGCCTCACGCCGGTGTGGTTCGCGGCCTTCGCGGGCCTCGTGGCGCTCGCTGTGAAGAGCGCACCGCACGTGCGCGCGCTGTTCGGCCGCGCGAAGTGTACCGGGTTCACGCCCGAACTGTTCGCCGCGATGACGCTCGTGATTTCGGTGACGCTGTTTGCCTTCTACCTGACGCGCACGCAGAGCTACAACTACGGTGGAAACACGAGCGGCCCGCGGTGGCTGTTCTGGCTGATCCCGCTGTGGGTGCTCGCGCTCGCGCCCGCCGCGGACCGGC
>JALHNS010000394.1 GCA_022843445.1 Gemmata sp.
CTGGGCCGCCGGTTGCTCGAGCGCGGCGTCCGCTTCGTGCAACTGTTCGACGCGCCGGCCAACAACGCCTGGGACCACCACGGCGGCATCCGCGAGAACCTGCCGAAACGCTGTCAGGCGGTGGACCAACCGATCGCGGCGCTGCTGACAGACCTGAAGGTGCGCGGGCTCCTCGACGACACACTGGTCCTGTGGGGCGGCGAGTTCGGCCGCACGCCCACGGCGGAAGGAAACAACGGCCGCGAGCACCACCCGTTCGGCTTCTCGATGTGGCTCGCGGGCGGCGGTGTCAAGGGCGGCATGACCCACGGGGCGACCGACGAGTTCGGCTGGCACGCGGTGGAGAACAAGGTCCACGTTCACGACCTGCACGCCACCATCCTGCACCTGATGGGCCTCGACCACGAGAAACTCACCTACCGCTTCGGCGGCCGGGACTACCGGCTCACCGACGTGCACGGAGACGTGGTCAAGGAGATCCTTGCGTGAGAGCCGCCCCGGGCGGGGAAATCGGTTTTTTCGCACGGTATTTCCCCTAGTTCGGCTAACTCACGATACGCGGTGTCGTCGGCGAGTGTCGCGTGGAGCTGTCCGCGGGCCGGGCCTGTCGCCGAATGTGAGGAGTAAGGCCGGACCGTAACCCGTGGCAGGAACAGATCATGAGCGCCTTACGACTTCTCCTTTCCGCTCTCGCCGTGTCCGCCTTGCTCCGCCCGGCCGGGGCCGACGACGGGCGGTTGCGCGACACTATCGACCGCGAGATCCGGGCGGGGTGGGCGAAGGAGAAGATCGCCGCACCGGCCCAGTCGTCGGACCCGGTGTTCCTGCGGCGCGTGTACCTCGACCTCGTCGGCATGATCCCCACCGCCGAGGAGGCGACCGCGTTCCTCGAGGACACCGACCCGAAGAAGCGCGAGAAGCTAGTCGGCACGTTGCTGGCCGACCCGCGGTTCGCCCGGCAGCAGTCCCACGCGTGGGACCTCGCCATGCTGGGCCGCAGCGCCAAACTCGTGGACGGGACGGTCGGCCACCGGAACCGCGAGCGGTTCCGCCAGTGGCTCGCCAAGCAGTTCGAGGCGAACGAACCGTACGACCGGATTGCAACCAAAATCCTCCGGGCGGAGGACGACGGGTCGCAACTCTTTTTCGCGGTGAACAGCGGCACGGACGAGATGGTGACCGCGGTCTCGCGCGTCTTCCTCGCGACCCAGATCCAGTGCGCCAAGTGCCACGACCACCCGTACGAGCCGTGGACGCAGAAGGACTACCACGGCATGGCCGGTTTCTTCGTCCGCACGATGACCGTGGAAGTTCCGGGTAAGCCCGAGGTCACGAACCAGAAGGGCAAGCGGTACCTCGTCGGCGAGAAGGCCGTCGGCGAGGCACTGTTCGCCACCGAAGAAATCGACCCGAAGACCAAGAAGAAGCAGTCCGTTCCCATCAAGCCCAAGTTCCTCAACGGCGCGGTGCTGACCGAACCGGAAGCACCGAAGGATTACGTCGAACCCAAGCTGAAACCGGGCGAGGTGCCGCCGAAGCCGGCGTTCTCGCGCCGCGAGAAGTTCGTCGAGTGGATGACGGCCACGGACAACCCGTACTTCGCGAGGGCGGCGGTCAACCGTGTCTGGGCGCAGTTCATGGGGCGCGGCTTCGTACACCCCGTAGACGACTTCAACTCGCAAAACGCGCCGAGCAACCCCGAGTTGCTGAAGGCCATCGAGGCGGCGTTCGTCGCACACAAGTTCGACCTGAAGTGGCTCGTCCGGGAGATCGTTAACAGCGAGGCGTACCAAGCGACCGACCTCGGCCCGGTCGCCGACGCGATGCCGAAGCACTACGAGCGGGCCCGCATCCGCCCGCTGAGCGTCGAAGAGCTGACCGCCTCGCTGCACGTCGCGACCGGACTCGGCCTCGAATCGGCCCTGAAAGCCGAACCGAGTTCCCAGATGTTGCAATACTTGGGTCAGCCCACCGACGGCCAAGGGCGGTTTCAGGGCAGCCTCTCGGAGCACCTGTTCCTGCACAACGGCGACCAGTTCCGGGGCCTGTGCCGGCCCAACAAGGGGAACCTGCCGGAGAAGCTGCTCACCGGTTCCGAGGGCTGGGACGCGAAGGTCGAACGCCTGTTCCTGTCGGTGCTGAGCCGGCCGCCGACCAGCGAAGAGAAGGAGCGGTTCGTCAAGTACCTGACTGCGGACCCGAAGGACCCGAAGGCGGCGGCGCAGCGGATGGAAGACGCGGTGTGGGTGCTGGTGTCGTGTTCCGAGTTTCGATTCAACCGCTAGTCGGGCAGGGGAAGCAGATGAACAGGATCATCCCGGCCGGCGCTTGCAACTCCGGGCACCACCTGAGCCGCCGCTCCCTGATGAAGGGGCTGCTGACCACGGCGGGCGGTGCGGCGGTCGCGAACTGGGGCGCGCTCACGCACTCGCAGACGATCGCGGCGGAAGCGAAGCGATCCGGCAAGCGCTGCATCATGCTCTACATGGAAGGCGGCGTTAGCCAGATTGACACCTTCGACATGAAGCCGGGTCGACCGACTGCCGGGCCGTTTCTGCCGATTCGGACCAAGGTGAACGGAATCCAGATTTGTGAATATCTACCCAACATCGCCAAGCACGTCGACAAGCTGGCGATCATTCGCAGCATGAAGACCCAGTCGGTCGATCACGGCATCGGCGGGTACCACATGCACACGTGCTACCCGTCGAGCCAGCGCGTTCCGCACCCCGAGATCGGGGCGATGGTCGCCAAATACGGCGAGAACCCGGACAGCGACCTGCCGAGTTTCGTCAAGATCGGATCCGGCAGCGGTCTGTACGGTGCGGGGTATCTCGGGCCGCAGTTCGAGCCGTTCGTGGTGGCCGACGACGGCAAACTTCCGGGGTTCGCCAACCCGTCCGTCGCGGCCGACGTCCAGGACCGGCGCGGCGAGTTGTTGAACTTCATGGAGGAGCGATTCGCGGAGCAGCGTCCCGGCGAACCGTTTGCGGCGCACCGCACGTCCGAACTTCGCACGCTGCGGCTCGTGAAAGCACGGAAGGCTTTCGACGTGTCCGCGGAATGGGAGCGGGCCAAGGCGCGCTACGGCAACGGCAGTTTCGGCCGGGCGTGCTTCACGGCGCTCAAGCTCGTCGAAGCCGGTGTCCCCTTCGTCGAAGCCAGCCACACCGGCTACGACTCCCACAACGACAACTTCCCGGTTCACAAGGCCAACCTGCAAGTGCTCGACCCGGCGTGGGCGTCGCTACTGCAAGACCTTCAAGATCGCGGGCTGTTGAAGGACACGCTGGTGGTCTGGACGAGCGAATTCGGCCGCACGCCCGCGATCAACTTCCAAGCGGGGCGGGACCACTTCGGCCGGGCGTGGACCGTCGTCCTCGCCGGCGGGGGCATCAAGGGTGGCCAGCACTACGGTGCCAGCAACCGCGACGGCTTCGAGGTGCAAGACAACCCCGTGAACGAGGGCGACCTGTTCGCAACGATGTACAAGACGCTGGGCATCAACCCGCGGGCCAAGCACTTCCTCGGCAGCCGCCCGATCTGGGCCACGCCGGACGGTTCGAAGCCGATCGAGCAACTATTAGGGTAGGGGTGTGCCGACGAACGAAATGCCTGCCGGGCACCCTGACCGACCAGGCAACGGTCTACGTGGCTCACGACGACAAGCTCGCGAAGTAGCCGGATTGGTTGGCAGACCGGAAGGACGCGGGGAGTCGTTGCAGGGCGGCTACCTGAGGGATGAACGCAGCTGTCGGCTCTACGAAAAGGCGTTTCCCGCCGGGGCTACCGCCAAACTCGGGCCTAACGGATCGAAATTGGAGACATAGGAAAAGTCAAAGTTGGAGCCGTGGATCTACCTGACGAGCGTAAAACCTCGGGCCAAGAAGTAGTCCGAATGGATGCCCCGAAAGGATGAGCGTACGCCATGCGTTTCCGAAGCTCCCTGCTGATATTCAGTTGGTGTGCGCTGGCGGGCCAACCGTTCGCCGCCGCGCAACCCGCGCCCTTCGCCGACGCCAAGGTGACCCACACGCTGCCCTGGAACAGCGAGGTGATCTCCGCCGTCGCCTTCATCGGCAACGACCGGGTCGCTGCCGGCAACAAGCGCGGCGACATCCTGATCTATCACCTCCCGCCGAAGGGAAGTGACAAACTCGAGCCGGTGCGCCGGCTCGCCGGTCACACCGGGGCGATCAATCGCCTCCTCGTGACGCCGGACGGCAAGACGCTCATCTCCGCCAGCAACGATCGCACCGTGAAGTACTGGGACGCCCTCAGCGACACCGGCGAGCCGGGCAAGTTCGTACTCAACGACGGAACCCCGTTGAAGGGCGTCGTCGAGAAGGTGGACAAGTTGCCCGGCCTGCCGCCGCCGCACGAAGTGAACGTGGTCGTGCAGAAACCGATCAAGGAGTTGACCGGCCACAAGGAATGGATTCAGGCGCTGGCGCAGTCGCCCGATGGCAAACGGCTCGTGTCCGGCGACGATCAGGGCGTCATCATCGTCTGGGACCTTCCGGCGGGGAATGAGCGGAACCGGTGGCAGTGCAAAGATTGGGTGCGCAGCGTTGCGATCTCGCCCGACGGCAAGACCGTGGCCGCGTCGCAACACTTCCCTTACCGGGACAAACTTGCGGTTCCGCCCAGCTTCCACTTCTGGGACGCTGACACCGGCAAGATGAAAGCCGATCTGACCAAGGAAATCACGGGCGGTATGACGTCCGTCGCGTATTCGCCCGATGGCAAATGGCTC
Source organism: Gemmata sp. (assembly GCA_022843445.1). GTDB lineage: Bacteria > Planctomycetota > Planctomycetia > Gemmatales > Gemmataceae > Gemmata. Next base: position 4,757 of record JALHNS010000394.1, read on the forward strand.
GCCACGTGCCGGGGCAATATCGAACAGGAAGGCCCGACCGGCAAGGTGACCCTGCTCGACCCGGCCACCGGGAAGAAGGTGCGCGAACTGACGCCCGGCCACTCCCGCGGCGCGAACGACCTCGCCTTCCATCCCGACGGCAAACACCTGTTCTCCGCGGGGCGCGACCAACTGGTGAAGATCTGGCAACTCGAAGACGGCAAGCTCGTCCGTGACCTCGGCAAGTTCGCGGAGCGCGGCTACTGGATCACGTCGATCTCGATTTCGCCCGACGGGCGCCTCCTCGCGGTTGCCGACGACAACGAACGGAGGGTCCAGATTTACTCGCTCGCGGGCAAGTGAGCCCGCGCTTCGGTGGGTCGACGAGGCCACTTGGGCCGTGCTCTCGCGCCCGGCAACGCCCGAAGAACACAAGTTGTTCGGCGAGTGTCTCGACCAGCGTACGGACCGACCCGACGAGGGGCTTCGGCAGGTGATCTGGGTACTGTTCAACAGCCCGGAATCCCGGTTCAACCACTAACTTACCGCGGGGCAAACCGCAATTTCGCGCGAAGGCGCCAAGCCGACCCGGAGAGCAAGCATGTGCCGAGTCGTCGTGCGTGTTGGTCTGCCGTTGCTCCTTGCCTCGCCACTGGTGTGGGCCAGTTTGGCTCGTGCGCAGGAGGCCAACCCGCGCACCACGAAGGCAACCGATCCGTTCCTCAAAAAGGAAGTCGAGTACCTCGCGTTCGATCTGGGCAAGGGGGTCGAGTTGAAACTGGTGAAGATCGCCGCCAAGGGGAAGGCCTTCACCATCGGCACGACCAAAGAGGAGCAGGAGAAAGTCGCCCGGGACTACTTCGACGGCAAGCGGCCCAGCGCTCTCGACAACGAGGAAGCCGCCACGGTCACGCTGACCGACGACTACTACGTCGGCCAGTTCGAGGTGACCCGCGCCCAGTTCCGGCGGTTCGTCGAGGAGGCGAAGTACGTCACCGACGCCGAGATGCTGGAAGGCGGGTACGGCTACAACGAAGAGGCGAAGAAGTTTGAAGGCCGGGACAAGAAGTACACGTGGCAGAACACGGGCGTCAGCAGCGCCGGCGAGCGGCACCCGGTCACCAACGTGAGCCGCAACGACGCCCGCAAATTCTGCGAATGGCTGATGAAGAAGTGCGACGGCAAGGTTAAGCTGCGCGAGGTCCGCCTGCCGGGCGAGGCGGAGTGGGAATTCGCCTGCCGCGCGGGGAGCACCGGGCGCTTCTGTTGCGGCGGCGACGACGAGCGGCTGGCGGAATTCGCCAACATCGCCGACGCCACCTGGAAGGAGAAATTGGGGGGCCCCAACGCAAAAGCGATCAAGGCCAGCGACGGGTACGCCTTCGCGGCCCCCGTGGGTCAGTTCAAGCCGAACGACTTCGGCGTCTACGACATGCACGGCAACGTGTGGGAGTGGTGCGACGACTTCTACGGCAAGTACTCGGCGCTGCCCAAGGAACGGAACGCCCTCCAGACTCGGAATCAGGGCGAGGGGCGCCCGGTGCTGCGCGGCGGTTCGTGGGGCGTCCCGCCCGTCGCCTGTCGCAGCGCCAACCGCTACCTAGTCGGTGCCGGTCCGAGCCGTTATGGAGCCGCGGGGTTCCGCGTCGCGGCCGTGCCGTGAGAGCGAGTCCTGCCTCAACAATCACCGATGCCTTCCGAACTGTTCCAAGGAAATCCGATGCGCCTCCTCGTTCTCGCTCTTGCGGCACTCGCAATTGGCTCGCCGTTGTACGCCGGTGACACGTGGCCGCAGTTCCGGGGCCCCGGTGCCAATGGCCATTCCGACGCGAAGAAGCTTCCCCTCGTCTGGAGCGCCGAGAAAGGGGTCGTCTGGAAAACGCCCGTTCACGATCGCGGGTGGTCCTCGCCGGTCGTTTGGAAGGAGC
>JALHNS010000395.1 GCA_022843445.1 Gemmata sp.
TTCGGCCCCGTCGGCCCCCATGCTGCCCAGCGCTTGGGCCGCCCCGCTCGCGGTGCGCGGGTCGATGTCGTTGAGCGCGGCGCACAGGTCCGGCGCCGCGGGGCGCGCCAGCGGCCCCAACTTCGCCAGCGCCCACACCGCGTGGCGGCGCACGTACTTGTCCTCGTGCCGCAGCATGTCGCACAGCGCCGGCACCGCGTCCGGCCCCATGCCGCCGATGGCCTGCGCCGCGGTCTCGCGCACCTTCTGCTCGTCGTCGGTGAGCGCGCCGACCAGCGCCGGCATGGCGTCGCGCGCGAGCCATCCCAGCCGGCCCAAGTCCTTCGCGGCCTTGAGCCGGTCGGACGGGTCGGCGCTGCGCAGCGCCGCAACGAGTGCGGGCAAAGGATCGTCGGCGGTGGTCATTCCGTGCGGGCCGTCCGGGGCGAGGAGCGTAGGCCACCCGAAGTGTAGTTCACCCACCGCGGGCCGCAACCGAACCGCCCCCGATTCAGCGCCGGCGCGAACGCCTCACGGCAACAGTTCAGCGACCGCGACGACAGTCGTGGGCACCGCGAGCGGCGAGACGTGGTCGCCCACGCGGAACGTCAATCGTGTTCGATACGCGGTGGCCCCTAATCCTATGGGAAGCGGTTGCGGGTCGCGGAGCACGATCAGTTCGCGGGCGGTGAGGTCGAGCACCCAGTAGTCGGTCACGCCGGCGGTCGCGTATCGCTCGGCCTTCTCGGTGAGGTCGAGTTGGAGCGTGGTGTCCGACACTTCGACAACGAGCGCGGCGGTTGCGGGGTGCGCAGTGGCGAAATCGCGCGGGCTTCCGCGCACAACGGCGAAATCCGGGAACGGGTCGTTGTGATCGTCCACCACGAGCGGCGTTTGGCAACGGAAGAGCCAACCCGCGCCGAACGCGGCACGCAGCGCGGCATCGACGAGACCGAGACCGGTTGCGTGCGTCGGGTTCATTGGGCCTTGCTCCATGATGACGCCGTCGAGCAGGAACGGCCGTCGGCCCGAAAACCAACCCATCCCGGCCATGTGGTGGAACTCGGCCACGGTCCACTTGGGCACGAGCGGTCGCGGGTAGTTCGGCGCGGGCGGCGGTGTGAGCGTCGCGTTCATGGCAAGCCCTCCGGTGCGCAGTGTAGCGTCACCCCTTCCCCAACACGAGATCGACCGCCGCACCTCTCGCGCGCATCACAGCACTTCCGCGACGTGTTACCCGCCGTGCGCGGGGTTGCCGATCAGTTGGCGACCGGTCAAATCCACCACCCAATCCATCGCTTCGAGCGGAATTTGGCCGATGAGGATCGGGTTCGGGTCCGGGATTTCGTGAACGTCAACCGTGCATTCGCGGCCCTGAATGGTCAGGCGAACGGCTTCGTACACCTGCATTCCGAACGTCCCGCTGACGCTTCGCCCTTGCAGCAAGCGCGTCGGGCGCAGGCCGAGCGCGGGGAGCAGGCGCGTGGGGATCATCAGCCCGATTGCGCCCGTATCCACGAGCGCGTCGGTCACATCGAGGGTGCGCACTTGGTCCGCGGCGAGCAGTCCTTGGTGCGCCTTGTAGAGGTCTTCGAGGTTCTGAATCTTCGCGCGGGCGAGCACTTTCCCCATCGCTGCTGGCTTCACGGGTGCGCCTCCAGTTGGTGGGGCGGGCGTTCCCGCATTGTAACTCGGGTGAGGTGAGAAGAAGAGGTGTCCGCCCGCGGGGCCACTTTCCCGCTGTGAAGCGGAAAACTCCCCGGACTCCCAAAGGGAGCGCGAGTCCGGGGTTTCGCTGAACTCCACCTGTGGCCGGCAGCAGCCTTCCGCGGCGTAGCGCCGCAGCTCGTGGCGCTGACCCCGCGAGCGGACCGCCGCACTGTACCCGCGCTGGGCGCGGCGCACAACCTACGGAGGTGCGCTCGCGTTTTGGTTTTCGCCCTGTAAGGGGCGCGCTTCCTCAGCCCCGGCCGCCGGCCGGGGAACGCACGGCGCGCGGATGCGGTCAAAAGGACCGCGCTTCCTTACAGCAAGGAAGCGCGGTCCTTCAGACCGCAACACTTTGAAACGCATCCCACGGCCGGCGGCCGGGGCTGAGGAAGCGCGCCCCTTCAGGGCGAAAACCCTCGCTTACGCGTCGGGCTACCCGCTCGTGGCGGCGTCGATCTGCGCTTGCATCTCGGGCGTCAGTTTGCCCTTGCCCTTGCAGTTCGGGTACTTCGAGCAGCCCAAATAGTAGCCCGGGCCGAACCGCGACTTCATCAGCTTCATCTTCGCGCCGCACTCTTGGCACGTTTCCGAAATCTCGATCTTCGGCATCGTCTCCTTCTTCTCGACCTTCTCCGGCATCGGCGGCAAGATGTCCTTCAGCTTCTCGCGCAGTTCCGCGTTGATCGACTTCGCGTTCCGGCACTGCGGGTACCCGGTACACGACAGGAACGGGCCGCGGAACGCGACCTTAATCACCATCGGCTTGCCGCACTTCTCGCACACCTCGCCCGTGTCCGGCGGCTTCACCGGCCGGCCCTCCGCGTCGCAGTCCGAGATGAACTTGCACTTCGCGTCCGGGCACTGCACGTAGGGCTTCCCGGCCTTGCTCTGCTTCAGAAGCAGCTTCGTCTTCTCGCACTTCGGGCACGGGTTCTGCGTGGGGCGCGCGGTCACGACCGGCTTGCCGTCGGTGCCAAGGTTCATCGTCGTCGGGCAGTCCGGTTCGCCCTCGCAGGTGTAGAAGACGCCGAACCGGCCCTCGCGCTTCACCATGAACTTCCCGCACGCCGGGCACTCGATGTCCGTGACGCTCGGCCCCTCGATCTCCTTCCCGTCCGACCCCTGCTTGTACTGGCACGGGTTCTCTTTGTCCTTCCAGCCGGTGCAGCCGAGGAAGTAGCCGCCGGTCTTCGCGACGTACCGCTTTTCGAGCGGGCGCGTACACTTCGGGCACAGGTCGCCGGTCAGCACGCGGGCCGTCGGCATGTCCGTGTCGGCCTTCTTCAGCAGCGTCGAGAACGGCCCCCAGAATTCGTCGAGCACCTCGCGGTACTTGAACTTCCCGGTTTCGATCTCGTCGAGTTCGTCCTCGAACTTGCGCGTGAACTCGTAATCCATGATGTCCGGGAAGTGCTTCACGAGCATGTCCGTGACCACCTTCCCGATTTCGGTGGCGTAGAACCGGCCGCGGTCCTGCGTGACGTAGCCGCGCTTCTGGATCGTGCTGATGATGCTCGCGTAGGTACTCGGGCGGCCGATGCCGGCCTTTTCGAGCGTCTTCACGAGTGAGCCTTCGTTGAACCGCGGCGGCGGTTGTGTGAAGTGCTGCGTCTCGAACAGGTCGAGCCGGTCGAGCACGTCCTTCTCGCTCACCGGCGGCAGTTCGGCGTCTTCCTGCCGGCCCGCGGGCGGAAGCACGCGGCGGTAGCCGTCGAACGTGATGACGCGCCCGCTGGCGCGGAACAGCCCGCGCCCCGCGGTGATTTCGTAGGTCGTCACGTCCATCGTCGCGGCCGCGCACTGGCTCGCGACGAACCGCTTCCAGATCAGTTCGTACAGCCGGTACTGGTCGCCGCCCAACCCCGCGGCCTGCGCCTTCGCGGGCGTCATGGTCACATCGGTGGGGCGAATCGCTTCGTGCCCTTCCTGCGCGTTCTTGCTCGACGCGTACACGTTCGCCGCGGCAGGCAGGTACTTCGGCCCCAACCGCGAATCGGTGTTGATGAAGTCGCGCACCGCGGCCAGCGCGTCGTTCGAGACGCGCGTGCTGTCGGTACGCATGTAGGTGATGAGCGCGGTTTGGCCCAACCCCTCCAGCTCGATACCTTCGTAGAGCTTCTGCGCCGTCTGCATGGTGCGGCTCGCGGTGAAGCGGAGCCGCGCGTTCGCCTGTTGCTGAAGCGTGCTCGTGGTGAACGGCGGCAGCGGGCGGTCCTTCCGCTCCTTCTTCTCCACCTTGCTCACCACGTACGCCGCGCTCGCGAGCGCCGCTACGGCCGCATCGGCCTCCGCTTCGGTCGTGAGCTTCGGTTCCGCGCCGTCCCACTTCGCGAGTTCCGCGAGGAAGGCTTTCTCCGGCGGCTTCGGGAGGCCGGCCTTCTCCTCGACCGGCGCGGCGGGGCCGTCGCCCGGTTCCGGCGGCGCGTCGCTCGTTTCCGTATCGACGACCGGTTCGTCCGGGTCGCCGATGGTGTCGGCGTCGGTCGGCGCGTGCCACTCCACCGGTTTCGCGGCCTCGGTCTTCTTCTTGGCGAGAATCTTGGACTTCGCCGGGTCCGCGGTCCACTTCACGCCGTCGCCCGGCTTCGCCAGCAGCGCCGTCAGCTTCCAATACTCTTCCGTCTTGAACGCTTCGATTTCGCGCTCGCGGTCCACGACGAGGCGCACCGCGACCGACTGCACGCGGCCCGCGCTCAGCCGCGCCGCCACCTTCTTGCCGAGCAGGTTCGACAGCGGGAACCCCACGACGCGGTCCATCGCCCGGCGCGCTTCCTGCGCCGCGACACGGAGGTCGTTGATCTTCTCCGGGTTCGCGACCGCGGCGGTGATGACGTTCTTCGTGATTTCGTTGAACTTCACGCGGAACGTCTTCTCGTCCGGCAGTTTCAGTTCGTCGGCGATGTGCCACGCGATGGACTCGCCCTCGCGGTCCGGGTCGCTGGCGAGCAGCACGCGCTTGGCCTTCGCCGCCTCGCGGCCGATTTCGGCGAGAATGTCTTTCGGGCTGCGCCGCTTGCCGCGCCCGCCGCCGCCCTCGTCCTTGCTGCCATCGTCCACGACGTAGCGCAGCTTCCACCCGTCTTCGATGTTGATGCCGGAGACCGCGTCGCCCTTCTTCTTCGAGGTGTCGAGGTCGCGGACGTGCCCGTAGCTGGCGAGGACGCGGTAGCCGCTGCCGAGGTACTTGTTGATGGTTTTGGCTTTGGCCGGCGATTCGACGATCAGCAGGTCGAACGACCCGCCGCCGCCGGACGAAGGCGCGTCGTCGCCCCCACCACCGGGCGCGGCTTTGGCCATTGCGGGCGCTTTCTTGGGCGCGGCCGGTTTCTTCGCGGGCGCCTTTTTGGGCGCTGCGTCGTCGGCGGGCTTCTTGCGTGGCGGCACTCGATGGTCCTCAGAAGCGGTCGGTTCGGCGGCGGGCAACGCGCCGCGTTCCCGATTGTTCCCGGCGGCACATTCACTACAATCGGTAGACCGGTGATCCGGTATGTTGGTTGTGAGTGGGCCGCCGAGTGCCCTTCACCCTTAGTACGACGATACGCCGAGCGTCAACCCCCGCGGGCGGTTCGCGGCGCGACACGGTCGCCGCAAGTTGAGGAACGACAATGGCTTTCAACCCGTTCAACATTTTCCGCCGCAACCAGAAGGCCCTGTTCGCGGTCCTCACCGTGTTCATCATGATCATGTTCACCCTCCAAAGCGGGGTGGTGGGCGGTGACGCGATCGAGAACTTCGCGCGGTGGCTCGGCGCGCGGGGCAGCAAAGACCCGGTGTGTTCGCTCGACGGGCGCAGCGTGAGCGCCGCCGAACTCGAGGGGCCGAAGGGCTTGCAGTACAAGCGCGTGCTGGCGAACCGGTTCATGTTCGCCGCGGCCGACCAGACCGTCGGCGCGCTGAAAGAGTACGCGAACCAGCAGCACTCCAAGCTCAGCCCCGCCGGGCAGGAGCTTGCCAAGAACGCGAGCCAAGCGTTCGGCACGTTCCAGATGCTGGGCATGTTCCGCAACCAGCCGCAGTTCCTCCAGCAGGTGCTGTTCCAAGTGCAGCAGGTGCGCGCCGACATCGCGCAGATGCTCACCTCACCGAGCGCGAAGGCCGAAGACCGCCAAGTGGCCCGCTACTTCCAAACGGCGTTCAACCTGCAAGAGTTGCTGGCGCTCTCGCGCGACGAGCACTACTTCATCGGCGCGCCCAACCGTAGCCGCCGCGACCTGATCGAGTTCATGCTGTGGCAGAAGAAAGCCGACCAACTGGGCATCAGGTTCAGCGAGCGCGACGTGTGGCGGCTGATCGGCGCCGAGTTCGACGACACGTTCGGCGGCGCGGCGCAGGTGAACGTGCGCAAGTACATGCAGAACACGCCGGGGTTCACGCTGTCGGCCACGCTGGAGGCCATCGGCGAAGAGTTCCGCGTGCGGGCCGCGCAGTCCGCGGTACTGGGCCACAGCGCCCGGTTCGGCCGCGCGCCCGGCTTCGCCACGCCCTACGAGGCGTTCGAGTTCTACCGCGAGCAGACCAGCCCCAGCACGTACGAGGTGATCCCGGTGCCGGCGCAGGGGTTCCTCGCCAAAGTGACCGGCGAGCCGACGCAGGCCGAGATCGACGCGCTGTACCGCAAGCACAAGGACGACGAGCCGAACCCGCGGCGCGAGGCGCCCGGGTTCAAGGAGCCGCGCAAGATCAAGCTCGCGTTCTTCGGCATCACCGGCGAGGAGCCGTATTACAAGAAGCTGGCCGAAGAGCAGCTCAAGACGGGCGAGGTGCTGGCGAAGGTGTCCGGCGCGCTCACGGTGCCGGTGCCGGGCGCGGGCGGCGGCTGGGCCGCGCTCGCGGCGGGCGCGGCCAACCTCAAAGACCCGGCCCTCTCCGCCGCCTACGAGACCTACAAGCGCACGTTTGAAGGGACCGTCGCCGCGAACTACTCGCGCCGGATGTTCGACCTGTCCGACGTCCTCGAAACGAACGCCGCCAAG
>JALHNS010000396.1 GCA_022843445.1 Gemmata sp.
AGCCGTCGCGCGCTCCGAGTTCGGCTTTCTGATCGAGTATTCGAGCGCGAGCGCGGCCCACGGCACCACGCCCGCGACCGGGTCGGCGACCGTCGGCACCGCGGCTTCGGCGCGGCGCAGGGCGGCTTCGCACCGCTTCGCCAAGTCGTCGAGTCGGGCGAGCGTCGCGGTGGCGCGCGCCTCGAAGCGCGCCGCGAGCGCCGCGAGTTCGGCCTTCGCGTCGCCGAGGAACGCTGGCACGCCGCCGCGGGTCGCGTCCAGCACTTGCTTCAGTTCGCGCAGAACGGCCCGTGGCGAATCGTGCTCGTGAACGAACCCGATCGCTTTGGAAGTGGCGCGCACCCACTCGGTAACGAGCTTGCCCTTCGCTTCGGTGCGCACGGTTTCGAGCAGGCCGTCGCGGATCGCTTGGAGCGCGGCTTCCGCGGACGAACCGCCGCGCGACGGGAACAGGCCCGGCAGTTTCCCGGCGCGGAACAGCCGGTGTTCGCCGGGCGCGTAGAGCGCGGTTTTCACCGCGTCGAGCAGGAACTCGGCGCGCCGCGGGTCCGGCACCGCGACGAACCCGCCCGGTGGCGCGAGCATATCGGAGGTCGGCGGCAGGGCATCCATTCCTTGCACCAATGGCACGCGAGCGAACCGGCCGTAATGTAACCGTGTCCGTGCTTCGGTGAAAAGCCCAACGGTGCGCAGCGAGCGGAGAAGCGATGGCGACGAGCGAGCATTTCGGCAAACGCATCCTCAGCGGCGTGCAGCCGTCCGGCAAGTTGCACCTCGGCAACTACTTCGGTGCGATCAAGCAGCACATCGAGCGCCAAGGCACCGCGGAGTGCTTCTTCTTCATCGCCGATTACCACGCGCTCACATCGCTAAAGGACGCCGAAGAGAAGGAAGCCGGTCTAGCGGCGAAGCAAAAAGGTGCGGTCGCGCGGACGGCGAAGCAGATTCTCGCCGACAACGTGCGCGACGTCGCGCTCGACTATCTCGCGCTCGGCCTCGACCCGAACAAGGTGAGCTTCTTCCGCCAGTCCGACGTGCCGGAAGTGTGCGAACTGTCGTGGTTCTTCTCCACGGTGTTCGGTGTCGCACACCTCGAACGCGCGCACTCCTATAAGGACAAAACTGCGCGCGGGCTGTCGCCGAACGTCGGGTTGCTGACGTACCCGCTGCTGATGGCGGCGGACATTCTCATTTACCGGTCGCACCTCGTGCCAGTGGGGAAGGACCAAGAACAGCATTTGGAGATGACGCGCGACATCGCGGGCGCGTTCAACGCGGCCTACGGCGAAATCTTCCCGCTGCCGGACGCGGTGTACAACGAGGCCGCGGTGGTGCCGGGCACCGACGGCCAGAAGATGAGCAAGAGCTACGGCAACACGATCGAGATTTTCGCCGAAGGCAAACCGCTCGAAAAGAGCGTGATGGGCGTGGTGACCGATTCGACGCCGGTGGATCAGCCGAAGAACCCGGACACCTGCAACGCCTTCGCGCTGTACAAGCTGTTCGCCACGCAAGCGGAACAGGCGGAACTCGCGACCCTGTACCGCGAACCGCTCCGCGGTTCGGAATCGCGCGCCGGCAAGCCGTTCGGTTACGGCGACGCGAAGAAGATGCTGTTGGGGAAGATCGACGCTTACTTCGCGAGTGCGCGCGACCGCCGCAAGCAACTCGCGCGCGACCCCGGCTATGTGGAAGAGGTGCTGACCGCCGGCGCGAAGCGCGCCCGCGCCGCGGCGCAGATCACACTCCAACTGGTCCGCGGGGCGGTGGGCATGGGCCCGCGCCCGGTGTGACGCTCACGGCGGCAGTTGCCAGAGGCGAATCGTCTTGTCCGCGCCGCCGGTGAGCACGCGCTTGCCGCCGGGCGACATCGCGAGCGCGTATACTGGCCCGTCGTGCTTGTACTGGTGTAGTTCCTTGCCGCTGCTCGCGTCCCACACGCGCACCGTGCCGTCTTCGCCCGCAGACACGACGCGCGCGCCGTCGTTCGTGACGCCGACCGCGTTCACCTTACCTTTGTGCCCGATGCAAACAGCGGTGGGGTCGCTCGCGTCGGTCTTCCACGCGAACACGGTGCCGTTCTGGTCGCCGGCCGCGACGCGCGAACCGTCCTCGGCCATTTCAACAGTCAGGACATCGGCTTTCGCGCCGGCGTAGTCGCGGAGCGGTTTCCCGGTGCGCTCGTCCCAGAGTTGCAGTGCCTTTCCTTTGGCACCGAGCGCGCGATTGCCGCTGGGGTCGAAGCACGCGACGTTACCCTGAAACCGGTTCTTCTCCTCCCAATCGAGCAAGCGCTCGGGTGTGACGGTGATGCCCAAAACGATAACTTCCCCGACAGGAGCTCCGGCGAACAACCCGGCCTCAGACCATTTGCCCCACACCCACAGGAGCCGCTTGCCGTCGGCTGACGCGCGCAGTTGATGAACTCGCTGTGAGATCAATGTCTCGTCGTTCGGTCGCGTGTAGGTGCTCGCGCCGGAGCGCAGGTCGAGCGTGCGAAGTGCGTACTTGTGTGCGACCAGCGGGTGCGTCATATTCCGCACACAATCAGCCGCGAGGTCGTGCTGCGGGAACAACGCGACCCGGTAGCCGAGGTTTCCACCCCACGTGTTCAACACCGCCGTGGAGTTCCAGTCGTAGCGGCGCGTGGAAGTCTCGCTGAGACGTTCCTTGAACGTCTCAGCGCCAACGTGCTCGCGCGGGTTACCAATACACTCCGCAGTCACGAACCACTTGCCGTCGGGACTCGGTCGAATGTCAATCACTTCCCCCTTCGCGCCCCACTGGCGCAGCACGCCCGGTTCGCCCGCCGGGTCCGGCACCGCGGCCACGCGTGCAACCACCGCCTTCCCCCCGTCGCCTTCCTTCACGTCGAACGCGCGCGCCTCAAGCTCCTTGCCGCCCTTCTTCGCGACCAACGTGTAACGGCCCGGTGGCAGCGAGAGTGGTTCGGCGAAGTCCGTGCGCTTCAGTACGCGGTCGCCGAGGGCGATCGTCACGCCCGGTTCCCGGGCCTTCGCCCAATCGTCGAGGTTCACGGTCACACTCACCGGCACCGTGACGTTGATGTTGTTCTGGTTCGGTTGCGGGTTCGGGACGATCGCGACCGAACCGCGCGTGAGCACCACGACGAGCACCACCAGCGCTAGCGCGCCGCCGGCGATGCCTGCAAGCGCCAGCGCCTTGTTCGATTTCGGCGCGGGTTGCGGTTCCGGCACCGTATACGCTTCGGGGATCGGCTCGGCGGTCGGAACTGGTGTCGGCAGTACGACCGGGCCACTTGCCGACGCGGGCAGCGGTGGCGGCGCGGATCGCGACGCAGCCGACGCGAGGCGGTACGCGCCGGTGGAACTGCTCGGCTTCGGGCAAAACTGGATCAGCGCATCGACCACTTCGAGCGGCGTTTGGAACCGCTCGGTCGGGTGCTTCGCCATCAACTTCTGCACCACCGCGACCAGCGCCGGGTTCAGGCCGTGGCACGCATCGTCCAGCGGGGGTGGTTCCTCGCGTTCGTGGGCGCGCAACTTCGCGTAGGCGGTGTCTCGCGGGAACGGGACGTGCCCCGTGAGGAAGTGGTACAGCGTGCAGCCAAGCGAATAGAGGTCGGAACGGATGTCGGCCGCGGTCGCGGAGATCGCCTGTTCGGGCGCGATGTAGTCCGGCGTGCCGATGACCGTGTCGTCGGTCGTGAGGCCGCCCGAACCGGCGTCGCCCATGCGCGCCAAACCGAAGTCGGCCACCTTCACCAGCCGTTCGGCGGTACTGAACAACAGGTTGCTCGGCTTGATGTCGCGGTGCGTGAGGCCCTGCTCGTGCGCGTGCTGAAGCCCGACGGCGGCTTGCCGCGCGAACTCGCACGCCTCGCCCGGCGGCAGCGCGCCGCGGCGCGCCAACTCGTGCCCGAGGTCGTGCCCGATGACGAGTTCGGTAACGAGGAAGTGCTTGCCGTTCGCGGTGCCAGCGTCGTAGGCGCGCACGATGTTCGGGTGCGCGAGCCGGGCCGCGGCCCGCACTTCCTGCTGAAAGCGCGCCAGCGCCGCCGGGTTCATGAGCCGCTCGTCGCGGATGAGTTTCAGCGCCACCATGCGGTCCATCGCGGTGTCGCGGGCCTTGAACACCGTGCCCATACCGCCCGCACCAAGTTCGGACAGCAACAGGTAGCGGCCCACGGTCAGGTCCGCTCCGCGCCCGGCCAAAATGTAACGCACTTGAAACTCGGTGAGCGCTTCCCGGCGAATCAGTTCTTTGGGAAGCTCGTTCGGCGCACTTGCGACGAACGCGGCTTCGGCGGCGGCGGCTTGGTTGGCGGAAAGCGGCAGTGCGCGAACGAGAGTGACGAACTGCTCGACGGTAAGCTTCATCGCGGGCGCTCCGAATGCGAGGGGGATTATCATACCGCAAGAACGGCGAGCGTTCTATCACGTGCCCACCTGAGTCGTTCGCGCCAGAGCAGAACGACTCAGGCGGTTCGCTTTTCGTGCCGCACGCGCCGGCCCCGGCCCGCGTTCCTGACCTACACTTCGGTATCGTTCCGCCTCGAAGCTGTCGCGCAGGTGCCGCTTGGCCATCGCCTGCCCATATTGTTCCCACCGCCTCACGGTTCGCGCCGGCGCACCCGGCCGCTACCGGCCCAAGTGCCCGAACTGCGCGCAGCCGTTCTACGTCACGTTTGATGCCGCCGGCGGGCCGCCGGTGGTGAAGCCGCTCGCCGCTCGCACGCTCGTTCGCGCTCCCGGTGCGCCGCCCTCGGACGCCGACGGCGCGTTCGTGCTGTCCGAGCAACTGCCGCGCGGCGAATCGGACGTGTTCGGCCGGCCGCGCACCGAGCCCGCACACGATTCGCCCGGTCCCGAGGCCGATTCCAACGCCGCCGAACAGACGCTACGTCTGAACCACACCCCGCGCCCGGTTGTGCGCGGCTACCAGATCGAGCGCGTTCTCGGGCGCGGCGGTATGGGAACCGTGTATCTCGCGAAACAGCTCTCGCTCGACCGGCACGTCGCCCTGAAGGTGATGGGCAAGCGGTGGGCCACCGACCCGGTGTTCGTCGCGCGGTTCACGCGCGAGGCGTTCGCCGCGGCGCAGCTCTCGCACCCGAACATCGTTCAGATTCACGACATCGGCGAAGCGGACGGCGCGCGGTTCTTCAGCATGGAGTACGTGCGCGGCGAGTCGCTCGCGGACCTCTTGCGCCGCCGCGGCAAGCTCGACGTCGAAACCGCGGTCGGCTACATTCTGCAAGCCGCGCGCGGGCTGAAGCACGCGCACGACCGCGGCATGATTCACCGCGACGTGAAGCCCGACAACCTGCTGCTAGACGATCAGGGGTTGATCAAAGTCGCGGACCTCGGGTTGGTGAAGACGCCGAACGTGACCGCGGCCGACGACCAGCTCACGGAACCCAGTTCGCGCAGCGGGCTGCTGTCGCTGCCCCCGGAGATGACCGGGGCCCGCATCGCGCTGGGCACGCCCGCGTACATGAGCCCCGAACAGTGCCGCGACGCCGCGACCGTCGACCACCGTGCCGACATTTATTCGCTCGGCTGCACGTTGTACGTGCTCGTCACCGGGCGGCCACCGTTCGACGGCACGACCGCCGTCGAGCTGATGTCGAAGCACGCCTACGACCCGCTCGTGCCGCCCGAACAGATCGTGAGTCGCGTGCCGAAGGAGCTGTCGGCGGTCATTCAGCGGATGATGGCGAAGGACGCGTGCGACCGTTACGCGGACATGGGCGAGGTGATTCGCACGCTCGAAGCGTGGCTCGGCATTCACCACGCGGGCACGTTCTCGCCGCACGACGAGCAAATCGAGCGCCTCGAAGGGTACGTCCAGCAGTTCAACGCCTGCGGGCCGGCGGTGCTGCGCGGGCGGCTCATTTCGGGTTTCTTCGGTGCGGTGGCCCTTTCGGCGGTGCTGTTGGCGTTTTTCGGCAAGTTGGGTTGGTCGTTCGGCGTGTTCGGCCTCGCGCTGCAAGCGGCGCTCGCGTACTTCGTCGTCGACGGCGCGACGAGCGGCGGGCGCCTGTTCGCCGCGGCGCGGCGGCTGGTCGGCGGCATGTCGCTGTTCGACCTCGGCGTGAGCGTCGCGGCGTTCGGCATGTTCTGCATGCTGCTGGCGCTGTCGCAGGTGTTCTGGGTGTGGGTGCTGTTCGGGGTGATCGGCTGCGCGCTGGCGCTCGCCCTGCGCTACGCGATCGACCCGGCGGTGGCGGCCGAGCGCAGGCCGGCGCTGGACGGGTGCGAGAAACTGCTGAAGCGGCTCCGCGCCCGCGGGCTGGACGAAGAATCGCTCCGGCTGTTCGTGGCGAAGTTCGCGGGCCGCAACTGGGAAGAGTTCTTCGAGGCGCTGTTCGGGTTCGACGCCAAACTCGCGGCCCGCGGCGTGCTGCTGCGCGGCGGGGTGGCGGGCGAGCGCGAGAAGCACGCCGCGTGGCGCGAACCGCTGGTCGCGTGGATGGAGCGCGTGGAAACGGCCCGCCGCGAAGCGAAGCAAAAGAAGTTGCTCGCGTCCGTGGAGCGCGCGAACTTGCTCGCGGGCGGCGCGAGCGCGAGTGCCGCGGACCAACAGGCCCAAGCCGCGGCCGACGCGATGGTGCGCGCCGCCGGCGAAGCGCGCGCCGCGAA
>JALHNS010000397.1 GCA_022843445.1 Gemmata sp.
GCCCGGCGCACCGGCCGCCGGGGGCGCCAAGCGGCCCAAGCCCGCGTCGGGCGCGAAGGGCGGGTCCGCGGGTTCGGCCGCGGCGGTTCGGTTTCTGGACCTTTAGCGGCGCTCACGCTCGTGCGCGGGCTCAAGGCCGCGGCCCTGCGGGCGCACCACCACGAACGCCGTTGTGGCTGATGCGGGACCAGACGGGTTGTGCCTGTTGGGGTTCGCCGTCCCGGAGACGGCCCGGGCCGCGAGCGGAGGCGTCGCGCTCGTGCGCCGTCGGTCAGTTGCGGTACCGACTCGGCTTCTGGCGCGATTCCCTGCCGAGCACCAACCGGGAGTGAACTCCTGCTTCCCGAGAGAGCCGAGCGCGAGTTCGCTTCAGCACTTCGATTCGGTGGTCTCAGCGCTGGAGCCGACGAGCTCTTGTGGGAACCTCGTGTCTTCAAGGCGTGCGATGTCAGGGGGTTGTTGTGGTTCCGACCCGTGTGCCGAAGGTGACCACGGTGACCGCCGGCGCGAACAGAGCGAAACTTGGCGAAGCACGGCGGGACGGTGTCGCCTTCGACGAGATCGAATTTGGGCCTGCGAGAGTTTGAGGATCATCTCGTTCTGTGCCCGGTAGAGGTCCGTGACCGGGGGGCGCACCGAGCCGATCGTTCCGTCGGAGAGCGGGTGCCGCAGCCGCACGGTCAGCTTGAGCGCGGTGCGGATCGGGCCGTCGCGCTCGGCCTGTTGCCGCTGTCGGTACGCGATCTCGGCGGCGAAGACGATGCTCCCCTGAGCGAACCGCTGCTCGGTGCGCTCGCCCGCGTCGGTCGCGGTCCGCGTCACGGTGAGCACGCGCCGAAAGTCCCGGCGTGCGGCCCCGTTCCGGCTTCGGTGCGGGAGGACCCCGCGACTTTCGGCGCGTGCCCGTTCGCGATTCGATCGAGTGGGTTGCGAAGCTGTAACGGAGCACGTGTCGCCGGGCTCGCCGTCTGGTGTGCGTCGTGCCGCCGCGTCCCGCCGCACCACGGATCGACGGACCGTTTGGCCGATGGGACCGCGCCCGGCCAGAGGAACTCGGGCGCTGCCGCGGGCAACGTGCGGTCGAGCGCGTGGTACGGACACGCGGCCGAACCCGATGCAGATCCTTCTCGCGCTGACGGCGCACCGCGGCGCGTTGGTTCCGGAGGGACATCGAGCCGAACGGAGCACGCGGACGCAAGCCGTGTGACCGTCCGCCCTCGCGCACGGTCGTCCCCCCGCGCTCGCAGTCGGTGGCGTTGGCGCGCCCGCGCGGGTACCGCGGCCCGTCGGTGGCGTGCGGTTCGCGGCCGATCAGTCGTGCTCGTGCGCCGGCTGCAAAATCACGGCCTCTCGGCGCGGCCCCGGTCACGGTGGCGATCTCCGAGACGATGGGGGGCCGCTCCACCCGGAATCCCGCCGCGTGCTCGGGTCGGCGCTCCGGCTGGGGACGCCGAGCGCGTCGGAGGCGGTGCCGGGCAGGGGTTCCCAGCCGGCACCCGTTTCCCGCCTCCTCGTGAACCGCCCGTCAACGACCCAGTGTGGCGCATACGGACTCGACCCGCACTCGCGCCGCGCGTCGTCGGACCCAGTTCCTCCATTTTGCCACCCGCCCGTCCCGGACCCGTCAACCGGTCGTTTCGGGCCCCCCAGCGGCCGTTCGGGCAACGCGGATTCGTCGGTGCGCTCCAGCGGCGGGATCCGTGCGTTCCTCGCAGGTGCCGACGTCCCGGTGACCGAGACGCGCGTACGTTGGGTGCACGACTGGGCACCGTGCGTTCCACACGCTCCGATCGGAACGCGCCGGCGCGTGGCACGTTCGATTCGGCCACTTCGGGGTCCGCACGGGCCGCTTCCGCCGAACCGGTGGGTGTTCGGCGAACTCCGAGGTTCGGCAGACGCGCTCGGCGGTTCGTGCCCGCCGGCGTCATTCCGTTACCCCGCCGCCGTTTCGCCCCCGCGGATCGTGGCGACGAGTTCGAGGTGCTGGAGGAACGCCGCCAGACCGCCGCACGCCTGAACCGCCTCCGCGGTCTTGCGAGCGCTCTCGACGCCGCCGCACAGCCCGACGACCGTGTTGACCAAGGCCACGTTGCCCAGCACGCTGGCGAGATCGGGAGCTTCGGGGGTTGGTGCTGCGGGTGCCGAAACCGCCGGAGCGGCCTTCGGCGGGGCGATCGTGCGGGTCACCGTCGGGGCCACCGTGGCAGCCGCGACCTGTGCCCGGATCGGGTTCCGCTGGTTGTTGATGGACTTCCGAATCTGTGCGTCGGTCGCCCGCAGTCCCTTCGACTTGGCCCGACGGATCACCTCGTCGGACGGCAGTTCGGGATCGCCCGTCAGGATCTCTCGGACGACGGCGCTAGTGGACAACTCGGCCACGATGGGCTCCGGTGTAGTTTGTGAGGCGACCTCCAAGTGTTTTTCATCCGCGGGTCGAACCGCGACAATACTGAGCCTGCGGATTCTGTGGGTTCGATTGCCTGTGCCGGTCGGGTTGGATGGGGCGTACAGGATGTACGGGCAACGAACGAGGTGCGGGACGAATGCCGACGCGCCCCGCGCGGCGGGTCCGCCCCGTCCGCCGGAAGACGTATCGGTGGTCGTCTACCAAGTTGGTAACGAGCGGCCTGTCCGCGCGTCCGTCGAGGAGCGGCGTGCACCGCGGCCATGCCGAACCAACGATCCGTCCGTCCGCGGACATCTGTTGGATCTCTGCCGGGTAGTTCTTCTCGGGGCGGGGAACGGCACGCGCCGGTTGCGAACCGAGTACAAGCGCCCGTGTTGCCCAACACAGAGTTCAAACTGACGGCCCACGCCCGCCCGCGGTACCGGCAGAACCGCTCCTCTCGTGCTCGGCATTTGATACGCGGATCGCGCGCTCGCAACCCGCACACGTCACCGATTTGCCGTCGGCAACGATGTTGCACGCAACGTCATTTCGGTTTCGCAGGGACCGACGGGAGCCCGACGAGAGCACGGGCCTCGTCAAACAATGGGGGTACGTCGCGGACTTTGGGACCGAACCCGGGGCGCACCGGTTGTGGCAACGGCACTTGCGACAGCCTCCGCTTGGCAGCATCCACACGTCCGAGGCGGAACTCACACATGGCAAGGACGATGGCATCTGGTGGTGTGAGCCCTTTCCTCGCATCGGGCGCGGACCGGTAGTGCCTTTGGAGTTGGAGCGCGGTGAGTTCGCGGAGTGGCGCTGTGCCGAGTGCGAGTGGGATCAACCCCACTCGGAAGTCGAATAGGGTTTGGGGTATCAAGCGATCGACAACGGCCTGGTAGTCGCCCAGTCGGTAACTCACGAGGTTGAGACCATAGGGTATCAAGTGCCGCCACACACCGCGTGGTTCTCGAAATTCGGGTGGCCCGTCGGTGAGCCATTCTCGAGCCAGTTCGTAATCGGCTTTGGGCCGATCCTTGGTCGCCAGCAGTTCGATCACCGGGTGCCAAAACGGATCCTCCCGCGCATGGAACGGTGCATGAAGTGTGAGTGGCGCGAGATTCAAGCGAGACAGTCGCAGTGCCTCGCGCAGGTCGGCGGCGACGGCATCCATGTCCTTCCGGTAAAGGTTCAGTCTGGCCCGGGTCATCACGTGCGTGTAACGAGGTTCCTCGCCGATCACCCGGTTCAGCAAGGGAAGGGCCTCATTCGGATCGGCCGTCCGGGTCAGCTTCTGGCAGACCCAGTTCAGTCGATTCGTCGCGGTCGCAGACAGTGCCTGGCTGTCCGGGCGCCCGGCGCTTCGGCGCCCGAGTTCGGCCCGCTTCGCCTCCCAAGTCGCTTCGTCGAACAGGTCGAACTGGCTGCGTTCATTGAGGCGGCCGCACGTGAAGACCTCGACCCAAAGCTCGAGTAGATCGCTCGGGATGTCTCCAACGGTGGCCGGAACCAGTGTCGGATGGCTCTGAAGCGAAAACTCGGAAGGGGCCATGTAGTAATCGCGTTCGCCGATCCGAACCGGGAACACCACGTACGGCATGGCCTTTTCGGAGCCGAAGTTGATCGAGCCGACGCGCTGATCGGGAGACACACTGGACACGTTCTGAATGGTATGCGGAAGGAAGCGCCCACGGGCCAGCGTTCGGGCCTCGTCGGCGTAGCGGCGATACCGCGACGGCAAAACGACGCGAACCGGATCGAACCCGATGAAGCGCCCGGAGGCCAGCACTGCTCCGCGATCGGTCAGGCAGACGAGTGCATCGCTCGGGTATCGCCCGACGCACTCCTTCTCGCCCCGGGCGAATAGCTCGACCCCCTCCGCGAGTTGTGCCGCGTCGAGGTCTGCACCGGCGATGCCAAAAACCGCAGCATACTTGTTCTGAACGTAGTAGCGGACCCCGTTGTGTTGGCGATTCCTGTTCTGTCCCAAATAGGCTCCCATCTGGAAGTTGTGCGAGGCGCGGTTATTCTCGGTTCGCGCTGGCTCGCCGACAGGGGTCCAGTCGCTCGTCCGCCACCAGCGGACTTCGGTATTCGTGAACGTCACGAGATGCTGACCGTCCGGCGTGACGTCGGCGAACCGATATCGCCCATTTGGTGGTGGGGACAGGGTGTGGACGATCTGGCCGTCGCGAGCGGAGTACACGCGAATCGGTTCGGGGTCATCTCCGATATCGCCGGAATCCCCGTACGTCACGGCGTACCGGTTGTCCGGGGAGAGGTTCGCCGTCAGCGCCGCGGGGAACTCAGCAATCCGGCGGCCGGTGGCCGTGTCCCACAGGTGAAACCGGGTGTCCCGGCCGCCCCGATTCGATTTGCGAATCGTGAGTAACCGCGTGCCGTCCGGGCTGAGGTCGAGCCCATAACCGGTCTTGTCTGCGGCCGCTGTCTGCCCGAGGAGCCGGCCGGAAACGGGGTCGAAGAAATAGAAAATGTGCGGGGGATTTTCGGCTCCGCTGTGCGGCAGGGCGTTCCGCTCGACCTGCGCAGCAACGAGCAAGTTGGCGTGCTCGGTGTGAGTCATGTACTGGAGTGGGACTCCGGGCACTTCGAGGACGACTCGTTTCTTCCCGGTGATGGGGTGGGCCAGCGCGAGTCGGCCTTCCGGATCGCGGGAAACGACCTCGTTCGTGCGGAACAGGTACTGGCTACCGGTGAATTTTTGCTGGTCCGCACGGGATGCCGGGGAGAACAGGTTGAGATCGAGGGCAATATGGAGTTTGAGGTGAAAGCGGAGTTCGTCCGCGTGTTCGGGTAGGGTTTTCAGGATTCGGAGCAGGTAATGCGCTGTCGTGACCAAGTCGCCTTGGTTTTCGATCCGGATCAACTCATCGAACTGGCGGCTGGCCAAGGCGACCTCCAGTTCCTTCCGCGCCTTCTCTTCTTCGCCGCGGAGTCGCGTCTGCTCGGCGAGCGCCGTCTCCTTCTTCGACGTCTCGCCCTTCGCGAGCGCCTCCTGCCCTTCGGCGTACCGCCGCTGGGCGTCGGCCTCGAGCAGGCCCAGCGTCGTGCCGACGACACCGGCGACCAGCACCAGCAGCACGACCGCGGCCGCCGCCACCGGCCCGCGGTTCCGCTTCACGAACTTGCGGGCGCGGTACCAGCGGCCCGGCGGGCCCGCGCTCACCGGCTCGTCGGCGAGGTGCCGCAGCACGTCCGCCGCGAGCGCGTTGGCCGTCTCGTACCGCCGGGCGCGGTCCTTCTCGAGGCACCGCATGGCGATCCACTCCAAGTCGCCGCGCACCAACTTCGACAACTGCGCCGGCTCGGCGCCGCGCACGGCCGCGATGCCGGGCAGCGCCTCGGACGTCTGGAGCCGCCGCGCGGGCGTGGGCGGCTCCACCTCGCGAATCACCCGGACGATCTCGTTCAGCGCCGCCCCGCGTAGGGTGCCGCGGTCGATCGGTGTGCTGCCGGTGAGGAGCTCGTACAGGATCGCGCCCAGCGCGTACACGTCGGCCCGGGTGTCCACGTCGGCCCCGGCGGCCTGCTCGGGGGCCATGTACAGCGGGGTGCCCATCACCGCCCCGGCCGCGGTCAGGTCGACGCTCACGTCCGCAAGCGCCCCGACTTGGAGCGCCTTCGCGAGGCCGAAGTCGATCACCTTCGGCACCGCTTTCCCGTCCACCTCGATCACGAGGATGTTCGACGGCTTGAGGTCGCGGTGGATGATCCCCTTCTGGTGCGCGTGCTGCACCGCGTGGCACACCCGCACGAACAGCTCCAGCCGTGCCGCGACTGGGAGCCGGCGCGCGTCGCAGTACTCCGTAAGCGGCACCCCTTCCACCAGTTCCATGACGAAGAACGGGCGGCCCGCCTCGGTGGTCCCGCCGTCCAGCACGCGCGCGATGTTCGTGTGGTCCATCACCGCCAGCGCCTGCCGCTCGGCCTCGAACCGCGCGACGATGCGCGCGGTATCCGTGCCCGGACGAATGAGCTTGACCGCGACCGACCGCTTCACCGGCTCGAGTTGCTCGGCGCGGTAGACGCTGCCCATCCCGCCTTCGCCCAGCAGCGCCCCGAGCCGGTACCGACCGGCGATCAGCGCCCCCTCGTCCGACCCGGCGACGCTCGCGGCCGGGTGGGTGCCGGTGCGTTCCGGATCGGCGCGCCCGGTCCGGGTCCCCTCCCCGAGCGACCGGGTGGCGGCCGGTTCCGGCACGTGGGCGCCGGC
>JALHNS010000398.1 GCA_022843445.1 Gemmata sp.
GGTAGACGACGTTGTAACGTAGTCCGGTGTCCTCGCCGCTCGTGTGGATGCGCTCCAGGCGGGACAGGTGGTGTTGCCAGTCCTCATCCCCTTCCGGGGTGACGGTCGGGTAACGAAGCTGGTGGATGATGTAGTTGTAATAGTTGGCGAAGTTCTTCCGAAGTAACCCTTTCACGTTCTCGAACACGAACGCCTTCGGACGAATTTCCCGGACGGAACGAACCGCTTCGGGAAACATATTGCGGTTGTCGGTTTGGCCACGGTGCTTGCCACCCAACGAAAACGGCTGACAGGGTGGCCCGCCGCACACGAAATCCACGTCGTCACGGAACGGCATGAAGTCGAATTCGCTCACGTCGCCTTCGACGATTTCCCAATCCTTGACGTGTTCAACCCCGTCGTCCCTGTTCCGCCGAAGGGTGTCGCAAGCGTTGCGATCCCACTCGACAACGACTTTGTGACGGAACCCCGCTTCGGCGGTCCCCAGGGCAAGCCCGCCCGCCCCGGCGAAAAGTTCGATGGATTTCATGGGGAAGCCTTCGGCGTTCGCCCTTGATTGGCATTCACGATTTTTCACTACTTTCCGTGTAGCCGAAAGCACTTCCCGGCAGAGATGATGCCTTTCCTACAGATGCGACGTGCGCCCGTCCCGGAAGAAACCGTCACGCCGGACGTTCCGGCTTGTCCTCACCCGCTTCCTTCGGCCCGAAGATGCGGTCCCAAACCTTCAAGTCGGGATTGCCCCCGAACACCAGCCCGAAAAAGACGCCCACGGCCCCACCAGCGACAACGCCCGGCCAACGCCCGCCCCAACCCTCGTAGCCGAAGACCACGAAGACCGGGACGAAGAACAGAAGCGACAGGGCGAGGCGGAACCAACGCATCATCAACACCAGAAAAGCACGATGCGGGCTTCCCTCGGCAACTCCCGTAGGAAACTGAGGACGGCCCGGTTCCACTGGCCCACTTCGCCCGACACGTCCAGCGCCCCCAGGTCGGCGGGCGTGCAATACGTCAAGCGGTTCCCCGCCCGGTCTACCTCCGTGAACGTCAACCCGTCGTCTTCGTAGGTGCCCACCTTCAACCCGTCGGGCATCGGCTGGGCGATACGGGACAACTGACCGAACAGCCCGGCATCCCGGTCGAATCGAAGCGTTGCGGTGGGGAGCATTTCACCACGACGTTCCCGCATGTAGCTCGTCATCACCTTCAGGTCGATTCCCACGGCGTTTCTCCTGGGGGCGTTTCGGGGAAGGTAACAGGTGCATCCGGTCGGCCGTAGGCGAGTAGTTCAGCTTCCTTGCATCGACTTACCCGCCCGTCGCAACACCCGCCAAAAGGTGGCCTCGCTCTTCCCCGTCGCCTTCTTCCACTTCTTCACCTTCTCCGTCCAGGTTCCGCCCTCGGCTTCGATCCGTCGGGCGGTCGCTTCCTGTTCCTTCAGCTTCGCCTTCCCGCCGTCCGTGGTGCCCACGATCTTCCGCACGATGGCCACGGTGGTTCCGGTGGCGTCGGCGATGGCCTGAAGGCTGTGGCCATGTTCTCGAAGTTGTTTTATCTTCTCCCTGGGCGTCGTCATCCCGCCAATCGTGGCGGCTACCAAACTTGCGATCCAATGGAATACCGATGAAGCCGTGCGGGTTCCTCGGCGACCCGAAGCGGGCGTGCAAGTGCGCGCCCATCGCCATCGAGAAGTACATGAGCCGCATCAGCGGCCCGCTGCTGGACCGCATCGACCTGCACATCGAAGTGCCGCCGGTGCCGTTCGAAGACCTGTCGAAACCGGGCGACGGCACCGGGAGCGCCGCGATGCGCGAGCAGGTGTTCGCGGCGCGGGCGATTCAGACGAAGCGGTTCGGCCCCGGTGCCGGCGGGTTGAACGGCCGCATGACCTCGAAGCAGATCCGCGCGCACTGCGTTCTGGACGCCGCCGGCCAAGCCACGCTGAAGGAGGCAATGGAAGCGCTGGGCCTGTCCGCGCGCGCGCACGACCGCATCTTGCGGGTGGCGCGCACGGTCGCGGACCTGAGCGCGAGCGAGACCATCACGCAAGACCACGTCGCCGAAGCCATCGGCTTCCGCGCCCTCGACCGCAAACTGTGGGAGGCGTGACCAGTGACCGAACTTGAGTGGGAGGAGTGCGACGACCCGCGGGCGCTCGTGCTACACATGAGCAACCGAAATCCACGGCCCCCTTGGGGGTTCTATATCCCCGGGAGCGAGTTCCGTTGGCTCGTGAACGAACGGAAGCGCCGACTCATCGGTACCGCGTGTTGCGCCCGGTTCGAACACCTGCTCCCGCCTGCGGCGCGCGACCTGCTCCATTCGAGTTGGAGAGTTGCCGACTACGCTCTCGGTGCACAGTTGACTCTCCCGCCGCGCCCCGGCTTCTTTCGGCGACAATTCCAATCGCGTTGCACAGTATGGGCTATTGAAGCCGTCTGTCACCTTGCTCCGCTCGACCTCCTCGCACTAATCGAAGACGTACAGCGAGCGGTCATCGCCGAAACCTCAGAATCTGTGGCGTGGGGCGAAGAGATGGCGACACAAGCGCAGATCGTGCGGTGCGTCGTCGGGAATCCATTCCTGCGGACGCACTTCGACCGCGCGTGGGCCACTGACACCGCGAAGACACTCGCGCAACAGATGTACGATTCGCGCGAGTTCGGGGCGATGCCGATTCTCGCCGACGCGCTCCAAGACGCCGGGTGCGAGAACGACGACATCCTCGCGCACTGCCGCGACCCGCACGCGACCCACGTTCGCGGGTGCTGGGTGTGCGATCTGGTGTTGGGGAAGGCGTAGGGGCGGTCAGTCGGTCTTCTTCCACGGGGTGAGCGTTTCTTTGCCCACCACGCCGAGGCCGCCGAGCGTCGTGAACTCGCCCACCAGTTTCGGCCCGGCTTCGATCTTGTACACGCTCACGCCCGCTTGCCCGGCGCTCGCCCAGCACATCGAGAGCTGATCGCCCTTCCGCAGCGCCGTGCCGATGAACATCACCTTGTCGCCGGTGCGGTACGTCAGCACGTAGCCGTCGCCGCGGCGCTCGACGGTCACTTCCGCGAGCACCGGCTTGCCGGTCATCGCGTCGATCATCGCGGAGTTGTACTTGCCCACAATGTTCACGGCTTCGTCCGCGGGCGGCTTCGGCTTGCGGAGCGTCACCAGCACGAACCCGTCCTTCGCGTCCGGTTTCAGGTCTTTGGGCCGCTGCTGGCCCTTCGGGTCGAAGCACACTGTCAGTGTGTCGCCCGCGAATGCGTACACGCCCAGCAGCACCTCGTCGCGCCCTTCGCCCTCGCGCACGGCGAGGTTGATCGTGTACGGGGTCTTCGTGGTGTCGAGTTGCACGGTGCCGGCTTGGGCGGGTTTCCCGGTGCGGCGGAAGACGAACACGTTCGCGCCGAAGAACGCCTCGCGGGTCTTGAGGTCGTCGGCCGCTTTGCCGCCGGTGTCCCACGCCTCGACGCGCCAAGTGCCTTGGAACCGCTGGAGGTGATCGGTCGCGGCGGGCGCTTTGGCGGGCGGGTCGTCGCCGCGGGCGGCGGTGCACAGCGCGAGCGCGACGAGACAAGCGAGCGGCTTCATGCGGGGTTGCTCCGTCGGGGTTCCTCCCCGCACGATACCACGCCCGCGCCCCGCGCACAACGAACCGCCCGCCGCAGAAAGCGGTTCTTCAAAGTAGTAGGCACGCTCCGCGTGCCGTTCTGTGGAGCGCGGCAAGTGGTGCGCACAGTTGGGTAGCTAACGCGGCCCGAACACGCGGCACGCGGAGCGTGCCTACTACTTTGAAAGCACCCGATCGCACACCCAGCACCCGCGGACGCGAACCGCGGTCGCGTCGCGGCAGTGGGTCCGCACCTCGTCGCTGTCACACCCCAAGCCGTTCCAGTTGAGCTTGCCCGCGGCGCGGGCGGTGCGGTACCCTTCCCCCGCATTCGGCCGACCACGGAGGGCGACCCCGGTGAACACCAAACGCGATCTCGCGCGCCGCGCCGCCGGCGCACTCGTCGCACTCGCGGTCGGCCTCGGAACGTGGGCGCTGCTGAACCTCTCGGACCTGCGCGCGAAGTTCGGCGCGCGGGCACTCGTCGCCGCGCAAAGCGCCGACGACCGCACCCGGTGCGCCGCGGACCTCGTCGCTCTCGGCGAACCGGGCGTGCGCAAACTTGTCGCGCTCGCGGCCGAAGGCCCGGCCGAAGCGCGCGCCGCCGCGGCGAGTGCGCTCGAGCGGCACCTCAACGACCTGCCCGACAACGACGCGAAGGCGCACGCGGTCGCCGCCGCGGTGTTCGATGCGTTCGCCACCGCACAGCCCGAAGGAAAAGCGGCGCTGCTGCGACTCGTGCCCGGCGTGCTGGCGCGCACCGGCAACACGCACGCGCCGAAGTGTCGCGCCGCGGCGCTCGACGGGCTGGCGCTGCCGGACGCCGCGGCCCGGCTCGCGGCGCTGCGGCTCGCCATTCACCCGGACATCAAACTGCGGGCCGAAGCCGTGCCGCTGCTGAGCGCCACCGAACCCGAGGTGCGGGCCGCGGCGCTGTTCGCGGTCGCCACCGCGACCGACGGCGACGTACTGCTCACCGAAGACGAACTGTTCCGCTGGCTCCACGACGCGGACGCCGGCGTGCGGCGCGTGTGCCGCGACGCGCTGCTGGCGCGCGACCGCACCGCGAGCGAAATCGAACTGGCGCGCCGGCTCACCAGCCCGGAGCCGAACGACCGCCTCAAGCTGTTGCTCGATTTGCGGTACGACGACGACGTGAGCGACCCGGAGCCGTGGCTCGAACGGCTCAGCCGCGACCCCGAACCCGGCGTGCGGGCCGGCGCGGCGCGCGTGGCCGCGGAATTAGCGCTGGCGAAACAGGTGCCGTGCCCGGCGTGGGTGGGCCGCGTCGCGGACACCGACCCGCACCCAACTGTCCGATCAGTCGCCGGTTACTACCGATCGCGTCCGAATTCCGCGCCGCCGGCGGTGCGCCCGGTGGTCGGGCCGTAACAGCGCGGTCGGGCCGGGCGCGCGCCGTGCGAAACGCGGGCGCGTTCTACGAATTCCGGTGCGCGGGGCTTCCGCGGGCCTTCGCGCCGCCTTCGCACAATTCACCTCCGGGCCGGTTCGTCAACCGAAAAGGCGAAAAATTCGGCGCGCACCTCAAGTTTGCTCCTTGACGGCGCAACTTACCCGCTTTTACAGTGGAATGGTCGAACGGTGCGCAGAGCAACTGCGCCCGGCTCGGCAAACGCCGGGACGCGCGCGGGCGCACGGGGGCACTCGCGGCTCAAGAAGGGGCGGTTCGGCGACGTGAGCGCCGGACGCGGTTCGCAATCTCACGGAAAGATAGGCACCCATGCTCGTGCTGTCTAGGAAAAAAAACGAGTCGATCGTCATCAACAACGACATCGTGATTACGATCGTGGAAATTCGCGGCGACAAGGTGCGGTTGGGCATCGAAGCGCCGAAGGACGTGCCCGTTCACCGCATGGAGGTGTACGAGGCGATCCACGGCGCGAAGGTGGGCGGTGCGACCGCCGGCGACGCCCCGCCCGCGTAACCGCTCACCGGCCGAACACGTTGCCGAAGTGAACGACGCGCCTGCCGCGCGCCCGAACCAAGCCGTCGGAACTCTTCCCGTTCGATATTCGCACCACGTCCCCGTTCTCCCCCGGTACTCACTCCGGCGTCAGCGCGGCGCGCAACTCGACCGCGGCCGTTTCGGGGCGCGCGGTGGTGATGTGACACCCGAAGCCCCACTCCAACCCCGCCGGGCGCGACGTGCGCGGCAGCACTTCCAAGTGCCAATGGTAATGCGGCGGTGCCCCGGCGCGAAGCGGGGCCGTGTGAACGAACCAGTTGTACGCCGGGCACGCTTGCGACACGTCGAGCGCTACGAGCACGCGCCTCACGAGGTCCGCGAGTTCGCGCGCTTCGGGATCGGTGATCGCCTCGTACCGCGGGGCGTGCGCGACCGGCAGCACCCACAGTTCGTAGGCGAACCGCGGCGCGAACGCGGCCACCGCGACGAACCGCTCGGTGCGCGCGATCAGCCGTTCCCCGGATTCGAGTTCGCGCGCGATCAGGTCGCAGAACGCGCAGCGACCGGTTGTGGCGAAGTGCGCGTCCGCGCCCGCGAGTTCGGCGCGAATCAGGTCGGGTACGAACGTGGTGGCGATGAGCTGCGAGTGCGAGTGGCCCAGCGACGCGCCCGCTTCCGCGCCCACGTTCTTGAACACCGCGACGTGTTCGAGCCGCGCGTCGGCGGCGAGCGCGAGCATTCGTTCGCGGTAGGCGCGAAACACGTCGGCGAGCCGCTCCGCGGGCAGGTCGGTGGGGCTGTCGAAGTGTTCGGGGCACTCGATGAGCACTTCGGCCGAGCCGTGCGCGGCGGAGCCGGCGCGCACGGCCGGGTACATGTTCGGCACCGCGCGGAGCGACCAGCCCGGCCCGTTCGGTGCGGTGCCGGGTTCGCGGAGCGCGAACAGTTCGTCGGGCGTTTGGTGCTCTTGACCGGGGCAGAACGGGCACGGGTGCCGCTCGCCATTGGTGCGGTGCCGCGGCGCGTGGCCCGCGAGCGCGACCGGGCGCGCCGCGCGGGCCGGGGCGACCAGC
>JALHNS010000399.1 GCA_022843445.1 Gemmata sp.
ACGCGAGTGAGCGGCACCTGAGCGCGTCCATAGTGCTCGGGTGCCGCTCACTCGCGTTCGCGGCTCGTGGGCCTCCAAGCGCCTACTTCGCCAGCGGGGACTTCTCGCCGGGCTTCACCATCGTGATCTTCAGCCGCGGGCGCTTGCCCGAAGGCGGCACCGCGCGGACCGCGGGCAGTTCCGTGATACCCGACAGCGCCGGCGCGGATTTCGGCGGCGCGGTCACGACCGGTGCCGACTTCGGCGGTGCGGCCGGTTGCGCCGGCGGCGCGTGGTCGTCGGCGTCGAGCGAGAACAGCCCGGCACCCGCGAGAACCGTGGACGAAACGGCCGGCGCTGCCACCGGGGGCGGCGCGGCCGGCGGAACGGACGCCGGCACCGGCTTCGCGGGCACCGGCAACGGCATCCCGGAGTCCAGCGAGAACGTGCCCGTCGCTTCCACGTCCGCCGAGTGCCGCGGCGCGGGTGTCGGCGGCGCGGACGCGGCGAACGCGGCCATCGCCTTCGACGGTTCTTGCTGGGCCGCCGGCGCGGCCGGCAGCACCTCCGCTTCGATCACCTCCGCTTCGATCACCTCCGCCGCAACGGGTTCGTCGAACACCTCGGCCGCGACCACCTCCGCGGGCACCACTTCGGCCGCGACCACTTCGGCCGCGACCGGCGCGTCGTCGAGTACCTCCGCGGCCACCGGCTCGCGGGCCGCCTTCCACTTGGTTGCGATCTGCTCCTGCATCTTCAGGATGCCGCCGAGGCTCTTGAAGTGCAGCCGGAAGCACTTCATGCGCACGCCCTGAAGTTGCGTCATCAGCTTGTCGATCCACGCGCCCTTCACGTAGCTGAGCGGCGGCTCGGGCACCATCTTGCCTTCGAGAATGAACCCCGCGAGGTTCTCGCCCTCCTCGAAGTTCTTCAGCGCCGGCATGTTGATGTCTTTCGCCGCCTTGATGATGTTCTTGAGCGCCTTCCACTGCTCGCGGAGCACCTGAATCACTTCGCCGGGGAAGTCCGGGGGCACCTGAATCTCGCCCCGCTGCGCCGCGGCGTACGCGCCGAGGTAGTTGTCGGCCTTGTTGAACGCGGCCCGCGACTCTTGGTACAGGCGCTGCACTTCCAGTTGGAACCGGTACCGCTCCACCAGTTCGTCTCTGGCCGCCGGGTCCACCTGCGCCGCCATCTGCACGTGCAGCAGGTACACGCGGCGGTCGAAGCTCTTGAACCACTCCCAGTTCTCGTCCTGCTTCTCTTTCAGTTCTTCGAGTTTGCGCTTCACCTTGGGCGACGGGCGGCCCACGATGCTGTTGCGCAGTGCCGTCTCTTCCTTGTACAGTTCGGAGTGCGCTTCCGCGTGCTCCTCGCACCCGTCGTACAGCTTGTCGAGCACCTTCTCCATGCGGTCGTCGGCCCACGGGCTGTCGCGCACGATGCCGTTCAGCTCGCTCAGCTCGCCCGGTTCCAGCGGGCGGTCGTCGTAGCACCCCTTGTACTTCGCGTCGAAGGTGGTTTCGGCGTGCTCGTTGTCGATGAACTTCTGCACCTTCTGCGCGTCGGCGAGGTCGGTGTTCTTCGGGATCTTGAACACCATGCGGTAGAACTTGTAGGTCATCCGCTCTTTCAGCTCGGCCGGGTCGTCGAACAGCAGCCACGGGCTGCGGTGGTCGGCCACCGCGGTCACGAACTGCTCCTTCGCGTTCTTCTCGCGGTCCGAGTTCGACGGGTGCGTGCGCCACATCGGCGGGATCTCGTCCTCCAGTTCCTCCTCCTCGGCGTCGAACACGTCCACGTTCTTGCCGTCGTGGTCGGTCTTCAGCACCGGCGGCAGCCCCAGTTGCGCCTCTTTCTTCTTGCGCCGCACGATGGCCGCGGCGCGGTCTTGGTGCAGGTACATGTCGTTCGAGTACAGCTTGTGGTCCAGCGCGGTGGCGAGGTCGTTGATCGCCTGCACGAAGCACTGGTGCCCGAACTCGGTGCGCAGCAGGCAGTGCACCACGGCGTTGCTGCCCGCGGCGCTCACGGCCACGAGGTCGGCGTGGAACTCGCGCTCGCGGCTGACCGCGAGCCGCTGCAGCGTGATCGCCTTGTAGCACCACTCCAGAATCTTGCGGCCCGTCCACAGGATGCCGCCGATCCCGTACCCGATGGCCGAAAACAGGTTGTCTTGGCGCTTGCACCAGTTCACCATGCGGTCGAACCAGTCTTCGCCGTCCACGAGGTCCGCGATGATGCGGTTCGCCACGTAGGTGTAGCTGGAGGCCATCGCGGACTGCGAGAAGTGGCCGAACTCGTGCGCGAGCACCGCCTTGAACTCGCTCAGGTTCACGCTGTTCACGAGGCCCAGCCCGATCAGCAGGTCCTTCTTCGGCTCCACGAACAGGTTGATCAGGCTCGTGCGCGGCATGACCGCGGCGTTCACGTCCGGCGAGACGAACACCTTGTTCGGCAGCGGCGCGCCGAGTTCGTCGCACAGTTGGTAAATGAACTCGAACAGAACCGGGTGCTCGTCTTCGGTGATCTCGATGTGCATCTCCTTGTCCATCGCGTGGCGCTTGAAGAAGCCCTTCACGAGGAACAGGAAGAAGATGCCGGAGAGCACCAACAGCGCGACCTTCAGCGCCGGGACGTGGTTGAAGCTCCACACGCTCCAGAACGCGAGCATGCCGAAGAACAGCACCGCGCCGATGTAGAACACGAGGAACACGAACAGCCCGGCGAGCAGCAGGTTCTGCTGCTTCACGTACGAGTCCGGGTAGTCGGTGAGGCCCTCGGGCACGTCCGCGGGGGTGGCCGGGTACGGTACCTTGCGGCCGTCCTTCAGGTTGCTCTTGCGCGGCGGCTTGGGTTCGGCGGGCGCGCCTTTGGGCTTGTCGCCTTTGGGCTTGGCTTTGGGCGCGGCGGCGGGCGCGGCGGCGACCGGGGCGTCGTCGTCTACCATTTCGGCCGTTGCGAGTTCGGCGTCGTCGGGAGCGGCCATGCGATTTCCTGCGCGGCGGGAACGAACGTACCGTAAACGATGGCGGCTCGCGCGGCGGCTGTCAACCCCGTAGGTCGCGCGCGTTCGCCGCACGGCGAACGCCGATGAAAGGCACGATCCGAACCAAGGCAGACGAAAATGAACCACAGAGACACAGAGGAAAATCCGACACCGAGAAGAGGAAGAACTGTGTTGGTCTGAACTCAACTGTTCTGCTTCCTCTGTGTTTGTCTTTCCTCTGTGTTCTCTGTGTCTCTGTGGTTCATTTAGCTGCTGTCGTGTTCAACTGGTGTCTTTGTCGGCGTTCGCCGTGCGGCACACGTCTTACTTCTTGACCGCGGCGGCAGCGAGTTCTTGCAGCACGCGGCGCACGTCCGAACCGTCCGCGTTCGGCAACCCGGTGCGCTGAATCAGCAGCACCACGAACAGGTCTTGCGCCGGGTCGATCCACGCCTGCGTGCCGAACGCGCCGCCGTGGCCGTAACTGCCGGCCGAGAGCGCCGCGGTCACGCCCTTCGGCTCGCGCACGACGGCCCACCCGTAGCCGAAGCCCATGCCCTCCACGAACCCGGTCTTGATGTCGCCGGTTTGCACCTTCGTCATCTCCGCCACGGCCTTTTCGCTCACGATGCGCGCGTTCCCGACCGTGCCCTTGTTGAGCATCATCTGGTAGAGCTTCGCGAGGTCCGGCGCGGTGGAGTACAGCCCGCCGGCCGGCACCGGGTGCTTCGCGCCTTCTGGCACCGCGAGCAGCGTGTCCGGGGCCGCGACCAACTTCCCGCCCTTGTCCTTCCCGTACGTGACCGCGACGCGCGCGCGCTGTTCCTTCGTGGGGTAGAAGGTGGTGTCTTTCATGCCGAGCGGGTCGAAGATGCGCTTTTG
This sequence comes from Gemmata sp., assembly GCA_022843445.1. GTDB lineage: Bacteria > Planctomycetota > Planctomycetia > Gemmatales > Gemmataceae > Gemmata. The sequence goes on from JALHNS010000399.1 coordinate 3,851, forward strand.
GAGAAACGCTTCGTAGCTCATCCCGCTGTGCACTTCGATGACGCGCCCGAGCGCGTCGATGCCGGGGTTCGAGTAGCTCCACTTGGTGCCCGGCTCGAACGTGAGCGGTTGCAGCGCGGTGGCGAGCGCCGTCTCCGCGAGCGTGCGGTTCCGCTTCGTGTACACGTCGCTCACGCCGAACGGGTAGTTCGCCACGCCGCTGGTGTGCGTCATCAGGTCGCGCAGCTTCACCGGGCGCGCCGGCTTGCGGAGCGTCTGCACGCCGTCTTCGGTCGGCACGAGGAGCCGCTGCCCGGTGAACTCCGGCAGGTGCTTCGCCACGTCGTCGTCCGGGTTCAGTTTGCCTTCGTCCATCAAGATCATGATGCCGAGCGCCGTGATCGGCTTGGTCATGGACGCGATGCGGAAGATCGTCTCTTTGGTCATCGGCGCGTTGGAGGCGAGGGCGCGCGCGCCGACCGCGTCGAGCGCGAGCACGCCGCCCTTCCGGCCGACGAGCGTGACGGCCCCGGAGAGGTCGCCGGAGTCGACGAACTTCTGCATCGCGCCCGGGATTTCCTTCAGTTTGCCGTCGTCGGCGGCGGGACCGGCGGACGCGCACAGCGCGGCGCAGAGGAGCGCACGGGAGAGCATCGCGGGAACCTCGCGGCGGGAAAAGGGCGGAAGTGAGATGAGGCTACGCGAGCGCGTGCGCAAATGCAACCTACCCCCCCGCCCCCCCTCCCTGAAGGGAAGGGGGAGAAAGAGTTGGGAGACCGTGTTGCTCGCTCGGCGCGCGAGGGTGTTCCTCCCCCTTCCCTTCAGGGAGGGGGGCCGGGGGGGTAGGTTGTATCTGCGCCCTCACCTCCTCCGCCTCCGCGCGCAGTTCGGTCAGCTCCTCTTCCAACTCCGCGATTTGCGCTTCCAGCGCCGCGAGCCGCTTCTCGGGCGTGTTGCCGATCAGCCGGTTCACGGCTTCGAGCAGCATGAGGGCGTGCCACGCCTTCGTGAACAGCCCCTGCAGCCGGTACAGGCGCTGCATGCGCGCGAGCTGTTCGGGCGACAGCGCGCGCCCGGCCTTCAGCAGCCGCGCGAGCGGGGCCGCGTCCACCCACCGCGTCAGCACGAACTCGAGCATCGGCAGCACCACGATGGCGGCGTCGAGCCAGCGCTCGCGGGCGAACCGGAACGGCTTCGGGTGCGCGCTCGCCTTGAACACGAACTCGGTGGCGAACGCGATCCACACCAGCGCGATGCCGACGTCCAACCCCAGCGCGAGCGCGGGCGATTCCTTCACCACGTCGGCCCGCGTGTACTCGATGATGAGCAGCGGGAGGATGAGGAACGCGAACAGCAGCATCGGCCCGCCGAACGCCTTTTCGAGCCGCTTGAACAGCGCCTTGCCCGGTGTCTGCCAGCCGATCCGCGGCACCCACACGAGGCCGGTGCGCGGGTCCGGTTGGGCCATCCGCCACGGCGGGATCGCACTCACGAGCAGCGCGCTGAGAACCGCCGGGCGGCGCGGCCGGGTGCGGTCGCGGCGGTACACGCCCCACGCGGCTTCGAGCGCGAACACGGGCCACAGGGCGAACAGCCCGGCGTGCATCGCGTCCAGTTCCCACTGCGAAACGGTGGCCGTGAGCGCGCGGTGGATCAGCCCCGCGAACAGCAGCAGGTGTACGAACGCCAGCGCGAACATGAGTCGCGCGCGGGCGGTGCTCGGCGGTGCGAGAGGGGCGGTCATGGTGAAGCGCCTCGCGGTGCAGTTCACCCAGTTATTCGCTCGCGGCGCGTCGGTCTATCGCGAATCGCGGTCGTTCGTCGCGGTTCGACACATCGGCAGGATGCGGAGCGCCGTGCCGTTATCGTGGCGCGACGCTCCGCGTCGCACTTGTGATCCGGTTCGCGCGACGGTTGGAGTTGGGCCGCGAAGAGCGACGCGGAGCGTCGCACCACGATAACGGCAGTCACGTCGCGGGGCGCACGTCGGCGGTTTGGGCCGCTTCCCACTGCGGCACGTTGCCGATCGGCAGCCAGTACGTCGCGGGTACCACGCGGAACGGCCCGGCCGCGGCGCACTGCGCCACCGCGTCGGTGATCTCGTACTCGCCGCGCGGCGACTTCGGCAGCGTGTACCCGAACACGCTCCGCGGGAACACGTACGCCCCGATGTTCGCCAACTGCGGCGGTTCGAGGCCGTCCGGTTTCTCGATGATCTGTTTCAGCGTGCCGTCGAGGTTCTGGAAGATGATGCCGTAGTCCTTCGGCGCCTGCACCGGGTGCGCGAGGATGCCGGCGGGCACCTCGGCGAGCCGCGCGAGGTCGGCGCGGCCGAGCAGGTCGTCGCCGTTCAGCACCATCACGCGGTCGCCGCGCATCTCGGCGGCGCAGCTCATCAGCGCGTGCCCGGTGCCGAGCGGTTCGCTCTGCCGCACCGTCGCCCAGTTCGTCACGTGCGTTTGCGAAGCGAGGTACGCTTCGATCTGCTCCGCGAGGTAGTTCACCACCACCACGAGGCGCTCCACCGGGGGCAGCGCGCCGACGATCCAATCGAGGATCGGCCGGCCCTGCACGGGCAGCAGCGGTTTGGGAACGGTTTCGGTGTGCGGGCGCAGGCGGGTGCCCTTGCCGGCGGCGAGAATGATGGCGTCCATGCGGGTAGTTTAGGACGCGAACGGGGAATCGGAGCGGCAGGCGAAATCGGGCAATTCTGCAACCGCGAGTGAACCGGGGG
>JALHNS010000400.1 GCA_022843445.1 Gemmata sp.
GTTTGGGGCCGAAGCGGCGGGCCGCGCGCGCCTTCTGTGAGCACCCGACCCGAGTCGCCGCTCGCGCACGGCCGACCGGGTCCGGCCCCCGGCCGGTGGCACCCCCGACCGCGCACCGGCCGTATACTGATGCGATCCCTTTCGCGGAGCGCACATGCCCTACGCGGTTCTGTTGGCCGACCTCCCGGACGCAGTCCTTGGCGTCTTCGTGTTTGCCGTTGCGGGGGTGGTCCTCGTCGCCGTCGTCGCCAATCGGCTCGCGGCACTGGCCCGCGTCGTGAACCGGCACCTCGGTACCGACTGGCGCAGCGGGACCATCCTCACGCGGCCCGTGCCCAATTGGGAGCGCGTGAACCTGTTCCTCGCGCTGGAGGCGCTCCGCGAGCAAGCCCCCGCCGCGCCCCCGGTGCTCAGTTTCGGGTACTACGACGAACTCGCGCAGGGCCTCACACACGGGGCCAACCGCCGCATGCCGCTCGAGTACGCGGTGCGCGCCACCTCGCTCGCCACCACCACGAAGGTCGTCGCCGCCGGGCTGTACCTCCTGAAACTGCCCGACGGCGCGCCGTACGTGGTGCTGCTCTCGCGCGGGTACCTCGAAGCGCTGGCGGCTACGCCCGAAGCGGCGCAGGCGGCGCTCGACCGCGTGCTGCACGAAGCGAGCAAGCGCAACGTGTACCGCGGCCAAGTGGTGACGATCGAGAACACGCAGTACATGGGCGATGAGGTGGGCCAAGACTACCAGATCGTGTTCCACGACATGCCCGCCGTGCCGCGGAGCGAGATCGTGCTGCCCGAAGACGTGCTGAGGGTGGTGGAGCGCAACGTCATCGGGCTGTTGGCGCACGCCGAGACGCTGCGCAAGGCCGGGCGCGGCACGCGGCACGGGGTGCTGTTCCACGGGCCGCCCGGCGTGGGCAAAACGCTCGTCACGAAGTACCTCGCGCGTGCGTGCCCCAATTACACCGTCATCCTCATGAGCGGGCGACAACTGCGGTTCGTGCGCGAGTCGTGCCAGTTGGCGAAACTGCTGCAACCGGCGCTCGTCGTGATCGAGGACGTGGACCTGATCGCCACCGACCGGAGCCAGAACTTCGACACCACACTGTTGCACGAGCTGATGGACGAAATGGACGGCCTCGGCACGAAGGCCGACGTGATCTTCCTGCTCACCACGAACCGACCGCGGGCGCTGGAAGGCGCGCTCGCGACGCGCCCCGGGCGCGTGGACCAAGCCGTCTACTTCCCGCTGCCCGACCGCGACTGCCGCCGCCGCCTGTTCGACCACTTCGCGCGCGGCTTGGACCTGAGCGCGGTCGAAATCGAGCCGCTACTGGACAAATCGGACGGCGCGAGCCCGGCGTTCATCGGTGAACTGTTCCGCAAGGCGGCGCTGATGGCGGCGGAGCGCGGCGAACGGTCCGACCCGCTGAAACTGACGACCGCGGATTTCACGGCCGCGGTCCGCGAGCTGATCGAGTTCGGCGGCGCGCTGACGCAGCAGTTGTTGGGCTACCGCACCGACCCGGACGCGGGCGGCCAGCACTTCGGCTTCGTCACGAGGTGAGGGCGCGGCGCGAGTCGGGCGCGCCCGAGCGGTGCGAACTCCGGAGCACCGCCCGCCGTGTGGCCCGGGCGGCAACCCGCGTGCTCGCGCTGCCTTTTCGCCCGCGACCCGCTACCCACTAACCAGCAGCTACTCTTCCCGACACCCCAGAGGTGATCCGATGTTCGCGCTCTCCCGCGTCCTCGCCGCCGTCGCGCTCGCCGCGCTCGCGGTCGCGCTGCCTTCCGCCTCTCTCGCCGACGGTCCGGCCGATAACCTCGTGGACAACGTGCGCCCGATCCCGCCGAAGGGGAACCCGGTCGCGCCCGAAGACGCCGCGGAGATCAAGAAGGGCCTCGCGGAACTGCAACAGCTCATTAAGGATATCGGCAAGCACGACCTGCTGCCGGACGTGCTCATCTTCGAGAAAGCGGTGCGCTGGGCACTGGAGTACGACGAGGTGTACGACGGCCCCACCGCGACGAGCAAGGGGAAGGTGGCACCGGCGGGTACGAACGTGAAGAAGGTGCTCGCCGCGGGTATCGAGCGCGTGAAGGCGCTGAAGGCCGGGAACGCGCCGTGGGCCACGCAGACCGGCGGCGTGCTCCGCGGGTACACGTCCAAGATTGATGGCAGCGTGCAACCGTACTGGCTCATCGTGCCGACCGACTACGACTTCAAAGCCGAGAAGAAACACCGGCTCGACTTCTGGTGGCACGGGCGCGGCGAGACGCTGAGCGAGGCGCAGTTCATGGCCAACTCGCCCGGGTCCGGGGGCGGCATCATCCCCGCGCCCGGCGCGCTGATCCTGCACCCCTACGGCCGGTACTGCAACGCGAACAAGTTCGCGGGCGAGATCGACACGTTCGAGTGCCTCGAACACGCCAAGAAGCACTACCGCATCGACGACTCGCGCTTGGTCGCGCGCGGGTTCAGCATGGGCGGGGCCGCGTGCTGGCAGTTCGGCGCGCACTACCCCACGCTGTGGGCCGCGTGCGCGCCCGGTGCCGGGTTCAGCGAGACGCCGGAGTTCCTGAACGTGTTCCAGAACGAAAAAGTGGAACCGACGTGGTACGAGAAGAAACTGTGGCACCTCTACAACGCCACCGACTACTGCCAGAACCTGTTCAACCTGCCGACGGTCGCGTACAGCGGCGAAATCGACTCGCAGAAGCAAGCGGCCGACGTGATGGCCCGCGAGATGAAGAAGGTGGGGCTGGAGCTGAAGCACGTCATCGGCCCGAAGACCGGGCACAGCTACGAGAAGGACGCGAAGGTCGAAGTGAACAAACTGATCGACGCGATTGTGGAGAAGGGCAACCCGGAGCAGCGCCCCGAACTCAAGTTCACGACGTACACCTTGCGCTACAACTATTGCGATTGGATTCGCCTCGACGAGCTCGAGAAGCACTGGGAGCCAGCGCGAGTTCACGCCGTGTACAAGGATCGCGTAATCAACTTAACAACGAGCAACGTTGCCGCTCTCGACCTGTTTTTGCTCCAAGAGAAGTTCGGAGACGCGGAGAAAGTCAAGTTGGACGGTGACGAGTTTCCTATCAGCGTGAAGAAGCGGCCAGGCCAGAGAGTATTTTTGGGCGTATCCTTCACCAAAATCGATGGACGATGGACGAAAGCGAGTCGCAAGCCCGAACCCGGAGTCGTTCGCAAAGTCCACGGCCTTCAAGGCCCGATCGACGACGCGTTCATGTCGGCGTTCCTGAACGTGTCGCCGACCGGCAAGCCGCTGAACGAGAAGGTGGGCGCGTGGGCGCAAAAGGAGATGAAGCACGCGAGCGACCACTGGCGCAAGCAGTTCCGCGGCGACGCCCCAACGAAGAAGGACACCGAGATCACCGACGCGGACATCAAGAACAACAACCTCGTGCTGTGGGGCGACCCGCAGAGCAACGCGGTGTTGGCGAAGATCGCGGACAAGCTACCGATCAAGTGGACCGCGAATGGCGTGCAAGTGGGCGACACCACTTACGAAGCCGGCACGCACGTCCCGGTGCTGATCTTCCCGAACCCGCTGAACCCGTCGAAGTACGTGGTGCTGAACAGCGGGTTCACGTTCCGCGAGTACGACCAACTGAACAACGCGCGCCAAGTGCCGAAGCTGCCGGACTACGCGGTGCTGGACGTGACCACGCCGGCGAACTCGCGGTATCCGGGGAAGGTGGTGCGCGCCGGGTTCTTCGGTGAGAAATGGGAACTGCTCAAGGACGACGGGAAGTAAGGGCGTGCGGATTCTGTGGCGAAGTGCCCGCGGAAAATCTTGAAAGGCCGCGGGCACCGGCTACAATTCCTTCAACCGCGAGCGCGCCCGCGCTCGCCGTTGCACCCATAGCTCAACTGGATAGAGCATCGGTCTACGGAACCGAAGGTTGAAGGTTCGAATCCTTCTGGGTGTACTGGGAAAACAAGGGTTTCGTGACGGCGACTTTCGGCTGTGCACCAAACTCTGCACCAAACCTCCGGGCTTTCCCGGAGGTTTTTCCGTTCAAGTCGGTGCAGAGATCGCCCTCCGCCGCGACGTTCACGCCCCTTCACTGACCCAATATCCTCGGGACCGGGTCAGGAGATCGGCCTTCTCGCGGGGCCGGTGTGCCGTTCCTCACCGACCCTGGATTGGGCGGTTTGTGCTCGCCGGTGACGCGGGCGAGACGCGGTGTCGTGTCGGGGCGTATTGCCGACCAAATACGGGGCCGTGGGGTCCGCTTGGCGGCCCCCGCCCCGCTTCTAACGTTCGGTCTTCTTCACCGGAGCAGAGGTTCGCGGCGATGACGTTCACGGAGGCGGTGGCGGCGTTGTGGGCCGAGCACCCGAAGGCGGAGTTGAGCCCGTCGGTCCGGCGGGGCAAGGCGTTCGAGCGTGCGGCACGGGTCGACTTCAAAAAGGACAAGGGCGGCCTGTACGTCGGGCGGGACGCCGACGGGACCGAGGTGCTGGTGTACTTCAACGACGACGCCAAGGTGATCGCCTGCACCGAGATCGAGCCCGACGACGAGTAACGGCACCGCGGCCGGGAACCGCAAGCTGCTGAACGCAGCCATCCCAACGTTCCTCGCCTCGTCGCTCCCCGGCAAGAAGCGTGGGCGTCATTTCTGGGGCGTGACCGGCTGGAGCTTCGCCATCGCCGCCGCGAACGCCCGGCCGAGCTTCAGTTGCCCGGCGGCGTCGTAATGGACGGTGTCGGGCAGCAACGAGAACCCGTCGGTCGAGACCATCGTCGTGTTCTTCATCGCCTCGGGCTTCTTGGAGGCGGAATCACACGCGGCCATCTGCTCGCGGACCTCCTTGCGGTGGGTGAAGCGGGCGGCGGCCGGTTCGTGCGGGAGCACCTGACCGAACACGAAGGGCATGTCGGCCCCGCACTTCATGTCCTCGGCGAGCCGCTTCCGCAGGCGGCTCAGGCTGGCCGCGTAGGTCGTCGCCGACTCCTTCTGCTTGGCATCGGCCTCCCCCTGCATCCAGATGAACCCACGGACCATCGGCGTGTACCCTTGCTCGGTCAGGTGCGTGACACCGGCCCGGAACTGCTTCGCCATCGCCGCGTACAGGGTGCCGGTGTTGGCGTCGTCGGCCTTCTCGCCGGGGTAGAAGGTGCGGCGGCCGGGGGCGGGGTCGCCGCCCACCCACTTGTCCCCGTGCCAGCCGTGGTGCAGGGGCATCCCGCTGGCGTGGTACTTGATCAGGTAAACCGGCCGGTCGGCCGTCGCGGTGCCGAGGGCGAAGCCGACCTCCGGGCCGAAGTCGGTGACGCGGGTCGAGATCTTCGTCGTGCCCAGCACGAGCGGCTCGAACGTCTTGCCGTTCCAGACGAAGGTGTGCGGGACTTCCTTCTTCACCTCGGCCGGGAGGTCCGCGATCTTGCCCACGCCCTGCATGTTCGACTGCCCGCCGAGCAGGTACACGTCTACCGTCTTGGGGGCCTTCGGTTCGGTCCGTGGCGAGTCCGCGGTCACACGAGGCCCGCTGGACACGAGAAGGGCGACAATCGCCACGATTTTGATGCTCATTCCTTCTCCCACAGAGGGCGGTTCGCGTTCCTCATCGGCTAGGCGTGAGTTCGCCCGCCGGGCCGAAGTCGTGGTACGCGATCGGGGGCGAGTCGGCCAGGACACCGTTCGTCGGTGCGGCGGGATACCACGCTTCCGCATTGGCATCGTTTCAAAAACCACTTTTTGAAATGACCTCCGATGTTCGGCGTGCGACCGCCGCCGGCGGGCTACACTGATCTCCGACGAGTTCCGAGAGGAGACCTTGGCGTGCCCGATTCGCTCACCTTCGCGGTCGACGTGTTCCGCACGGTCTGCGACCGCTTACGGTCAAAGGCCGCCGACCTGATGTTGCGGGTCGAGAGCGGCTCCTCGTTCGAGGAGTGGCTCCACTGGGAGGCGTACTTGGCCTGCAAACTCCGGCAGGAAAGCTACCCGTTCTGCGAGGTCGCGGCCAAGCCGACCTACGCGAGCGAGGGAGTGGCGACCGAGGCCGGCGACGCGGACCGCACCTTTGGCGACCTGCGGGTGGGCGGCCCGAACGACGGGGCCGACCACTGCTGGCTGTTCGCCGAAATCGTGCTGGCTGGTGGTTATGAAACGGCCGACCGAGAGTGGGTGAAGCGGGCCGAAGCCGCGACGGGCCGATTGAAGCGGCTAGGGTGGAAGAAGTCGGCGGCCCTGCTGATCGTGGTGATGGTGAGCCGCACCAATGACAGGCCGGCGAGCGTGGCCGACACGCCGAACGAGGTCTGGAACCGGCCCGCCCTGACCGACCCGTGCGTCATCCCGCTGCCGAGCGGCGGGTCGGTCGTGGTGAAGGCGTTCGACATCAAGCAGAACCCGGCCGATGTGCTCAGCACCGGATGCCATTGAGTAACGCGTGACCCATCGTCCGCAACTCACCACTTCGCCGGTTCGGCGTGCTGGTCACGCCAAGAACGCCTGAAGTCGGTCTGGCGACCACACCAGCTTGGCCAGTGCGAGGACCAGTTCCCGACGCTCCGCCT
>JALHNS010000401.1 GCA_022843445.1 Gemmata sp.
GCGGGCGGTCCCAAGCGGTTCGTGCGCACGACCGACTCGAACCACCGACGGCCGGTGGCCGCGAACGTCCTCGACCGGGAGTTCGAGCCCGACGGGCCGAACGAGCGCTGGTGCGCCGACATCACATACATCTCGACGCGCGAGAGGTGGTTGTACTTGGCGGTGGTTGAAGACCTGTTCAGCCGGATGATCGTGGGCTGGAGTATGAGCGCGTCGATGGAGAGCCGGTTGGTCGTGGACGCGCTGGAGATGGCGATCCGCCGTCGTCGGCCCGAGGCCGGTCTGCTGGCGCACTCGGATCGCGGGAGCCAGTACGCCAGCGAGCACTACCAGCGGGTGCTGCGCGCCGAAGGGATCGTGTGCAGTATGAGCGCGGTCGGGCAGTGCTGGGATAACGCGCCGATGGAGTCGTTCTTCGGTCGGCTCAAGTGCGAGGTCGAAGGGGCCCAGATGCTCGTCACCCGCGACCAAGCACGGGCGGCGATCTTCGAGTACCTAGAGGTGTTCTACAACCGCGTCCGCCGTCATTCCGCTCTGGGGTTCTTGTCCCCGGTCGAGTATGAACGGGCGCACAACCAGACGCACCGCTAACTCCGGCTCCACTTTTCGTGGGGAAGATCACAGGACCGTGGCCTGATTGTGGATGCGCCGACGGATCGCGGCACGTGTGAGCGAGGGTGCGGCGGACGTTACTGTTACTGAATGCCACACGCTTGTGCCGACTCAACTCGAAGGCGAAAATCGTGTAATCGTGCACCGCAATCGTCCCAACGGTGCGGGCGACTGCACCAACCGTAACACGCAAACTGGCGTGATTCTTTCGGCGAAGTGAGGTTGTGATGGCCGAGACGAATATTACGCGACGCGACGCCTTGATCCGCGGCGGGACCGTTGCCCTCGGAGCCGGCTGCGTTGCATGTTGCCGCACCCGATCAGCTCGACCAGAAAATCCGATCATTCCTAGAAATGCACCGATGAACATCATGCCCGAAACGCTGAAAGCTCGCGTTGTATCTTGGGGGATCGAGTTCCGTCCGCCCACGGAAAAGGAATGGACCGCCCGAGTGGCCGAGGAGGTTGCCAAATCGGCAGCAGCCGGGGCGGACGTCGTACTGTTTCCCGAATTGTTCGCTGCCGGACTGAGCCACTACAAGCCCAAGGATCCGCCCGAGGCAGAGTTCATCACCCGGCGGATGAACGACGCGGTGCTTCCCGCGGTGAAGGCGTCAGCCAAGCAAGGCATGCTCGTGGTGCTCGGCTCGTACTGGCACCAAGAACGGGGTTGGGAGCACGCGTTCAATCGTGCCCCGGTGCTGGTTAATGGCACTTGGCAATTCGCCGACAAACTCCATCCCACGCCAAGCGAACTGGTCAAAGACGGAGACATTCCGCCGATCAAACCGGGCGAGACCCTCCCGCTGTTCCCGTTTCGCGGTGGCCTCGCATCCGTGGTGATCTGTTTTTCACTGGAGATGCCCGAGGTATCGGCGGCTCTCAAAACGGAAGGTGTTCAACTCGTTCTCGGCCCGTCCGCCACCGAGGACGAGGACGGTGTCGCACGCATCCTGCGGGCGTCGTCGGCGCGGGCTGTCGAACTCGGAGCGGCGGTTCTCGTTTCTCCGCTGTTGGGTGCGCAAAGCGATTGGAAGAACCGCGGTTCGGCCGCGATGTATCTGCCGGCTCAGAAAGGTATCGAGCACCGTCCGCAAGAGAGCGTTCGGCGGAAGGAGGGGATCGCACACGACGACTTCGTGATCCCGTGGAAGCGGCTGCTCGAATTACGCGCGCAGTCGAAACCGCCGGAGACCCGCCCCTTCCTCGTTCCGCCGCGCACCATCGATACGAAACGGAAGGGGTGAGGAGGCTCGCCACAACAATGCCGAAGTACGCTGGCCGAACCGCTCCTCGGGTTAAATCGACTGGGACAACAACGAGCACCGGGTACGAGCTGAGCGCTCGTCCTGATGCACTTACCAGCAATGCCCACTCGCGTTCGTTCGCCCGAGGTTGCTTCTGTGGCGACCAGCTGCAGTGGGATGCTTCGCTCGCCGGCATCACAGGGTTCAGGTGGAGATCGATGCTGACGGTAGATGCGTGCGAGGCGTCGTCGGTGTGCACCTCGTGTCCTCGTTGGCGACGGGCCGGCTGAAGCTGATAATCCCGTTTCGTGGTTGCCGATGCCCTGTACATCGGCTGAAAGACCTCCGGCTGAAACCGGTGTGAGCGGCGAGCCCGTCTTACTTGGCGACAGGTGAGCGTTCTGTTCGGCGAGGGAGGCGCGGGATGGGCGAAATGGTGTCTCGGCGCACGGCACTGATCGCGGGCGGGGTGACGGCGCTCGGTGCAGTCGGGGTCGCCTCCTGTATCGTCTCCTCTGGTCGCAACGACCCCCAACGGGGTCGGGAGAAAGTTCCGATGCCCGTGTCCGACCTCTGCTTCATGACCGCCGTCGAGCTGGCGCGCCGCCTCCGGGAGAAAGACGTATCGGCCCGGGAGGTCCTTGAGGCTCACATCAAACAGATCGACCGCGTCAACCCGAAGGTGAACGCCATTGTCACCCTCGTCGCGGATAAGGCCCGTGAGGCCGCACACCGCGCCGACGAGCGGATCGCGAAGGGGGACGAGGTCGGTCCGCTGCACGGGCTGCCGGTGGCCCACAAGGACCTTCAAGAAACCAATGGCATCCGCACCACCTACGGCTCGCTCATCTACAAGGACGAAGTGCCGACGGTCGACGCCCTCTTGGTCGAGCGGCTCCGGGCCGCGGGTGCCATCACCGTCGGGAAGACCAACACACCCGAGTTCGGTGCGGGCTCGCAGACGTTCAACGCCGTGTTCGGTCGAACGCTCAACCCGTACGACCTCACCAAGACCTGCGGCGGGAGTAGCGGCGGGGCGGCCGTGGCGTTGGCCTGTGGGATGGTCCCGCTCGCGGACGGAAGCGACATGGGCGGGTCGCTGCGCAACCCGGCCAGCTTCTGCAACGTGGTTGGTCTGCGCCCCTCCCCGGGCCGTGTCCCGACTTGGCCGTACAGCACCGGCTGGTTCACCCTCGCGGTCGACGGTCCGATGGCCCGCACGGTCGGGGACGTCGCGCTGATGCTCAGCGCCCTCGCCGGCCCCGACCCGCGTGCCCCGATCGCCATCACCGAAGACGGGGCGAGATTCCGCCGACCGCTCGGCCGCGACTTCAAAGGGGTGCGCGTCGCATGGTCCAAGGGGATGGGGTTGCCGTTCGACCCAGTCGTGAGGAAGGCCGTGGAAGACCAGCGAACCGTCTTCGAGTCGCTGGGGTGTGTCGTCGAGGAAGCCGATCCGGAAGGCATGGCGGACGCCGACGAGGTGTTCAAGACGCTCCGGGCGTGGAACTACGAATGCACGTTGAGCAAGGAGTACGCTGAGAACAAGGACAAGCTCAAGGACACGGTGGTCTGGAACATTGAGGCGGGCCGGAATCTGACCGGCCAGCAGATCGGCCGCGCAGAGGTCCTCCGAACCTCCTTGTATCACCGAGTGCGGGAGTTCTTAAATCGCTATGACTTCTTCGTCCTCCCAGTCGTTCAGGTGCTCCCGTTCGATGTGAAGACGGACTGGCCTCGGCAGGTCAGCGGGGTCAAGATGGAGACCTACATCGACTGGATGAAGTCGTGTTATTTCATCTCGGCGATTGGCAACCCTGCCCTGTCCGTCCCGTGCGCGTTTACCCCGGACGGGTTGCCGATCGGCCTCCAGATCGTCGGCCGGCACCAAGCTGATTGGGGGGTCCTCCAACTGGGGCATGCCTTCGAGCAGGCGACCGGGCTATGGAAGCGGAGGCCGCCCGTGCTCGCAGCCTGAATCGCGAAGCAGACCGAACCAGCGACTGCGTTCGGAGTCAAACCGCCGCCATTTTCGGATCCCACGGCGGCCCCTCCCGGATGACAGCTTGCTGCTCATCGCGAGTACGCGGGCGACCGCGCCTCGGGCCAGCTTTCGCCGGATTCCCGTTCTTCCGCAATCGCTGTGCGAAGTCCCGCAACTGATCGGGCGCGCGAGCGACCGCCACCGCACCCAAGTACCCAGCGCACTTCTCGGCGCCCACCCGGGTTTTTGCGCTCCCCGCCGCCCGCTGACGGCCGCGAAGTGGGCCCGCACGGCCAGATCGATTGGGTCCGTCTTGACTTGCTGCCTGATGCCAGCGGCGAACTGGCGCACCGGCCTCAGGTTGATAACTGCGGCCGGGAGGCTGGCGTCCAAAAGGTCGGCCGACCGCGCCTTTCGCACACGGGGTCCGACCCGTGACACCGCCTGCCGACCTTTGAGACGCCGCTGCGCGGGCCGGGTTGGGGGCGCTCCGAGACGTGTTCCGCCCCGTCGATCCGCTCCTGTTCCTCGGTGCGCTCGGCGGGGCGTTCTTCGTCGTTGCGAGCGTCGGCTTGGGCGTCGCGGTGCTGGTCCTCTGGGTCCAAGGTCGGGTGGGGGTCGAGGCCCTGTTCGGGGTCGGGTCCATGCCCCTCGGCGTCCTGTTCGGGTGGGCCACCGCGCGGGAGTGCCGGGGCCGGATCGGCGGCCGCGTGTTCCTCTACGACGGCGGGTTCGTCTGCCAGCGCCGCGGCGACTTCGGCGTGTTCCCGTGGGCCCGGATCGCGCGGGTGATCCACGAGGACCCGCCGACCGAGCGGGGCCGGTCGGGGTTCCCGCGGGTGCGCCGGGCGACGGCGTTCACCGTGTTCCGGGACGACGACGCGACGTTCACGTTCTCGCTCGACTCGGTTCGGCGGCACTTCGTTCTGGCGCGGGCCGTGTTCGAGGGCACGCGACCGCTGGGCGTCGAGTGGTAGCGCGCCGGGATCCGCACCGGGTACCATTGGAGCGCCGCACCCGCCATCCGAAGCGCGGGTCGCTGATGGCTAAAGGAAACGCCCCCGGTGCCCGCCGCAGCGGGCACCGAGGGCGACACGGCGAGTGACGGCCGTACCGCGGCCGGAGCTACCGCCGCTTGGGCTCGGGGTACACGTGCTCGAGTTCCTCCTTGACCCCGATCCGGAACCCGGCGTTCCAGTCGGGCGTGGCCTTCGGATTCGACGGAATCAGGTCCAGCACGGTGGCGACGCTCATCCCGGCCCGCACCAGCGGCCCCTTCGCGCTCAGCTCGCGCACGTGCGCGACACCCGCCTTACGGCCCAACTCGTACTGGGAGAACTCGGCGCGGTACAGGGCGACCGCGCCGATTCCCAGCGCGACCACCACGGCCCCGACCGCCACCCACGGTACACCCTTCACCCCGGCACCGGCGGAGCCCCGGCTCCGTGCGTACCGGGTCGCCACCGGGTCCCGCGACCGGTCCCGCATGCGCCCCGCCACCTCGGACCGGAGCCCGTCGTCGTTGTAGATGCCATGCCACCGCGCGGACCGGGCGAACAGCGCACGGAAGACGAGGAACAGCGCGCCCAGCGTGACGTAGACCGCGACTCCCGACGGGTCGCCCTTCTCCGTTCTCGGGAACCAGTCCCGACTCACTAGCACGAACGTGCCGAACAAGCCGCAGAGGAACGGGACGACCGGGGACCGATTGACCGAGTACTCGTACACGCGATCCATCTCGGCGTCGAGGAACTCGTCGGGGTTGGTGTCCTGCAGCGGGCAGCCGCACCCGCGACAGTTCCCGGACTCGAATCGGCCGTAGCCCGAGCTGACGAGGTTGAACGTGCCGCACGTGCCGCACCGGGCCCCGCGCTTGCCCGGCTCTTGGCCCTCGGCCGCCGGCTGCCGCTCCCCGCACTGAGGGCACGTATGAGCCGTGTCCGACACACGTGTGCCGCACTTCGCGCACGGAATGAGCCCCGGCGCTAGGCTGCCGGTCCCCGAAGTCGGAGGCACCGCGGGCACCGGCGCGGGGTGGTAAACACGCCCGGCACGCTCGCCGCCGGACTCCACACGGCCCCGCCCTCCATGCGGACCAGATCGGTGCGGGCCAACAGACCGGTCGCGGCCATCTGGGCCAGTTCGGCGCGGGTGCACGGACCGACCGCCACTCCGCCCCGCGCCACGTACCACTTCGGCTCGGTCATCGGTCACCTCGGGCTCCGGGACCGACTTCCCATTTTGGGAAGTCCGAGTTCCCATTTTCGGTTGGCCGCCTCCTCCGGTGGGGCGGCGGGTGCAAAAATCCCAACACACGGCCCAGTACCAGAAGCTGACCGCGGCGCTGCGCGTCGCCCGCGAGGCGGCGGGGCTCACGCAGGCGCAGGTGGCGCAGAAGCTGCGCCTGTACGCCTCGTTCGTCTCGAAACTGGAGAGCGGCGAGCGCCGCATCGACGTGATCGAGTTGGCCCGGTTCTGCGAGCTGTACGGCGTCACCCTCGTCGAGTTCCTCGAGTCGACCGACCTCGCCTGACGGGCGCGCCGGGCACACGGCCCGGCACGTCCCGCGAGACCGTTCGGGGTCAGCCGTCGCGGAGGGCGAGCACCAGGCGCACGGTGGGCGCGGCCCACGCGCACG
>JALHNS010000402.1 GCA_022843445.1 Gemmata sp.
CGCCCGCGGCGGTGAGCACGCGGCGCGCAGGGGCGGGGCGGCGGGCGCGGCGCGCGTGTGAAATTCCCTTCATTCGAGGCACCTCGCGGTCGCGGCACTCCGATTGCTCTGCGGCACCCGGCACACCATACGGAGTTTCACCATGCGCTCGCGCCGCGGATTCACACTCATCGAGTTGCTGGTGGTGATCGCCATCATCGCGATCCTGATCGGGCTGCTGCTGCCGGCGGTTCAGAAGGTGCGCGAGGCCGCGGCCCGCATGAAGTGTAGCAACAACCTGAAGCAGCTCGCGCTGGCGGTTCACAACTACGAAAGCGCGCTGAGCCAGTACCCGCCGAGCATGACCGCGCCGGTGGGCGGCACGTTCGGCGTGAACAACGGGTCGTGGTCGGTTCACGGGCGCATCCTGCACTACATCGAGCAGGGTAACGCGGGCGTGCGCGTGAACCTCGATATCGGGTACGACGTGGGCACGAACCTGACGAGCGGGGTGCCGACGATGCGCATCCCGGTGTTCATGTGCCCGAGCGAGGTGAACGACGTGGTGCGGCTGAAGAGCGGCGCGCCGTTCGTGTACCCGCACAACTACGGGTTCAACTTCGGCACGTGGAACGTGTGGAACCCGGTGAACGGGCAGGGCGGCGACGGCGCGTTCTTCCCGAACGCGCGCCTCGCCCCCACCGGCATCACCGACGGGCTGAGCAACACGCTGATGATCGCGGAAGTGAAGGCGTACACGCCGTACAGCCGGAACTTCGCGACCGCGCAAGCGGCGGTGCCGCCGGCGAGCGCGGCGGAGGTGGCCGCGCTGGTGCTTGCGGGGCCGGACAAGAAGATGGGCGCGACCACCAACGACAACACCGGGCACACCGAGTGGCCGGACGGCCGCGTCCACCACAGCGGGTTCACCACCGTGTTGCCGCCAAACACGAACGTGGAAGTGACCGTGAACGGCATCGTGTTCAAAGACTGCGACGTGAACACCCGGCAAGAGGGCAGCAGCGCGACGGTCCCCACGTCCGCGGCGATCACCGCCCGCAGCTACCACAGCGGGGGCATCGTGAACGTGGCCCTGATGGACGGCTCGGTGCGGAACGTGCGCAGCGGGGTCTCGCTACCGACGTGGCGCGCGCTGGGCACCCGCAGCGGCGGCGAAGTGATCGCGAACGACTTCTAGTGGCCCGAACCACGAGGTCGCGGCGCACGGGTTTCCGCGCCGCGACCGGCCCGCCCGGACGTTCCGGGCGGGCTTTTTCGTTTCCCCCGGTCCTACTCGCGCCCTTTACCGATTCTTCACACGCCCGGTGTAGAACACACCCGCACTCGGCGCGCGCGGACCTGTTACACTAACGGCAGTCGCGCCCGTTTACTCACGAAGTCGCACCCCATGGTGACCGCCCCCCCCGCGCCGCGCCCGACCATCGTCTCGATTGAGGGAACCCCGATGGCTCAACCGCGCATTCTGATCATCGAAGACGAGCGCGGCCTCACCCAATCCCTCACGTGGTACTTCAACCACGAGGGGTTCGAGGTGGCGGTCGCCGACGACGGCAAAGAGGGGCTGCGCAAGGCTCAGAACGCGCTCCCCGATGTGGTGCTGCTGGACATCAACCTGCCCGGCCTGAACGGGCTGGAAGTGTGCCGCGAGTTGCGGGCCGGCGAGCGCACCCGCGACATCCCCATCATCATGATTACCGCAAAGACCGAGGAAACCGATCAAGTGGTCGGCTACTCGCTGGGCGCGGACGACTACGTGGGCAAGCCGTTCTCGAACAAGGTGCTGCTGGCGAAGGTGAAGGCGCTGCTGCGGCGCGTGGACGGCGGCGGCGAACCGGGCGACGTGACCGAAACCGGGGGCGTGAAGATCGACCGCGTGCGGCACCGCGTCACCTACCGCGACGAAGTGCTGTCGCTCACGCCGACCGAGTTCCGCCTGCTGGAGTGTATGGTGCGCCAGCCGGGGCGCGCGTTCAGCCGCAAGCAACTGATGGAAGCCGCGATCGGCGACGGGTCGGTGGTGCTGGAGCGCACCATCGACGTCCACATCAAGACCCTACGGCAGAAGTTGGTGAAGGCCGGCGGCGACGCGGAACTGATCGAAACGGTGCGGAGCATTGGCTACCGGTTCCGCGAGGGGACCGCGGAGTGAGTTCCGACGAGCCGACTCACTTCACCTCAAGCAGCTTCTTGACTTCCTCTTCGAGGCCCGCGACCGCGGCGTTGCGGTTCACGACCTTGCCGTCTTTCCCGGCCACCATCACTTGTGGCGGCGCGAGCACGCCGTAGGCCGCCGCGAGCGGGCTGTTGTCCAAGCCGCCCGGCGCGAACAGGTGCGTGCCCGGCACCGCGAACTTCGCCACCGCGTCTTTCGCCAGTTGCGCCTCGTGATCGAGACCGACCGCGACGAGCACCAAGCCCTTCGGGCCGTACTCCTTTTCGAGCGCCGCGAGCTTCTTCGCGTCGTCGGCCAGCGCGCTGCTCCAACTCGCCCAGTAGTACACCACGAGCACCTTGCCCGGCGCGGTCACGTTCACCGGTTGGCCGTTCGCCAGAGCCGGCCCGCTCAGTTCCAGCGGCTTGCCCTCGCTGTCGAGGCGCTTCAGCGCGCCCTTGGCCTTCGCCGCGTGCGAGTGGGTGCCGTAGTCGCGGATGATCGCCTCGTACCACGGGCGCGCCTTGGCCTCGCCGTCCTTCTGGCCGGACAGTTCCCACGCCATCGCGAGCCGCCACGCGGCCTCGGGGGCGTCGGCGCTCTTGGCGAAGTCCTTCAGGTACGCTTCGAGGCCGGTGCGCCACTTGTCCTGAATCGCGGCGAGTTCGTCGTTCGCGCGAATGTGCGCCATCGCGACGCTGTTCTCGGCGACCAGCAAGCGGAACGCGGCGTAGGCGGCGAGCGTCGCGTTCCCGCCGGGCTTGGTCATATCGTCGCACCACTGCTTGACGCGCGCGAGGTGCTTGCCGCCTGGTTTGTCGCCCTCGGCGGCTTGTGCGAGGCTGTCGATCAGCATCTTCGCCCACGGTTCTTTCTGGTCCGCGACGGCGACGATCTGTTCGAGCAGTTCGGCGCGCTTGCCGTTGAACTCGGCGAGGGCCGCGATTGTGGGCGGGTTCGGCGCGACCTTGTCGAGGTCGTTCAGTTTGGTGACGAGCGCCGCGATCTTGTTGTCCACGACCGGGCCGGCGACTTCCGCGCCGCCCCCGGCCCCGATGCTCGGGCCGTCCACGAGCTTCCACGCGCGGCCGATCTGGATCAGCTCGCCGGTCTGCACGAACGCGGTCTTCCCGCCGTCTTCGATGAGCACGGTACCGTTCTTGTACGCGGTGTAGTCGTCGCGGCCCTCGAACGAGTCCGCGGCGCGCGTGTGCGGCGGGCCGAACTCGGCGTGAACCCACTTCGCCTTGTCGCTGAGTTTGAGCGCGGCCACCGCGTCGGCGAACTTCTTGGCGGCCCCGGCGGCGCGGGCCTGCAGCGCGTTCCCGTCGGCCGCGGGCAGGCCGATGGCCGCGAGGTTCTCCTTCGTGACCAACAGCGCGTTGAGCTTGGCCGCGTCGTTGACCGCGAGCGCCTTCAGCAGTTCTTGCGTGGCTTCTTCGGGCGAAATGACGGCCCATTCGTCGATGACGCCGTCGTTGTTGCGGTCGAAGCCCCATTTGGAGCCGTTCGCGCCGAGCCAGCGGAACTGGGCCGGCTGGTTCGGCGGGTAAATCTCGCGGTACGCTTCCGCGCCGTCGAGGTAGTACGAGACGATGTTAAAGTTCTTGTTGTCGTAGCTCACGAACACGCGGAGCGGCTTGCCGTCCGAGTCGCGCACGGTGTAGCCGATGGGCGCGCCGCCCTTGGGGTTGGGGATCGGATCGACTTTGCACCGGGCGACGGCGTCCGCGGGGGGGCGTGGAGACGTTCACGCCGGGGTGCTTGGGCTGCTGCTTGAGTGCCCATTCGGCCGTGACGGCGGCGGGTTGGGCGTGAGCGGTGGCGGCGAACGCGGCAAGAAGTGCGAGCGCGGCAACACCGCGCGCGGGGCCGTGTGTGGTCGTCATCCGTGACTCCAATGTGGAACGCGCGCCGCGTGTGGCGGCGCAATCCGCGAAGTGTGTATCGGCGCGCGAACCGGCGCAAGTTGACCCTTGAGCGAAAAGTGGGCTACTCGGCGGTTTCTTGCAGCGCAGCGCGTTCGCGGGTACGCTCAGTGCGTGCCCTTTCTTCGCTCGCAACTCTCCCGGAGCGACCCGTGGCGATTCGGTTCCAGTGCCCGTGGTGCGCTCGCGCGCTGTCCATCGGTACGCGCAAAGCCGGCACGACGGCGACTTGCCCCGAGTGCGGCGCGGAAGTGCCCGTGCCCGACGAACGCGCCGAAGAGAGCGCCGATCCGCGCGTGCGCCGCGCCGCCCGCGTCGCGCTACTGTGCGTTGTGGGCACGGCGCTGCTCGCGTGCGCGGTCACGGGGTTGGTGCTGTCGCAGCGCGAGCGCGCCGAACCGCCGCGCGAACTCGCACGCGCCGAGCCGGTCGCACCGAAGGTGGAGCCGGGCGCGCCGAAGGTGGAGCCGCCCGCACCGCCGAAGCCGGGACTCGCGGACTTCCTCCCGCAGGTGCTTCAGCAGTTCGCGCAGGCCGCGCCGAAACTCGATCCGCCGCAACCCGCGCCCGGAACGCAACCCGCGCCCGAAGGGCCGCCGCCGGTGCCCGCGGCGCCCCCGAAGTTACCGGTCGCGTTCGACAACTTCGGGAACCCGGTCGGCGCGGAGTTCGGACTCGCGCAAGACGGCGAATTCAAAGGCAAACGGCTCCTGTTCTGGTCCGGGTTCGAGAACGCCCCGCGCGTGTTCTTCCACCCCACGAACCCGCTGTGGAAGGCGCTCGAAGCGAAAGGGTTCGTCGTGTCGCGGGCGTTCGGGAAGTTCGACCCCGCGTGGCTGAAGAACACCGATCAACTGTGGGTGCTTTCCACCGGCCGTTTGAACTTGCCGGACGGCATCACCCCGGAACTGCTCGAACTCGGAGTCGCGGCGCTGCCCGCGAGCGCGGTGCCGTCCGGGTTCACGCTGCCCGAATACCAGTTCGTCGTGCGCGCGACACTCGACGTGGCCGTCGGCCCGACGCACCCGCTCACCGCGAAGGACTGCGACGCGATCGAGGCGTTCGCGCGCGGCGGCGGCGGGCTGTGCCTGCTCGCCGAAGACGAGCCGTTCGCCCGCGAGGCCGACGAACTCGCGCGCCGGTTGTTCGGCGCGCGCGTGGGCGGGAACTACGTCGCCGATCGCGTCGCGTTCGTGCGCAACCGCGGCCTCACCGCGGCCGACGTGAAGCGGTTCGGCGGGCAGTTCGAGGCGGCCGATCACCCGCTGCTCGCGGGCGTGAACTTCGTGTTCGAGGGTATCACCGTCAGCCACGTCACGAAGTCGGAGAAGCTCGAAGTGGCGCTCGCGGCGAGCGACGGCAAAGCGCTGATCGCCGTGTCGAAGGTGCCGGGCGTGCGCGCGGTGATCGACTGCGGCTTCACGCGGTACTGCCACGGCCCGACGGAGCGCACGAGCTACATTCTGAAGACCGCCGGCACGGTGCGGCTGGCGCAGAACGTCGCCGCGCATCTCGCGGGCAAAGGCCCGCCGAAGTGACGCGGCGCGCCCCGTCTCTCTCGCGCGCGGTCAGTTCGGTTTCGTTTCGGTCTTTGGCGGGGCGGGCTTCTTCGACTCGTCCACCTTCGGCGGCGCGGCCACATACGCCGCGTGCTTCGCGCGGTCGTCGATCGGTTCGCCGCCGCGCAGCGTCAGCAGTTTCGCCAACTCGTCCTTCGGAAGCGTGTTCTTGAAGAATAGCACGGTGCCGTCTGCGAAGGCCGCGTGGAAACCGTCCACGAACGCGCCGCCCAACTCCGGCACCGGGAACGGACCCTTCCCCAGCGCCGACGCGTACGGAATCGTCAGTTCGTCCGGCTTCGTCCACGGCACCGATTCGGCCGCTTCCACGAACAACAATGTGTTGCTGGTGCCGTCGTGGAAGTGCGCAATGTGTCGCTCAAACAGTGGCGAGCCGGGCTTCGGCGGCAGCGGCGTTCCCGGCAGCTTGCCCGGTAGTGGCGGCGGAGCCGGCAACTTGCCCTTCGCGGCAACAGGAATCGCGATCACGCCGCCCGGCCCCTGCGTGGTGCGCACGAACGTGTGACCCGCGGGCGCGGCCTTGCCCGCGCTCGCAAACATCTTTGGCATCTTCTCCAGAAACTTCTTGTTGTTCTCGCTGTCCCACGGTTCGTCGAGTTTGAACTGCTTGAACAGCCCCTCTTCGCCGATGTACGGCAGCAGCGCGACGCGCCAACTGAGGCCGGGCCCGTTCGCGCTCGCGTAGCCGCTGGGCAGTCGGTAGGAGGCTTCGTGGTGTTCGTGCGCAGCGAACACGATCTTCTGAAAGTTCGCAAGCGCCACTTTGCGCGCCGCGGCGTCCGGCAGCGCGTCCGGCACACCCTCGGGCGCGGACGGC
>JALHNS010000403.1:0-3946 GCA_022843445.1 Gemmata sp.
TCCGGTCTTGTACCTCGATCATCTCGTGCCCCCTCCGGCCTGAGCGAAGGGGACACTTCTATCGAGTTAACACCGGACATTTCTAATGGGGTTCAACAGGGGCTTCTTCACCCGCATCGGGGCCGCGTGGCCGAACGCCGACGGCAAGGGCTTCAACATCGTGCTCGACGTCCTCCCCATCGACGGCCTCATCACGCTCCGCGTGCTCGACGAGCCGGCGGCTTCTTAACCGCCAACCGGGTGCGGGTCACCCCCGCACCCCTAACACAACTCTCAACTGGAGAATGCCATGACACGGACCACAAAACACACCCGACGACGCATCCGTCGCCAACTGATCAAGCTCAGCGAGGCACAGTTCCACGCCTCCTTCGAAGCGGGCTGGAGGTCGGCATGAACCGCCTCTCCACATCCAATCTCGACATCCAGGGCATCGCCCGTCACCGCAACGGCGTCTGCGGTGCCCCGTTCCACGTCGTTCTGTTCGACGACGGCGAAAGCCGGAAACTGGCCGTCGTCTTCGACGAAGTCTGCCACGTCGCCGTGCTCGACCTGGCGCTCGCCCACGCGGGCGAAATCCGGTTCGGGTTCAACTCGTTCCGCGGCGACGTGTACGAGCCGGCGCTCCGCGCGGGCATCGCGTTGAGCGACCCGCTCAAACGCTGAAACTGCGGAGGACGAATCGGCGGTTCAGCGGCTGGACCGGGTGCGCGGTCTGCTCGGCGTACTTTTTGAGCACCTTGCTGTCCCTCGGGCTGATCGGAATCTGCTGTTGCATGACGAACCAGCTCACGTCCTCGCTGAACGTGCCGGAGGTGAGCGACCCCTCATAGTGGAAAAACCGGTAGCGGGAGAGCGGCAAGAAGTGGTACGGGTTGACCGCCAGGTCCTCCCCGGGCTCCCCTTTCTTCCACGCCCGCAGGGGGAGTTGCTTTTCGTCCCGGAGTTTGTCGGCCGCCGCCAACCGCCCGACTCTCTCCGAGACGGCCGCGGCGACGTCCTCGTGAAAGAACACGCCGATCACCACCTTCGGCCCCGTGCCGGCGTCGTCCCCCTCCCGCAGGTGGACCAGGTGGCACTCGAACGCGAACGGCGTGTCCGCGTCGAGCAAGTGCTCCGCCGGGTTGTGGATGTGAATCTTGCGCAAGTCGAACGCCTGCCCGCGGAAGACGAGCTTCGGGTACGGCTTGGAGAAACTGAGGTTCTCCGGCGCGGGGGTGACCGGAAGGTACTTGTCCTCGTAACCGACGTGCAGGTAGTCCGGTGAGAAGTGGGCCTCGACCGTCTCCCGGGTCCGGATCGAGACCGGCGATTGTTGTGACTTCACCTCGGCCACGGGGCTCTCCTGTGTGTGGGATTGGGTCGGAGGAAATGGTACTGCGGTGGTGCAACCCTTTGCAACGGATTGGCGCCGGGGTCCACGGGTTCGGAGACAGCGCCCGCCGTCGGTCGGACTATTGCGGCTGGCTCACCTCGATCCCGGTCACCACCGTGGCGTCCGGGCCGAGTTCCGCCTCGGCGTACAAGTCGTCCATCTCGGTCACGACCGCCACCCGCTGGGTGACGAGCCCCGCGAATACCGGTGCGAGGTTCTTGCCGGTGAGCCGCACCTTGTGCGCGGAGAAGTCCAGGTCGATGCCGCTCGACGGGTCGAACTCGGCCTTGACGAGGTAGCTGTACGCGAGCGCCACGGCGTTACCGGTCTTCAGGCGGAACTCGCACATCACCTTCTGCATCCGGTCGGCCGACAGGACCGAGAACGGGTCCTTGCCCGGCTCGTCTCCCGGTTCGTCCGCGGTTGTCAGGGGGACGGCGTCCTTCCCCTCGCCCGCCTGCCGCTTGGTCTTCTCGACCAGGCTCGTGAATTTCTCGTCGCTCATCTCCCGTGCGCCTCCCGCTCGCGTTCCCGGGCGACAGTATCACGCCCGGCGGACTTGTCACGCCTTTGCACGAGCCGCCGCACCGTCTCCCACCGCGCGACCCGTCGGATGTGTTCGGCCAGCCGCACCAGGCGGGACGGCTCTCGGGCTTCCGTCCGGGGTTCGTTCGCCAACTCGGTTGCGGAGAGTCGCCGGCGGGCGTCCCCGACTGCGTCCAGCAGTTCGGCCTTGTCCTCGCAGTAGAGCGTGGCGGACTTCCGCCCGCGGCTCACGGAGACGTACAGTTGCTCCCGCGAGGCCGCGGCGAACGTTTCCGGCCCGACCGCCACGAGCACCCGGTCTACCGTCTTCCCCTGGCTCGCGTGCGAGGTGGTGCAGTAGCCGTGCGCCAGGTGCCCGAAGTCCCGCGCCACCACCTGCCCGTTCTCCAGCACGACGTGCCCGTAGCGGTCGAACCCCGCCACGGTTTGCAACGTCCCGTTCAGCAGGCGGGAGCGGCCGTCCTGGGTCGTCCCGTTACTCGTGACGCGGACCCGGTCGCCGGCCGCGAGGCGGAGGTCCCGCCGCTCGTACAGGTCGAAGTGCCGGGCCTCCGAGAGCGGAAGGGTGGCCGTCAAGCCGGGCTTTCGCTCCACCAGGACACGGCCGTCCTCCGACCGGCCGAGTACCCGGACTCGCTCGCCCTTCTTGAAGCCCCCCTTCGCGTTCTGCTGGAACCGGACCACGTCGCCCGTGGAGTAGTTGTTGGCGTCGGTGCGCCCGGCCTCGGTCAGCCCGTACGAGACGAGTTGCTCGAACACGCGGTCCCGCCCGCCGATGAGGCGGTCCTGCCGCAGGTACTCGCGGATGAGGGCGGTCACCGCCCGGCCCTCCTGGTGGGTCGGCGCGACCACCAGCGCGGACTCGCCGGCGCGGACCGCGTCGAGGTAGTCGCCCGCCAGCCGGGCGTGCCGCCACAGGCCGTCCACCTCCCGGATCGCCCCCATGCGGTCGAGCAGTTCGAACCCCCTGGGCACGTCGCCGGCGGACAGTGCCTCCACCGCCCTCTTGTAGTCGCCGGTCTGCCGCTGGATGCCCCGCACCTCGGCCGCGATCAGTCCCGCGTGGGTCTGGAGGAGGCGGAACGCGTCGCCCCGTGGCACGCTCGCGTGCTGCCCCTCGTCCCCCATGAGGACCACCCGCGCGTTCTGTTTCTTGGCCACGTCGAACAGGGCTTTCGTGTCCTTCGTCCCGAGCAGGCCGGCCTCGTCCACCCAGATGACCTGCCCGCGGACCTTGGACTGCATCGTCTCGTCGGCGAGCAGCCGGGCCACCGTGTCGGCGTCGTCGAACCCGTCCCGCCGCAAGATGCCACGGGCTGCTTCCGTGGTCGGCGCGAAGACGTGGACCCGCTTGCCGGCGGCCTCCACCGCCCGCGCCGCTTCCTTGAGGAGTGTGGTCTTCCCGGTGCCCGCCTTCCCCCGGATGAGTACCACCCGGTCCCGACTTTCGAGCACGTGCCGCCCGGCCTGTTGCTGTTCCGCGTTCAGCCGCTCCGAGGTGAACGGCTCCGGAGTTCTCACGAGGGGCGCACACGCCCCGCGGCCGCCCCGGGCGAACGCCAGGGCCGCCGCTTCTTCCGCGAGCACGGCCTTCGTCGTCACGTAATCCCGGTCCTCGAACCGCCGCCGGATGAGGTCCGACCGACCCGCGAACTCCCCGGCTACGTCCTTCGGGGCGAGCTTCCCGTAGCCGCGCTTGAGGGCCGACGCCACGACCCGGCGGTCGGTCATCACCGAACTGCGCTCGAAGGCGTTCGCCAGGGCGTAGTCCACCGCGGTTCGCGGCGTGACGTCGTTCGGCGGCTTGGCCGCTTTCCCCTGGAGCACCGCCAGCACCTCGCGCTTCTCGTCGGGGGTGAGCCGCGCCTTCCACTCGGCGCGGAGGGCGTCGAGGGACTTCGGCTCCGACTTCTTCTCGCGGGTCCGGGCACCCAACTCGGCTTTCTCCCGCGCATCCGTCACGCCGGCTGCGGCGGCAACCTCCTCGATGAGTTCCGTCCGACGGGAGAACTTCTCGATCACCTC
>JALHNS010000403.1:3956-6435 GCA_022843445.1 Gemmata sp.
GCTTCGTCCGCTCGACGCCGAGGCCGAGGTCCGCCACCGCCTTGCTGAGGCGGGCGTGGAACGCCGCCTCGAAGTACGGGGCGTCCCGCACCACCTCCCGGAACTGGCCCGCCTTCCACCGCCCTTCCTCCCCGTCGAACGTGGCGTTGAAGGTGAAGCAGTGGGCGTGCAGGTGGGGGTCCGGCACGCCGCCCACCGGCCGGGCCGTCAGGTGGACGAACTCGGCGTACAGCAGGTTCCCGGTCGGGCGGTCGGTGTTCTGCCCGCCGCCCCGCACCCGCGTCTTGACGTCGCCCTCGAGTTCCGCCATGGTCTCCCGCACGGCCGTCCGGAAGGCCTCCATCAGGCGGTCGTCCTTGGTCAGGCTGTAGAGCAGCGACAGGGATTTCGGCGCGTGGAAGTTGATGTCGTACCCGACGGTGCGGCCGTCCCGCGTCCGCTGCGTCAGTTTCTCGCCGGTCGTGGGGTTCAGGTTGTCGCAGAGCCGGACGAACTCGTCGCGCGTCACCTCCCCGCCCAGCCCGAGCAACTCCGCCCCCTTGCCGCCCCAGTGACCGGGAATGGCGTCCCGGGTGTAGTAGTCCTCGCGGGCCAACCCCTCCTCGAAGTAGGACTTGGCCCCGGCGGACGAGCGCTGTTGATTGATCCTGAGCATGCCCCACTGTAGAGGGCGCAAGAAAACAAGTCAGTGGATTTTGGTTACAGACATCTTCCCTAACTGGTGTTAGGCCCGAACCCGTGGCCGCCAGGCCACGCCGCGAGGCGCGGAATGAAGCGCTACTTGTGAGCAGACCGACATTTTCGAAGTGCCCTGCCAGCCAGCGTTTCCCGCGACTTGCCGCAATCCGTGCGGGAACAGTGTTGGGCATCTCCAGAGTCACCGCAAATGGTGCGGAGCGATTTTCCGGTCGCGTCCTGGCGGCATGACAGCTTGCCGGCTGTCCGGCAGGCTGGCAAGCCTGCTGGCTTGCTGGCCGCCTTGCATGACGGCATGACATCCGACAGGAAGGCTGGCTTGCTGACATGCAAGCATGGTGGCAGACCGGCCTGCCAGACTGCCAGACGGTCTGCTTGCCAGGTAGGAATTTATCTGGTATGTGTTTGAATAATGATTGTAGTTGTTGCGAATTCAAAGGGCGGGGTCGGGAAATCGACCATCGCCGTTCATCTGGCCGGTTGGCTCGCCGAGCAAGGGTATTCCGTCACCCTGGCGGACTGCGACACCCAGCACTCCTCGTCCGAGTGGATCGAGGAAGCCTTCCCAGGCGTGAAAGCCGTTCGCCTGGCCAGTCCAGACGAAATCCTGAACGAATTGCCGGGCCTGAATGAGGCGTGCGACTACGTCGTCGCCGACGGTCCCGGCAGCAACTCGGAAACCAGCCGGGCACTGCTCCTGCGGGCAGACCTCGCCGTCGTGCCGTGTAAGGCCTCGATGTTGGAGGTGAGGGCGCTCTCCCAGGCGACCGAGGTTCTGCGTCAGGCCCAGGACATCCGCGGAGGCCAGCCCGATGCCCGGATCGTCCTCAGCATGGTCGGGAAGAACTACCGCCTAACCAAAGACATGAAGGAGGCCGCCGCCGAGCTTGACCTGCCTGTGGCAAAAGTACCCGTCACACTCCGCCAGATTTACGCTGACGCACCCGGCCAGGGTTCTCTCGTCTGGAACCTCGGGGCCAGGGGCAAAGAAGCCGGGGCCGAACTCCGCGCACTGTTCCGCGAGCTGCTCCCGAACCTCAAACGAACTGTCCGGGGTAAACAGGCCAACCGGCCGAAACGCAAGGCGAGGGCCGCCGCATGACAAAGCGCCGGTCACTCACCGACGGCTTGAAGCCGAAGAAGCCCGATCCGAAAACCGAAGCTGCCTTTGTAACCGGCAAGGCCGCTCAGAACTCCGTCCCGGACCAACCGACTACCACCGAGACGCCCGTTCCCGTCGCGCCATCCAAACCCCGGAAGGCGTCTTCCGAGGTCCAGGCCACCCCGGTTCAAGGACGGTCGCCGCTGACGACCCGTCTGCGTTCAGACTTGGCGGACGCCCTCAAACGTGCCTCGCTGGAGAGACAACTCTCGAAGGTGACGCCCAACACCGTGCAGGACATCCTGGAAGAAGCCTTGGAGCCGTGGCTCCGCAGGAACGGCTACCTGAAGGATTAGCACCCGGCGGCCCTGTGGCAAAAATGCCAGTACCTCGGAAAATCGGACGGGAGTCCAGGCCAGAGCACTTTGCATCGTGTGAATCCTGTGGCACTCTCGGCCGAACAAAACCAAACGAAGGAGACTTGCATGACTGACGAAAAGAGACCCAGCCGCTCACCGGCCTACATCGCCTACCAAGTTCGCGATAGCGACGCGACGGGGGAGGCGTTCTGGACCCGGATCGGTGTCGCGTTCACCCACGCCGACCAGAAGGGCTTCAACCTGGTACTCGACGCCATTCCGCTCACAGGACAGATTGCACTCCGCCTGCCGAAGGAATCTT
>JALHNS010000404.1 GCA_022843445.1 Gemmata sp.
GCTCTTCCGATCTGAAATTTCCTTTGTGGTGTACAGTTCCGAACCGCTCGGCCCGGTCGCGCTCGAGATCCGAAGCGCGGCCCTATGACCCGGCGCGAATGTTCGCACTTCAACTGTCGGCACATCGGACGCGCCCGATTCCCATTCCGACAGAACCGCCGCGGTTCCGGCGCGCCCGCCGTTCGCGCGGGCTAGGATTCCGACGAACCGACCGTTTCTCCCGTCCGGTCGTGTCGCCCGCGGACCGTACTCGGACGTTCCCGATGAACAACCAACTCGTCGAACCGGTTCACCTGACCACGCCCGCGACGGACCCCGCGGACCTCGCGCACACGCCCGCGCCGCCGCCCCCGCTGCGCCCGGTGCTGGTGGTGCTGCGCGGCGCGCGGATCGCGGTCGAGTACCCGCTGTACGCGGGGCGCAACGTGGCCGGCCGGTTCTCCGACAAGCCGGTCGATATCGACCTGACGGCGCAAGAATCGGTCGATCAGATCTGGTGCTCGCGCAACCACGCGGTCTTCGTGGCCGAGGGCGCGAGCGTGTACGTGGAAGACCTGAACAGCCTGAACGGGACGTGGGTGAACGGGCTGAAGGTGCTGCCGGGCCAACCCCGCGCGCTGAAACCCGGCGACGTGGTGCAGATCGGCACCGTGCAGATGAAATTCACCGTGCGGTGACAGCAGGCGAACCCCGCAAGGGCGGCGGGTGCGCCGTGAAGGAGTGAATGGAGTGTTCCGTTCTTGCCCTCTCCCCTTGCGGGAGAGGGTGGCGGCGCGAGGCCAGACTGCGAAAGCAGGCGCAGCTTATCCCGCGTGACGCCGGGTGAGGGGGGAGCTACACGCGCAAATCAGCTAACTGATTTCGCGCGGAAGTAATCGCCCCTCACCCGGCCTCGGTCGGCTTCGACTGCGCCTGCTGCGCAGTCTGGTCTCGACTCGGCCACCCTCTCCCACGCTCCGCGGGGAGAGGGCCAAAGCCAAAACCGCGCGTTGCTTCTTCGCACCGCACCCGCTGCCCTTGCGGGCGGGGTTCGCCACCTCGATCAATCCCGGCTGCGCGGGATGAACGGCACCGCGGGCACGTCCTCGTCTTCCCCCTCGCCGCCGCCGGGCGCTTCCGGCACGCCGGTGATGCGCGCGCCGGCCGGCGCGTTCGGGTCGTTCTCCGCCGTCGCCATCTGCGCGTACTCTTTGCCGTCCACGGTGAGCACCACGCGGTACCCGCCGGCGCGCGGCGGCGTCCACGCGAGGCGGTGGAACCCCGCGCCCTTCGGCGGGTCGCGGAACTCGCGCACGGCGGTGCCGGTCACGTCCACGACCTTCAGCGAAACGTCCTTCGCCGGCGCGGTGAGCAGGTAGTCGATCGCGCCGCCGTTGGGCGGGTTGGTGCCGTAGAACTTGCGCACGTCGCGCGAGTACGGGAAGCTGCCCGGCCCGAACTGCCACCGCGTCACGGTCGCCGGCGCGAACAGCGTCGCCTTCTCCTTCAGCGTTTCCGGCCGCATCTGGCGCAGGCTCGCCACGTCCAGAATCCAGATGCCGCGGCCGTGCGTGGCGATCACGATCTCGCTCGCGGTGGTCGGCTGCGCGATCTCGTGGACCGCGACCGTGGGCAGGTTGTTGTTCAGCTTGGCCCACGATTCGCCGCGGTTGATCGACACCCAGATGCCGAACTCGGTGCCGCAGTACAGGATCTCGGACGTGGTCGCGTCCTCGCGCAGGCTCCGCGTGCTGCCGAAC
The DNA here is from genome assembly GCA_022843445.1 of Gemmata sp. Classification (GTDB taxonomy): domain Bacteria; phylum Planctomycetota; class Planctomycetia; order Gemmatales; family Gemmataceae; genus Gemmata. The sequence continues at coordinate 1,740 of JALHNS010000404.1, forward strand.
GCGGGCAGGTTGTTCGCGATCGGTTTCCACGTCGCGCCGTAGTCCTCGGTGGCGAACAGGTACGGCTTGTCGTCGTCGGAGCGGTGCGCGTCGAAGCACACGTAGCACCGACCCTCCACCTTCGCGCCCGGCTCGATGGTCGCCACCCAGCGGTGGCCCGGCAGCCCGGCCTTCTTGATGTTCTCGGTCACGTTGGTCCAGTTCTGCCCGCCGTCCTTCGTGACCCACACGTAGCCGTCGTCGGTGCCGGCCCAGAGCACGTCCGCGCTCTTCGCGCTCTCGGCCAGCGCGGTCATCGAGCCTTTCGGCGTGCGCGTGAGTTCGGGGCTGATCGGCTTCAGGTTGTCGCCGCGCGCCACCGAGCGGAACACGTACTGCGCGCCGCAGTAGAACACGGAGCTGTTGTGGTGCGAGAGGATGAACGGCGTGTTCCAGTTGAACCGCAGTTCCTCGCCCTGCTTCACCTGCTTGGGCCGGATGCCGCGCTGCTCGCCGGTGCGCAGGTTGCGGCGGTTCATGCCCCCGTTTTGGCTCTCCGCGTACACCCAGTCCGGGTCGTTCGGGTCCACGCGGCACACGAACCCGTCGCCGCCGTTCAGGTACACCCAGTCCTCGTTCGCCGGGCCGGTAGCGCGGATCGTGCGCGACGGCCCCCCCCAACTGCCGTTGTCTTGCAGCCCGCCGTAGACGCGGTACGGCTTGCGCGTGTCCACCGCCACGTGGTAGAACTGCGCGAGCGCTTGCGTGTTCAGGTGGTCCCAGTGCGCGCCGCGGTCGTAGGTGACGTACAGGCCGCCGTCGTTGCCCAGCACGATGTGCCGCCCGTCCTTCGGGTTGATCCACATCGCGTGGTGGTCCGGGTGCACGCTGCTCGCCCCGGCGCTGCCGAACTTGGTGCCGCCGTCCGTGCTCTTGTACAGCGTGGTGTCGCCGAGCACGTAGACCACCGCGTCGTCGGTCGGGTCGACGCGCACGTTGCTGAAGTAGAACGGCCGCGGGTTCAGGCTGTTCACGCGGACCCACGTCTTGCCGTTGTCGGCGCTCTTGTACACGCCGCCGGTTTGGAACCCGTCCTTGCCTTGGCTGCCCTGCACGTTCGGCTGCTGCCCGCCCACTTGGGCCTGCAGGATGAACGGGCGCGCCGTGCCGCCGCCCTTCCCGCCCGGAGCGCCGCCGGCGCGCAGCTCGGCGTCTTGCAGTTCGAGCACCGCGTCGAACGGCTTATTCTCGCCCTCCTTGAACGTCACCTTCACCTTGTCGCCGGCCTTCCGCGGGTTCTCGAGCTTCGCGGACACGCGCAGTTCCGTGCGGTACTCGCGGAAGTTGGTCACCTCTTTGCCGTCGATGGCCGCGACCACCATACCGGGCTTCACGCCGGCTTTCTCGGCCGCGCCGCCCTTCGGCACCTCCGCGACCGCGACCGGCGAATCGAACGAGCTGACGCTGAACACGATGCCGCCGGGCGACAGCGACGTTTGCCCGCCGCCTTTTTTCGGCTCCGGCGCGCGCTGCCCGAGTTTCAGGTCGATCTTCAGCGCTTCGGGTTCCTTCGCGTCCTTCTTGGCGCGCTTCACGTCGAGTTTCACCACGTCGTTGGGCTTCTTGGGCACGAGTGCTTCGAGCAGGTCGTCGTAAGATTCGACCTTCTTGCCGTCGATGGCGACGACCACGTCGTTCGCCTTCAGCCCGGCTTTGGCCGCGGGGCCGTCGTCGGTGATCTGCGTGAGCTTCGCGCCGCCCTTGTCCCCCTCGCCGGACACGCCCATGTACACCGCGAGCGGGGGCCGGCCCTTGCCGATGTTCTCGGTGTCGATGATCGCGTAAATCAGGCCCTTCGTTTTGCGCGAGTAGTCCAGCCCGATGCGGCCGGTCTTCACCGTGGGCAAGCCCGCCGCGCCCTTCTCGCCGGTGAGCTTGTTCCACGTCTTGCCGGCGTCGCTCGTCTTGTACAGGCCGCCGCCCGGCCCGTGCGCGACGATCGGCCCGTACTGGTCCGGCCCCGGGAACGGCCCGGTGCCGAAGAACCCGTCGAACTCGTCGCGCTTGCGCTCCCACAGCCCCGCGAACAGCGTGTTCGGGTCGAACGGGTCCATGCGCAACTCGATCGCGCCGGTCTTGTCGTCGGCGTAGAGTACCTTCTGCCAGTTCTTACCGCCGTCGGCGGTCTTGAAGACGCCGCGCTCGGCGTTCGGGCCGTACACGCGGCCCATCGCGGCCACGTACACCGTGTTCGGATCGGTCGGGTGAATCAGGATCTTGCCGATGCTGTACGACTGTTTCAGCCCGACGTTCTGCCACGTTTTGCCGCCGTCGGTGCTCTTGTAGACGCCGTCGCCGTAGCTCACCGAGTTCCGCGGGTTGGCCTCGCCGGTGCCGACGTACACCACGTTCGGGTCGCTGGGCGCGACCGCGACGTCGCCGATGGAAACGGTCGCCTCCTTCTCGAACACGAAGGAGAAAGTGGTGCCGTTGTTCGTGGTCTTCAGCAGCCCGCCGCTGGCGGTCGCCACGTAGTAGGTGGTGGGGTCGCTCTCGACGACCGCGAGCGCGGTGATGCGCCCGCCCATGTTCGCGGGGCCGATGTTGCGCCACGTCATCTTCTCGATGGCGCTGGCGGGAACGGTGTTCGCGGCGGCCGGGAGTGGTTTGCCCTTCTTGGCCTCTTCGAGTTGCTTCTTGAGTTCCAACAGGCGCTTCTCGACGTCGGCGATTTCCTTCTTGAGTTTGTCGTCTTCGTCGTCCGGTCGCCCGAACCCGGGCATGCAGCAGATGAGCGCGGCGAGCAGCGCGAGCGCGGCGCGCCGGCCGGCGAACGGGGTGCGGTTCACGGTGCGTCTCGTGGTGTGATGAACGGGCAGTAGCGAATCTTGCCTAAAGCACCGATTCTACGCCGCCGGCGCAACCGGAACCACTTCGGAGAAGAGAATGAGAGCGAAACTGCGCGCCGCCCGCCGCTACAATTCGCACACCTTTCCGCGCGAGAGCCTGCGATGACGGAAGCCGAATGGCTCGCGGCCGAAGACCCGCACCCGCTGATCGAATTCCTCGACGCGCACTTTACGGAACTCGAAGGGCCGGACGTGGACGAAAGTCCCGCGGTGTGGTGGGTGAGCCGCAAACTGCGCTTGTGGGCGGTCGCGTGCTGCCGGCGCATCGGGCACCTGATTACCGATCAGCGCAGCCGCGCCGGATTGGACGCCATCGAGCGCTACGTTGACGGTGAACTGACGAGCGACGAACTGCGCGAAGCGATCAACGCCGCGGCACGGGTAACGTGGGACATGGAAGCGTCCAGCGCACCCGGCAGCGAGCAGAATGCGGCCACAGCGGTGTGTACGGCGATGGACGACATTCAGGACGAGTTCACCGACACCCGCGAAGCCGCGGGGTGGGCGGTGAACGCGGTCGGTGCCGAGGTGCCAGACGAACCGGCGACGGGTTACGACCGCTACATCGCGGTGCGCGCGGCCGAGGATCGCGCGCAGGCGGAACTGGTGCGCGAGGTATTCGGGAACCCGTTCCGCCCGGTGGCACTCGAACCCGCGTGGCTCACGTCCGACGTGCGCGCCCTCGCGCACGCGATCTACGCCGAGCGCGCGTGGGACCGCATGCCGATCCTCGCGGACGCGCTTCAAGACGCCGGGTGCGACAACGAAGACGTGCTCGCGCACTGCCGGAGCGGAACCGCACCGCACGTTCGCGGGTGCTGGGTGGTCGATCTGCTGTTGGGAAAGGGCGGGCCGAGGTAGCTGCGGGGTCACTTCCCCTTCGGTACCAGCCAGCGGCGCAGGGTGCCGTCTTCGCCGCCGCTGTACACCGCGTCACCGGTCGGCGCGAACGCCACGCTCCGCACGCCCTTGTCGTGGCCCGAATAGCAGGCGAGCTGCGCGCCGGTGTCCGCGCGGTACACGCGGACCGTGCGGTCGGTGCCGCCGCTCGCCACCAGCGCCCCGTCCGGCGACACGGCCACGCACGCCACCGCGCCCTCGTGCCCGGTCAGCTTGTGGAACCCCGGCGCGTGCCGCTTGCGAATCGCCACGCCCTCTTGCCCGGCCACCGCGATCAACTTCGACGCGAACGCCAGTTGCGCGATCGGCCCCACGAGGCCGGGTAGCGTGCCCTTCGCCTTCCCGGTGCGCAGGTCCCACTGCTTCACGGTGCCGTCGGTGCTCGCGCTGAGGAGCGAATCGGCCGCCACGAACGCCACCGCCGTGACCGTGCCGGTGTGCCCCTTCACGCACACCGCGGTCGGCGGCGCGTTGCCCTCGCGCAGCCACAGCCACACCATCTTGTCCGCGGACCCGGCCGCGATGCCCTTGCCGTCGGGCGACACCGCGACCGACGCGATGTTGTCCGTCGGGCCGCGGAGCGGCTTACCGGCCGCGCCCGTGTTCAAATCCCAAAGCTGAACGGCCATATCGCTCGCGCTCAATCGAATGGAGCACGTCGCGACCCACTTGCCGCTCGGGGCGACCGCCATCGATTCGACCGACCCGAAATCGCCGGTGATGGTGCGCTGCTCCTTCAGCGTGGTCGGGTGCCACAACTTGAGCGTGCCGTCGCCGCCCGCGGACACGACCGTCGCGCCGACCGCGGAGCCTTCGGGCAGCGCGGCCAGCGCCTGCACGCCGCCGTCGTGCGCGCGCGCGAACACCGACGCCACCGCGGGGCCGCCCTTC
>JALHNS010000405.1 GCA_022843445.1 Gemmata sp.
GTGATGTGGGAGGGCAAGACCGGCAAAGGGTCCGTCACCTACGCCGACGGCCACCTGTACGTCCGCAACGAGGGCAAACAGGGTACCGTGTACCTCGTGGAAGCGAACCCGAAGGCGTATACGGAGAAGGGCAAGTTCGATCAGCCGGACCGCCAATCGAAGCCGAACGGGAAGCAGACGTACGAGGCTTGGGCGTATCCCGTAGTCGCCAATGGGAAGCTGTACATCCGCGATCAGGACGTTCTGCTCTGCTACGACATTAAGGCGAAGTGATCACCGGAGTGCGAGCGAGTACCTGCCGAACGCAAAAGAACCGATGCGCCGCGGGAGTGTGCCACGGCCTCGCATCGATTGGACTTGGGTAACGTGCTGTGATTGGGTGTGCGCCGCGCGTACTCGCGAGCCGGCGGAACGTCGCGTGTACCTGTTGCGCCGTGCGAACGGCCCCAGCGCCCCGGCCGCGAGACGCGCCACGGTCGCACAAGCCGAAGTCGCGCTGGCGGTACGCAACCGGCCGGACGCACTCTCTGCGTAGCCGCGCGGGTCTCGTGAAATCGCTCGATCATCCGGCGGCTATCGTGTAAACTGCTGTCCCGCCTGCCGTCCTTCCCCTGCCCGCCGTCAGGTCACCGATGATCAACTCGCCGACTGCCCGCGTCGTCGCCGTGCTGCTGGGCCTGTTGTGCTCGCAACTGAGCGCCGGTGCCCAGCCCGCCGACGCGAAGGGGCTCGCGCTCTTCGAGACGAAGATCCGCCCGGTACTCGTGAAGGAGTGCTACTCGTGCCACTCGGCCGAGGCGGTGAAGAACAAGAAGCTTCGCGGCGGCCTGCTGCTCGACACGCGCGAGGCGACGCGCAAGGGCGGGGACGGTGGTCCGGCGGTCGTTCCCGGCGACCCGAAAAAGAGCCTGTTACTCACCGCCCTGCGGCACGAGGGCACGGTCGAGAAGATGCCCCCCCGCGGCAAACTCTCCGACGAAGTCGTCGCCGACTTCGCGAAGTGGATCGAACTCGGTGCCCCCGACCCGCGGGACGGCGGCGTGCTGCCGGGTAAGCGGTCCATCGACATCGCCGAGGGCAGGCGGTTCTGGTCGTTCCGCCCGCTCGCGGCCGCGCCCCTTCCAGAGGTCAAGAACCCCGCGTGGGTGCGAAACCCCATCGACCGGTTCGTCCTCGCCGGCCTCGAGGCGAAGGGGCTCGCGCCGAGCAAGCCGCTCACCAAAGAGAAGCTCGTCCGCCGCGTCACGTTCGACCTCACCGGCTTGCCGCCCCGCCCGGAAGAGGTGGACGCGTTCGTCAGCGACACGGCACCCGACGCCTACGAAAAGCTCCTCACCCGATTGCTCGATTCCCCGCGCTACGGTGAGCGCTGGGCGCGGCACTGGCTCGACGTGGCCCGGTTCGCCGAGAGCGGCGGGTACGAGTTCGACGGGGACCGGCCGGGGGCGTACCAGTACCGCGACTTCGTCATTAAAGCGCTGAACGCCGACATGCCGTTCGACGAGTTCGCGCGGTTGCAACTGGCCGGCGACGAACTGAAGCCCAACGACGCCTTCGCCACATCCGCGACCGGCTTCCTGGTCGCCGGGCCGTACCCGGGGCAGACCACCGCGAAGACGCTCGAGCCGATCCGCTACGACCACCTCGACGACATGATCGCTACGACCGGGTCGGCGTTCCTCGGCCTCACCCTCGGTTGTGCCCGCTGCCACGAACACAAGTACGACCCGATTCCGCAGCAGGACTACTACCGGCTCATCGCGGCGCTCGCCCGCACGGATTCGACGACGCGGCAGATGGACCCGGACCCCGAGGCGTACCGCAAGGTGAAAGCGGCGTTCGACGTGACGCACGTCCCGCTCGCGCGGGCGCTGGCGGCGTTCGAGAAGGACACCTTGCCCGGCCGCTTCGAGAAGTGGCTGGCGGCCGTGAGGGCCGAGCCGGCCGCCCCGTGGCTGACGCTGGAGCCCACTGCCGCCGCGGGCAAGGCACCGCTGAAGAGGCTCGCCGACGGCTCGTACCTCGCGACGGGTAAGGCCGAGAAGACCGACGCCTATACCGTCACCGCCGCGACCGCGCTGACGAACATTACGTCCCTCCGCATCGAAGCCCTTCGCGACGGCTCGCTCCCGAAGGGCGGCCCCGGGCGTGCCCCCGACGGCACCTTCACCCTCACCGAGATCACCCTCACCGCGACGCCGAATGCCGGCGCCGCCAAGAAGGGCGCGAAGCCCGTGGTGGTGAAGCTCAAGCCGGGGAAGTCAGCGGCGGGGCTGGGGCTCGACACCCCCGCGAAGGCCGTGGACGGCGACCCCAAGACGGGCTGGTCCGTCGCGCCGGGCGAAGCCAACGCCGCGGCGTTCGTCGCCGAGACGCCGTTCGGGTTCGAGGGCGGCACCACGCTCTCGGTGGTGCTGAAGTTCGATCGCGACTTCGCCGCCGGGCGCGTCCGACTGGCGATCGCGACGGGTGAGGCCGGGCTCGACGACGCGGAGCGGACGCAGTCGGCGGGCGAGATTCGCGCGCTGCTCGCGGCACAGGGCGGGAAGCTCGACGGCAAGAACCGCGCGGAGATCGTCCGCTGGTTCCGCAAGATCGACGCCCCGACCGAAGAGGCGTTCGCGGTGGTGGAGCGCTCGCTCGCGACGGCGCCCAAGCCCCCGCTACAACCCGTCTTCTCCGCGACGTCCGGCCGCGGCGGCGACGTGTACTACCTCATCCGCGGGGAGACGGAGCGCAAGAGCGGCGTCGCAGTCCCCGGGTTCGTGCAGGTGCTCGCGAGCGCCGACGAGGGCCGCTGGCTCCGCGAAAAGCCGGACCCCAAGGCCGGCGCGAAGCCCCCGCGCGTCGCCCTCGCGGACTGGCTCACGGACGACAAACAGGGGGCGGGCCACCTGCTCGCCCGCGTCATCGTGAACCGGCTGTGGCAGCACCACTTCGGCAAGGGGCTCGTCCGCACGCCGAACGACTTCGGGGCGCAGGGCGAGCCGCCCACGCACCCCGAACTGCTGGACCACCTCGCCGCCGAACTGATCCGCGGCGGGTGGAAGCTCAAGCCGATTCACCGCCTCATCATGACGAGCGCGGCGTACCGGCAGGGGAGCGGCGCCAACGAGGCCGCCGCCAAAGCGGACCCGCAGAACCGCCTGTGGTGGCACGTCCCGCCGCGGCGGTTGGAGGCCGAGGCCGTCCGCGACGGGTTGCTCGCCGTCGGCGGGTCGCTCGACCCCACGATGTTCGGCCCCGGCACGCTCGACGAGAACAGCCCGCGCCGCAGCGTCTACCTGACCGTGAAGCGGAGCCACCTGCTGCCGATGCTGCAGGCGTTCGACTCGCCGGAGCCGAGCCAGAGCGTCGGCGAGCGGTCCCAGACGACGGCGACCACACAGGCCCTGATGATGATGAACTCGCGGCTCGTGCGCCAACAGGCCGAGAAACTCGCCCGCGCCGTGCTGCCGGCCACGGCCGCCGACGTGCCGCAGGCCGTCGAGAAGGCGTACCGCATCGCCCTGAGCCGCCCGCCCACCGACACCGAGCGCCGGCGCATGACCGACTACGTCCTCCGGAGTGCCGGCGGCGCGGGGCCGAAGGGGCTGGAGACGGCCACCGCCGACTTCTGTCAGGTGCTGCTGTGCCTGAACGAGTTCCTGTACCTCGACTGACGGCCCCGATTCGACGAGCCGGGGCCTCACGGGAGCGGTCGGGTTGAACCGCGCCTTCGGGCCCGGCTCGCCCCGGCCGCTTCGCGAACACTCGCCGCTGGGAACCCACGAGACGCCGCCATGAACCCCTCCTTGCTTCCCCTCCCCCGACGCGAGTTCCTCCGAACGTCCGGCCTCGGGTGCGGGTCGCTGGCCCTCGCGTACCTCCTCGGCCGCGACGGCGCGCTCGCCGCCGCCGAGCGGCCGCCGCACTTCGCCCCGAAAGCCAAGTCCATCATCTGGCTGTTCATGACCGGCGGGCCCTCGCAGGTGGACACGTTCGACTACAAGCCGGAACTCCAGAAGCGCGACGGCCAGTCGCTCGCCGGGGCCGACCCGAAGACCGGGTTCTTCACCACCAGCGGCAAGTGCCTCGCGTCGCCGTTCAAGTGGTCCCGGCACGGCCGGTCGGGGTCGTGGGTCTCGGACGTGTACCCCACCGCGGCGCGGCACGCCGACGACATGGCCTTCGTCCACTCCTGCCACTCGGTCGCGAACAACCACGCGCCGGCGTCGATGGAACTGGCCGCCGGGATGTCCCGACCCGGCTACCCGACCCTCGGCGCGTGGCTCAGCTACGGCCTCGGCTCGGCTAACGACAACCTCCCCGCGTTCGTCGTCATGCACGACGCCAAGCCCCGCGGCGACGACGGCATCTGGTCGCCCGGATTCCTGCCCAAGACGCACCAGCCGCTGCTGCTCGACGCCCGGCAGAAGGAGGCCATCCGCGACGTGGCGCCGCTGCCGGGGGTGACCGACACGCGCCAGAAGGCAATGCTGGACCTCCTCCGCGAGAGCAACCTCGAACACCAGCAGGCGCACGGCGACCAGCCGGACCTGTCCGCCCGCATCCGCTCGTTCGAGCTGGCCTACCGGATGCAGGCGGCCGCGCCCGAGGCGCTCGACATCAGCCGCGAGTCGGCGAAGACGCAGGCGCTCTACGGGCTGGACAACAAGGACTGCGCGGGCTTCGGCCGGCAGTGCCTGATCGCCCGTCGGTTGGTCGAACGCGGGGTGCGGTTCGTGCAGGTGTTCAGCCCCACCAACCGCATCTCCGGCGGGGCCGTCGGCGACGTGCCGTGGGACGGGCACAACGACATCCTCGTCAACCACCGCGATTGCGGGATGATGACCGACATCCCCTTCGCCGGCCTGCTCAGCGACCTGAAGCAGCGCGGCCTGCTGAACGAGACGCTGGTCATCTGGGGCGGCGAATTCGGCCGCACGTCGGACTCACAGGGGAGCAAGGGCCGCGACCACAACCCGCGGGCCTACACCACGATCTTCTGCGGGGGCGGCACGAAGGGCGGCGCCCACTACGGGAAGACGGACGAGTTCGGGTACAAGGCGGTCGAGGACAAAGTCACCGTCCACGACTTGCAGGCGACCATCCTGCACCTCATGGGTCTGAACCACGAGAAGTTGACGTACCGCCACAACGGCCGCGACTTCCGCCTGACCGACGTGGCCGGGCGCGTGATCCGAGAAGTGATCTCCTGACCCGACCGGGGCCCGACGCGACGGCAACCGATCCGCGCCGCGACCGCCCTCGGCCGGCCCCTGCTGGCGGTGGCGACCGCATCGCCCGCCGACCCATCGCCGCGGCCGCCGTTCCGCGGGCCGGGCAGACAGGGTACGCCGACGTCCCCAGCCCGACCGCGTGGCCCGTCAGATTCACTACGGCTGTAGTACAAGGGTGTGTCGTGGCCCGATTCGGTTTTCGATTTCGCAATCCTTGTCTCTTCACGAGGTCGCAGAGCGTTCGCGGTAGGCTGGGGCGAGCGCCACCTGAGCGCGGATCGCACGCGAGCCAGTTTGTTCGAGCGCAAGAGCATCGAGGGGCTGGCGTCTGGTGACACTGGAGAGACACCACGCGGCACAACACGGTAGAATGCGGGTGCCACACGGCGACACAACGAAAACACCGCGAGTTACTGAAATTTCTGGGTGTTGCCGCGAATTTGTCTTGCCCGGCGGGGGGTGAGAAAGTTACCCGGCTAGGAAACGAACAACCCGCGATTCCCCTACGAAAACGGCACTTCTCGAACGAAGCGGCGCAGAAAGCGGCGCACTGCCCCCGGAACTGCTCGCGCTGGTCGAAGCGTGGCCGAAACTGCCCGAACACATCCGGGCCGCGATCCGCTCGCTGGTGACGAGCGCCGCGGGTGCGTGAGCCGTGGGGCGGCGGTTACTTGCCGTCCCACTGCACGGTGCACTCCGGCAGCGCCTTGCGCAGTGCCGCCACGCCCGCCGCCGTCACCTTCGTGCGCCATAGCGTGACCAACTTGAGCGACTTGATCTTCGCCAGCGTCGCGAGGCCGGCGTCGGTCAGGGCGGTGTCTTCGATGTAGAGCGTGCTCAGCGACGGGAACGCGAGCAGGTGTTCCAGTCCGGCGTCGGTCACCGGGGTCTCGTTCAGGTAGATGGTGTGGAGTTTCTGCAGCGGCTTGAGGACCGCGAGGTCGGCATCCGCAATGGGTACTCGATTAAGAGATAGCACGCCCAACTCCCCGTTCCCGGCGATCCACGGCAGGCTGGCTCGCGTCACCTTGGTACCGGCGAGGTGTAGTATTTGCAGTTGCGTCCAGTCGCGCAGGTGGGCCAGTCCGGCGTCGGTGACCGCGGTGCCCTTGAGTTCGAGCCACGTCAGCGATTTCATGTCGCGGATAGCTTTCAGCCCCTCGTCGGTGACCTTCGTGTT
>JALHNS010000406.1 GCA_022843445.1 Gemmata sp.
TACTTTGGCTCGTTGGATTTGTGGCACCGGCCTCTGGCCGGTGCAAATTCAAGGCATTTTGACACCGGCCAGAGGCCGGTGCCACAAGCATAAAGCCACAAAGTAAGTGCCATTGGGCCAGAGGCCGGTGCCACAAAACAAAGAGAATCCCCACCATTTCAAATCGCGTGGGGCCGTTCACACCAACTGGGCCGCGAAGGTCATGGTGAACGTGCTGCCCTTGCCCAACTCGCTTTCCACGGCGATGTCGCCGCCCATCATCCGGCACAGCTTCTGACTGATGGCGAGGCCCAGCCCGGTGCCGCCGTACTTGCGGCCCGCGGTCGAGTCCACCTGCGTGAACGCCTGAAACAGGCGTGCCTGCTGGTCGGCCGACATGCCGATCCCGGTGTCGCTCACGGCCACGCTGAGCAGGCTCCCGGTGCGCCGGGCCGTCACCGTCACCGCGCCGTCCTTCGTGAACTTGCACGCGTTGCCCACGAGGTTCAGCACGCACTGCCGGATGCGCGTCGGGTCGCCGCTGCCGGTGCCGAGGTCCACAGGGCAGTCCAGTTCGAGCCGGTTGTTGTTCTTCTTCGCCAGCGGTTCCACGCTCACCATCAGGTCGCGGATCAGCGCTGCGGCGTCGTAGGGTTCTTTCGCGATGTCGAGCTTCCCGGCCTCGATCTTCGAGAAGTCCAAGATGTCGTTGATGAGTGCGAGCAGGTGGTGCCCGGCGGTGTGAACGGTGCGCAGGTCCGCGACGTACTGGGGCAGGTTGTCGGCCTCGGCCTGCTCGATCATCATTTCCGAATAGCCGATGATGGTGGTGAGCGGGGTGCGCAGCTCGTGGCTCACCATCGCGAGGAACCCGCTCTTGGTGCGGTCGGCCTCTTCGGCGGCGTCTTTCGCCACCCGCAGCCGGTTCGCCTCTTCGTCCTGTTCGAGCCGCTGCATGTTCGCGCCGACGGCGGTGGCGAGCAACTGCGTGACCTGCGCTTCCAGCGCGCCGATCTCGCGGCCCTTGGCGCGCTGGAGCCGGGTACCGTAGATGGCCCCGCGCACCTCGCCCTTCGCGCCGAAGAACGGCGACACCACCACGCCCTGCACGCCCACCAAGCTGTCGCCCCCGCCCAGCGCGGACCCGACGTACACCGTTTGGCGCGATTCGAGCGCTTGGTTCAGCACGCCGTGAGAGAACGGGCGGCCCTTCGAGTAGTCGTCGCGGGCGACGAGCGCGACGGTGCGCCACGCCTCGCCGTCGCGGAGCAGCACGAGGCCGGTGTCGAGGCCGATCTTTTCGACGAGCGCTTGCGCGGCCTGTTTGAAGAACGCCTCGCGGTCGCCGGCCTTTTGCACCGCGACGACGGTTTCGAGCCAGCCGATGATCTCTTCGGGCTTCGCGGTCTCGCTCCGCTCGATGAGCGGCGGCGGCGCGGCCCCCGCCGCGGCGGGCGGCGGCGCGCCCTGTACCACCGTTTGGTGGCCCGCCGGTTGCACCGGGCGGCCCGCCGCGATGGTGCGCATGTTGTTCACCGACTGCGGCTCGGCGTCACCGCTGTCGATGTCGATGACCGTTTCGCCCAGCGCCAGCCGCGCCGGCAGCAAGTAGGTGGCGTCGGTGCCCGGTTGAACGACCGCGTGGCCGTCTACCGTGACCGGCGCTTTGCCGCTCAGGTTCGTGACCTTCACCTTCTTGCCGGGCGCTTCCTCGATGCGCACGTGGTCGCGGGACACGAACGCGTCCTTCACGACGACGCGCACCGCGCCCGGGCGCGCCGGCCCGCGGCCGACTTCGAGCGCCCCGCCCTTGTGCGTGAGCTGTTGCTGTTCGAGCTTGTTCGTGATCGAAAGCGTGAGCATAGGGAACCTATCGTGCGCGCGTCTTCTTCTTGCCCTCTCCCCTTGCGGGAGAGGCTGGCGGCGCTTCGCCGCCGGGTGAGGGGTGAGCTACGCGCGCGGTTCAGCTTCGCGCGAACGGTGTTCGTGCTCGCCCCTCACCCGGCCTCGAAGACTCGGCCACCCTCTCCCACGCGACCAGCCCGGTCGCCGTGAACTCGTGTCCCACACGAGTAGGTGACCGGGCGCGGAAGGGGAGAGGGCAAAACCGAAACGGCGCGCCGGCGGCGCGCCGCGTCACCCCAATCGTAACCCAATCGGCAGGCTTTCGCCAAACATCCGCGACCGCTCCTCGCCTTCGGTCGCCACCACTTCTTCGACCGCGCGCTTCCACGCCGCCGGGCACGGGTGGTCGCGCAGCACCGTCAGCACGCGGTTGCGCGTCAGGTCGCTGACGTCCACGGCCCGCAGGCCGCTCTGCCGCGCGAGTTGGGAGAGGCAGTACAGCCAGCCGTTCTTTTCGCTGTCGTTGCCGGGCGCGAACGGGAGCAGTTCTTCGATCCACTGTTCCACGATGTCCGGGTGAACGACCGAGTTCAGCGGGCCGTACAGTTGCACGCGCGCCCCGAAGCGCCCCAGCGCCCAGAAGGCATACGTCGGCACCGGGGATTTCTTGCACTCGCGCAGCGCCGCCGCGCCGAGCGTTTCTTTGGTCTTCGCATCCAACCGCTCCAAACTCGCGGCGGCGCGCCACATCTCCGCGAACTCGTTCGCCGGGGGCCGCGTGTACTGCTTGCCCTTCGCCGGGAGCAGCGCCGGCTTCAGGCGCGAAAAGAGCTGCTGCTGAAGCGCCGCGTTCAGCCCGCCCGCGACGCGCCGCCACATGATCCAGTAGTCCGCGCCGCCCTCGGGCACCACGGGCTTCTTCGGCCCGCCGCTCGTGTTGCCGGTCGGCGCGCTCGCGCCGCCGGTGATGAGCTTCCACAGCGCTTCGACGCGGTAGCGGTCCACCGGGTCGCCGAACCCCGGGCGCAGCACGAACCCGGTGAGGTTGTACCACCGCGACAGGTGCCCCGGTGATTTCCCGCGGCCCGGCGCGCTCGCTTCGAGGAACTCCCACATCCGCCGGCACAGGCCGGTGGGCCACTCGCCGCGCGGCGCTTCGAGTGCCGTTTCGAGCAGTTTCGGAAGGTCGGACGTGCTCGGCGCGTCGGCCGGCGGCGGGTCGGCGAAGGTGCCCGCGACGTACGCGCCCGCGGCCTGCACCTTCTCTTCGGGGAACACGTCGATCACGCCCGCGCCGGTGTCGGGCGTGTCGTCGTCCGCGGCCTCGCGCAGCACGTCGCGCACGTTGAATTCCAGCCGCCAGCGGTTCCCTTCCTTGGTTTCGCAGTACAGTTCGAGCGTGCCGATTTCGGTACACTTCGCCGCGAGCGTGACCGGCACCTGCTTCACCCCGGTGCGCTTCCCGCCGCGCAGCACGGTGTGAAGCGGCGGAAGGCGCATCAGCGATTCTTCCGACAGGCGCAGCACTTGCCCGGGCTTGTCGTCGCCGCGCACGGTGGACGTGTACAGCGGGAACAGCACCGGTTCGCCGAGCGCGAGTTGCAGCACCGGTTCCGGCATCTTCACCTCGTCGCCCTCTTGCATGCGCCGCGGCACCACGCACAGCACATCGACGCCCGGCCCGGTGCGCTCGCCGCTCGCGGCGACGGCGACGTAGTACGATCGCGGGATGCCGCCGCCGATGCGCCGCCCGCCGCTGTGCTTCAGCCACGCGAAGTACGCCGCGCCCCACGCCACCGCGAGGTCCAGCGACGGACTCGTGAGCACCAGCGGCTCCCACTTCTTCTCGCCCGCGTCGAACCACGGGCGCATCACGTCGATCACGCGCTGCCGCAGCACATCGGGTTGAAACACGCCACCGTTGAACAAGATCGCATCGACAGGAGTGGAAGCAGATTCGCCGCCCTGATTTCGCAGAAACGCCGCGAGGTGGCGCGAAACCGCGGGGTCGGACACATACGGCAGGCCCATCTCTTGCAGGCCGGCGCGCGCGCCCTTCGCGGGGTCGGCGTCGAACGCGCACTGCGGGAAGAAGCCGTCGAACAGCGGGCCGGTCACATCTTCCGGGGCGATGTTCACCGACACCGTGCCGCCGACCACGCTGCGCCCGCGGCCCATCACCGTGACCGGGTAACTCGGTGGCGGCGGATCCGCGAGCAGCGCTTCCTTCGCCCCGCGGCACGCCTGTACCAGCGACCCAAACTGCGCCGCGTCGAGCTTACTCGGCAGTTTGGCTTCCACGGACTTCGCGAGCGCGAGGTCCATGTTGTCGCCGCCGAGGAGCAGGTGATCGCCGACCGCGTCGCGGATGAAGGTGAGTTCGCCGTTCTCTTCGCCGGCGCGAATCAGGCTGAAGTCGGACGTGCCGCCGCCGACATCGACCACGAGGCACCGCATTCCGGGTTTCAGCATCCCGGCTTCTTGCGGGGAGTGCGTGCCGAGCCACGCGTAGAACGCGGCCTGCGGTTCTTCGAGCAGCGTGACGTTCTTGAAGCCGGCTTGCTTCGCGGCCTCGGCGGTGAGGTTCCGCGCCACGTCGTCGAACGACGCGGGCACCGTGATGACCACCGCTTGCTCTTCGAGTTTGTCCGCGTCTTTGCGGCTCGGTACCGCGTTCCACGCTTCCACGATGTGCCGCAAATACTTCGCGCTCACCTCGAGCGGGGAGAGGCGCGGCACGTCCGGCGGCCCGGCCCACGGGAGCAGCGGCGCGGTGCGGTCCACACCGGGGTGGCACAGCCACGACTTCGCGCTGGAAACTTGCCGCCCGGGCACTTTCGCGCCGTGGTTCCGCGCGAAAAGCCCCGCGGTGTCGGTGGGGTTCTTCTTCCACGGCAGATCGATGGCACCGGGCGCGAGGTCGTGCGCGCCGGGGATGTACAGGAACGACGGCAGCAGGTCGTGGTCCTGCACCTGTCCGGCGGCGACGACTTGCGGCACCTTGAACGTGTGCAACCGCGGCCCGCCGGCGGCCCGGCTCGCGGTGTCCACGTAGGCGACCGCGATGTTCGTGGTGCCCAGATCGATGCCGACGAGGTAGCGGGACATTCGGCGAACCTGTATCTTGCGGGGACTATGTCAGACATCGTTTTAGGACTGGACATCGGCGGGGCGAACCTGAAGGCCGCAACGCCTGACAGAAGGGCGCGTTCGGTGCCGTTCCCGATGTGGAAGCAACCGGACGCGCTTCCGCAAGCTCTCGCCGCTTTGGTGGCGCAATTCCCGGACGCGACCGAACTCGCGGTGACGATGACCGGCGAGCTGTGCGACTGCTTCGAGACGAAGCGCGAGGGCGTGTCCGCAATTACGAAAGCGGTCGAAGCCACCGCAGGCGCGCGCCCGGTTTGGTTCTGGAGCACGGACGGCACGTTCTTGCAGGGATTCGAGGCGCGCTCCGACGACCGGTACATGAAAGTTGCAGCGGCAAACTGGCACGCGCTCGCGACGTTCGTCGGTAACACGTTCGCTCGCAAGGGCGGTGCGATCCTCGTTGATGTGGGGAGCACGACAACCGACATTATTCCGATTCTCGACGGCAAGCCTGTGCCCGAAGGGAAGACCGACTACGACCGCATTTTCACCAACGAACTCCTCTATACCGGTGTGCGGCGAACACCGGTTGCCGCGATCATGGGCTGGCAGGTCGCGGCGGAACTGTTTGCGACCACGCTCGACGCCTATGTGCTGCTGGGCATGATCCCGGAGAGTATCGACGACTGCGACACCGCCGACGGGCGACCTGCGACCAAGACTCGCGCCGCCGCGCGCCTCGCACGCATGTACTGTGGCGACATCGAAACCGTTCCTGCGGAGCACATTCGCTCGCTCGCAGAGGGGATCGCAAGTCGGCAGCATGACCAAATCTCGTATTGCGTGACCCAAGCGCGCAATCGCCTCTCGCTGTTGCGCAGTGGCGTGAGTGCCCAAGTCATCGGTTCGGGTTCTGGTGAATTCCTCACTTGGAATTTGGACAGGTATCCCGAAGAGGTTCAGAGTCGCTCACTCGGCGCGCAGTTGGGGCCTGCGGTTTCCGCGTGCGCCCCAGCGTACGCGCTCACACAACTCCCGAACAAGAAGCGCCGGAAATGATCGTCGTCAAAGTGGGGGGGAGCCTCTTCGATTCGCCCGCGCTCGGGCCGGCACTTCGCGCGTACCTCGGCACGCTCGCCCCGCAACCGGTGTTGCTCGTCGCGGGCGGTGGGGCCGTTGCGGACGCCGTGCGCGACTTCGACCGCACGCACGCACTCGGCGAAGCCCCGGCGCACTGGCTGGCGCTCGCGAGCTTGGATGTGACCGCGGCGCTGCTTCGCGCGCTGATCGCTTCACCTACCCCCCCCGGCCCCCCCTCCCTAAAGGGAAGGGGGGAGTCAGACGTCTCGCTGCGCTCGACGCACGAAGGCGCTGATTCTTCGGACGCCGAGCGCAGCGAGGCGCCTAGCTCTTTCTCCCCCCTTCCCTTTAGGGAGGGGGGGCCGGGGGGGGTAGGTCTCTTAGACTGCCTCGCCTTCGC
>JALHNS010000407.1 GCA_022843445.1 Gemmata sp.
CGTCCAGCGCGCGCGCCACGGCGGCCATCGAGGGGAACCGGTCTTCGGGCCGCTTCGCCAGCGCCTTCAGGGCGATGTCGCACAGCCGCGGGTCGGCCAGCGGGTTCCGCTGCCGCGGGTGCACCGGCGGGTGGGTGCGCACGCGCTCCAAGAAGTCCGGCTCGGACTGCGCGAACGGCACCGTGCCGGTGAGCGCCCAGTACAGCACCGCGCCGAAGCTGTACACGTCGGTCGCGAAATCGCGCGCGCCCGGTTCGTGCGGGTGCGCCGCGGACCGCTTGGCCCGCGGCACCCACTGCTCCGGCGACATGTACTCGCGGGTGCCCACGATGTTGACGGTGAGCCGCCGCTCCGGGGGCGTGTCCGCGTCCAGCGCGATGCCGAAGTCCACGACCACCGCGGAACCGTCGCCGCGCACGATCACGTTCTGCGGCTTCAGGTCGCGGTGGATCACGTCCTTGGCGTGCGCGTGGGCGACCGCGTCGGCCACCGCGCGGAGCACCCGCACGGTGCCGGCGGTGTCGGCGGGCCGGCACTCGCTCAGCGGGGTGCCGTCCACAAACGCCATCGTGAAGTAGCACTCGCCGGCCGCGGTGTCGAACTCGAACACCGGGGGCACGCCCGGGTGCAGCAGTTTGGCCAGCGCTTGGTACTCGCGGTAGAACCGCTCGCGCAGATCGGGGTCGTCGTTGAACTCCGGCTTCATCGTTTTCAGCGCCACGTCCGGGCCGCCGGCCCGCGCGCGGGCGCGGTACACGCACCCCATGCCGCCCTTGCCCAGCAGTTGCACCAGTTCGTACTTGCCGAACGCGCGGGGCAGCGGCAGCGCCGGCGCGGCGGGGAAGTGCGGGCGCGTGGCGTCGTCGGGCGTCATGTGCGCTCGGGGGATTGGGGGGGCGCTAGCGCCCCTTGATCGCTTCGGCCACGTCCGCGGGCAGCAGCGGGAAGAACGTGTACCCGGTGCGCCGCTCCACGTCCGCGACCGTCGTTTGGTACGGCTTCCAGTCTTCCGGCACGCTCTGGTCGTTCGGGAACCACACGGCCAGCGCCTTCGTGTCGCGCGCGGGCACCGCGTCGGGGCCGGGCAGCACCAGCGCCACCTTCCACACGCTCGCCGGCACGCCCACCTGCGCCTTCCCGATGGCGGTCGCGCGGCCGTTGGAGCCTTCGCCGCCGGTGCCGTGCGGCCCGCACACGAGGTACAGCACGCTGCCGTCGCGGGTCAGGTCGCGGCAGTGGCTCTCGAACCGCTCCCAGCCGCCCTGATTGCACTTCGGCGCTTGCGGCACAATGTTCGTGGTCACGAACGTGGCCGCGTTGTCCTCGTCCGACGCGGAGCGGTCCTTCGACGGGCACATGTGGCCGCGGTCGAACCCGCTGCCGCTGTAGTCCGAGTGCTTCACGCGGGCGAACGACTTCGGCAGCAGCGGGTCCGGCTCGAAACTCGTTTGCCGCTTCGCGGTCCCGATGTCGGATTTGCTGAGGCTCCAGCACACCCAGTTCGCGCCCTTCGTGGCGTCGTTGTACGACAGCACGAACTGCTTGCGCTCGATCAGGTGGTGGGCCTTCGGTTCCGGGGTCGGCGCGCCGAACCGCACGTTGCGGTCGGCGAGCGTCTGCCCCGGTTCGCGCGGCGGCGGGGCCGGTTCGCGGGCGCGCCAGCTCTGGAACAGCCCGACGGCAACGCCCACCGCGAACAGCGCCGCCAGCGCCAGCGCCCGCTGCTTGGGCGTGAGGTGGTTGAGGAACGCTCTGTCGAACTGCGCCACGGTGCCGCTCCGCGTGTTCGGTGTGATGGGCGCTCGCCCCGCGTCCCGTCGCGCGGGTCACTTCACCTTCTTCATCGCCTCTTCGTTGCCCTTCTCGTCCTTCGTTACGAACTCGGTGTCGGTCAGCTTCGTGACCGTCATCGTTTCCTTTTTCGTATTGCCCCCGAAGCTCATCTCAACGGTCAGCTTGTTGCCCTCGAGCGCGTAGGTGCCGGTCACCTTGTCCGTCTTGTCCTTGTCCGTCTTGTCCCGGACCGTCACCGTCAGTTCCAGTTTGCCCTTCTCTCGGATGTCCAGCACCATCTTCAGCCCCTTCTGCTCCTTCGCCGGCTCCCACTTGCCGATCAGCTTCTTCGCGTCGATCTTCTCGTCGGCCGCGCACGCGAACCCGGCGAACCCGACCACCACCAGCGAAACGATAGCCCCGCGCATGTCGCGCCTCCTGTAGTGTGCGAACGCGAACAGCCTACCGCGCCCCGCGCCGCCGCGCGAAGCCGAATTACTTCTTCGCCTTCACCCGCGCGAACGTCTCGGTCTTGCCGTCCGCGTCCTTCGCGTCGAACTCGTCGTCGTCCAGTCGCGTCAGCGTCACCGCGTCTGTGAACGCGTCGTCTTTGGATTTCAGCTCGAAGGACAGCTTGTCGCCGTCCAGCTTGTAGGTGCCGGTGAAGCTCGCGGGCTTGCCGTCGATGTCGCCGGTGAGCGCCAGTTTGCCGTCCGCGGCGAAGTCCAGTTGCGGGGGCTTGGTGCCCTTCTTCGCGTCCTTCAGTTCCCACCTGCCGACAAGCTTCTTCGCGTCGACGGGCGGGGCCTTCTTTTCCTGCGCGGGCGCGCTCGGGGCGAGCGCCAGCGCGAGGGCGAAACCGAGGGCAATACGCATCGCGTCCTCCGTGGGTGTGAGTGCGCACTATACCCGCGCCGCGGGCGCGCGGCGAGAGCGAACGCACGTTGACGCGCCCCGGTACCGGCGTAGGCTCACCACACACCTCGGAGGATCACCATGCGCGCCGTCTTGCTGTTCGTTCTGTTGTGTGCGCCCGCGAGCGCCGCGGAGAAGTTGGTTCTGTTCGCCGGCGGCGGCGACAAGCCCGACGGCGCGGGCGCGGTCGGCGCGAAGGTCGTGCAGCCGTTCGGCGTCGATTTCGCTGGCGACCTCACCGTAATCGCGGAGATGGCAAGGGGCGAGCGCGTGCTCGGCGTGAAGGGCGGCAAACTGCTGACGCTCGCGGGCCAACTCGGCGTGAAGGGCAGCGCCGGCGACGGCGGGCCGGGCGCGAAGGCCACCTTCAACGGGATGCACTCGCTCGCGGTCGGCGCGGACGGGCGCGTGTACCTCGGCGACACGTGGAACAACCGCGTGCGCGTGTTCGACCCGAAATCGGGCGAGGTGAATGCCTTCGCGGGCACCGGCGAGAAGGGCTTCGGCGGCGACGGCGGCCCGGCGAAAGACGCGAAGTTCACCGGCGTGTTCTGCGTCGCGTTCGACCCCGCGAAGAAGAACCTGTTCGTCACGGACCTCGACAACAAGCGCATCCGCAAGATCGACATGGCGACCGGTGTGGTCACTACGGTCGCGGGGAACGGAAAGGGCGGCGTACCGAAGGACGGCGAAGACGCGACCAAACAACCTCTCGTCGACCCGCGCGCGCACGCGGTCGATAAAGACGGGAACTTGTGGATTCTGGAGCGCGGCGGGCACGCGCTACGGGTAGTGGATGCGAAGGGAAAGATTCGCACGGTCGCGGGCACCGGGAAGGCGGGCGCGGGCGTCGGGAAGGCGCTCGAAGCCGCGATGAACGGCCCCAAGCACCTGTGCATCGACCGCGACGGCTCCGTGCTGATCGCGGACACCGAGAACCACCGCATCGTGCGCTTCAGCCCGAAAGACAACACGCTGTCACTGGTGGCGGGCACCGGGAAAAGGGGCGCTTCACTGGGCGACGGCGACCCGCTGAAGGCGGAGTTCTCGCAACCGCACGGGGTGATCGTTCACCCGACCACCGGCGACGTGTACATCTCCGACGCGAACAACGGCCGCGTCCTCAAACTCGTGCGGGAATGACCCATGCGCTTCACGTTGTTCGCGCTCGCCGTCGCGGTCGCGCTCCCGGCGGCGGCGCAGCCGCCCAAGCCGCTCGCCAACCGCAACGTGCGCTACGGCATGCCGGGCGAAGCCAAGGCCGACGGCTCGGTGAAAGAGGCGCTACTCATCGAGCGCGCGCAGTACGTGCTGTCGTACAACGACAAGCGCAAGACCGCGAACTGGGCGTGCTGGCAGCTCGTGAGCAAAGACATCGGCCGCGTCGCGCGGGGGTCGTTCGAAGCCGACGACGGCCTGCCGAAGGGCTGGGACCGCGTGCAGTTCGCCACCTACACCGGGAGCGGGTTCGACCGCGGCCACCTCGTCCCGTCCAAAGATCGCTCCGCGACCGAAGCCGACAACGACGCGGTCTTCCTGATGACGAACATCGTGCCGCAAGCGCCGAACTGCAATCAAAAGGGGTGGGAGAAGTTCGAGCGCTACTGCCGCGAACTCGCAGACGCCGGCAAAGAGTTGTACATCGCGGCCGGGCCGCACGGCATCGGCGGCACCGGCACCGACGGGAAGAAGCTCACCATCGGGCGCAACGCCCCGTTCGTTACCGTGCCCGCGAGCGTGTGGAAAGTGGCGCTGGTGGTGGATAAGGGCCGCAACCCGACGAAGGACAGTCGCGCCGTTGCGGTGTGGGTGCCGAACGACCAGACCGTGGGCGAAGACTGGACCGGGTTCCGCGTGTCGGTGGCGGAGGTGGAGAAGAAAACCGGGCTGAAGTTCTGGCCGGAGTTGCCGGACGAAGTGGCCGGCGCGCTGAAGGAAAAGCCCGACGCGGTGAAGGTGCCGAAACAGTAGCGGGCAAAGAAGGTCGGGGGTGAAACCCCGGCCCCAGCAAGGTGACGCCGTTGGCACCACAAGAATGCGCCTTTTCTGTGGTCCCAACGGGCCACCTCGATTGGGCCGGGGGTTCAACCCCGGCACGGCTTCAGACGAGATCGCACATGGCAAAAACGAACCCCGTGCTGAAGGACCTGCAGGCCGCGGTGAAGGGGCTGCTGTTCCCCAGCGAGACCGACGCGCCGCTCGAAGCGTTCGCGTGGCCCGCCACCGGCACCGGCCCGCCGGACGAGGCCGCCGTGCGCGCCGCCGCGCGAGTGGATCAGAAGACCGCCGTCGAGCGCGTGACGCTGCCCGAACTGGCGCGCACGATTCCGAGCGAGAGCCGCGGCGACTTCGCGCCGCTGTTCGCGGCGCTGGCGCACCACCTGAGCGGCACCGCGGTGTTTAAGGTGGGCGCGATCAGTATCGACGTGTACATCGTGGGCCGCACGGCCGACGGCCAGTTCGCGGGCGTGAAAACGAAAGTGGTGGAGACGTAGCCGCGAGCGGGCACGGGCGTCTCGCTTTACGCGCGCCGCGCCCGCGGGTATGCTGGGCCACACGTTTCACGGGGGCTTCCCATGCGCGCGCTCGCGGCAGTGCTGGTGTGGTGTTCGGTGGCGGTCGCGGCCCCGGTGCCCAAAGACCGCGCCGAGGCCGAACGGGTCGTCGGCACGTGGCAGATGACCCGCGACTCGCAGGGCAACACCGACACGAAACTGACGCTCGAAATCCGCGCGAACGGGAAGTTCGTGATCCGCCAGTTCCTGCCCGACGGGCGCGAGATCGTGTACGAGGGCACGTACAGCGTGAAGGGCAACGAACTGCCCTACTCGGTTGCGCGGGGCGACTTCAAGAAGGCGGAAACGCTGACCATCAAGAAGCTGACCGCGACGGAACTGGTGGTGGTGGACCCGGACGGGCTGAAGGAAGAGTTCGTGCGGGTGAAGCCGCCCGAACCGAAGAAGGACGAACCGAAGAAGTGACCGGCGCGGGCGCACCGCGCGCGATCGCGAGTTCACCAACGGGAGCAGTTCGCATGAAAGCGCTGTGTGCGGTGGCGGTCGGGTTGGCGCTGTGCGCGCTCGCGGGCGCGACCCGCGCGGACGAGGCCAACGAAGCGAAGCTCGTGGGCAAGTGGGAAGTCGGCAAGAGCACCGGCGACACGCCGGTCGGTACCGTGGTCGAATTCGGGAAGGCCGGCGCGCTGACCGTGCAACTCGCCCTCGACGGCAAGGAAGTCAAACTGAGCGGCAAGTACAGCTTCGACGGCAAGAAACTGAGCGCCGATTTGAAGCTGAACGAACAGCGGCACAAGCACGAATTCGTTGTGGCGTTCAAGGGCGACGAAATCGAACTCGAAGACGCCGAGAAGAAGGTCGACACGCTCAAGCGCAAGTGAGCGCCGCTCCGGGTTGACGCGGCGGCGCGGTTCGGTGTACCTCTGCGGCACTCGCGGAGGGAGATATGCGCCTCGCACGCCGGTTCGATGTCGTGGCGGTCGTCGGTCTGCTCGCGTGGCTCGCGTTCGACCTGCTCGCGCGCACCGTGTTCGGCCGCACCCCGTGGCCGGAATCGGTCGTCGATTACCGCATCCTCTACGACGCCTCGACGTTCGTCGTCACGAATCACGCGTACACGGCGGGCTATCCTTATCCGCCCCCGGCGGTGGCGGTTCACGCGGCGAGCGCGGTGCTGCCGTTCTC
>JALHNS010000408.1 GCA_022843445.1 Gemmata sp.
CGCTCCCCGACCCCCGGCCTTCTTCGCAAGCGTCACGAAGTGACGCGCACTCCCCCCTTCCCTTTAGGGAGGGGGGGGCGGGGGGGGTAGGTCGAACCACGGACGGCAAGTACCGGTTGCTTTCAAAGCCGCTGCTGCCGAACCCGAGCGCGGACCCGGTGGGCTACTTCGCCGCGGCGCACTCGTTCCCCAAGTGGCTCGCGGAGCGGTGGCACGCGCGGTACGGCGCGGAAGAGTGTGCGCGGTTGGGCTTCTGGTTCAACGCGCCGCCGCCCTTGTGGATTCGCGTGAACAAACTGAACGTGGACCGCGAAACGTACCGGCTCCAACTCGCCGCGGCGCTCATTGACGCGGAACCGGGCGAGCACCCGCAGTCGCTGCGCTTCACCGAACACCACGGCGTGCGCGAACTGCCCGGTTACGACGACGGCGATTTCGTAGTGCAAGATCACTCCTCGATGCTCGTGGCGAGCGCGCTCGGCGTGCGCCAAGGGATGCGTGTGCTCGACCTGTGCGCGGCACCGGGCGGCAAAACCACGCACCTCGCGGAACTGATGGACAACCGCGGGCGCGTGACCGCGTGCGACATCGAACAGAAGCGCCTCGACACCGTGACAACGCTGTGTCAACGGCTCAAGGTGAAGGGCGTGGAAGCGGTGCAAATCGCGCCGGACGGCGACCCGCCGGCGGGGCCGTTCGACGCGGCGCTTGCGGACGTGCCGTGCAGCAACACGGGCGTGCTGGGCCGCCGCCCCGAAGTGCGCTGGCGCATGAAGCCCAACGAATTCGAGCACCTCGTGCGCCTGCAAACGCGCCTGCTGATTCTCGCGCTCGAGCGCGTGAAGCCCGGCGGCGCGGTGGTGTATTCCACATGCAGCATCGAACCGGAAGAGAACGCGGGCGTGGTGCAATCGGTGTGTCGCGGGATGCGCGGCGTGAAGTTGGAAGCCGAGCACGCCGCGACCCCCGGCGCGCCCTCCGACGGCGGCTACTGGGCGCGCCTGCGGAAGCCGAAGTGACCGCGGCGCGCTGTAGAATGCGCGGGACGCTCCCGCGCGCCGCCCAGAGACTTCCACTATGCCGACGTTCGCCGACCGCCTCGCCGAAGCCGTGCGCGCCAAGGGGCCGCTGTGCGTGGGCCTCGACCCGCGGTGGGACGCGCTCCCCCAAGCGCTCCGCGCCCGCGAAACCGCCAGCATGGACGGCCGCCAGCGCGCGGTGCTGCAGTTCTGCACGCGGGTGCTCGAACTGGTGCGCCCGTATTGCGGCGTGGTGAAACCGCAGTCCGCGTTCTTCGAGTTGCTCGGCGCGGTCGGGCTGGCCGCGCAGGGCGAACTGCTGCGCCGCGCGAAAGACATGGGGTTCGTGACCGTCCTCGACGCGAAGCGCGGCGACATCGCCAGCACCGCGACCGCCTACGCCGACGCCGCGTTCGGCCCGGTGTGGGACGCCGATTCGCTGACGATCAACCCGTACCTCGGGCGCGACGCGGTGGAGCCGTTCCTCAGCGCCGCGCGGGCCGCGGGCCGCGGCGTGTTCGTGCTGGTGCGCACCAGCAACCCCGGCGCGGGGCTGTTCCAAGACCTCGTGTGCGACGGCCTCCCGCTGTACCGGCACGTGGCGCGCGAGGTGGCCGCGTGGAACGCGAGCACCCTCGGAACGTGCGGTCTCGGCGACGTGGGGGCGGTAGTGGGCGCGACGCACCCGCGCGAGCTCGCTGAACTGCGCGCCGCGCTGCCGGACGTGTGGCTGCTGGTGCCCGGGTACGGCGCGCAGGGCGGCACCGCCGCCGACGTGAAGGCCGCGTACCGCTCGGACGGCTCGGGCGCGATCGTGAACAGCTCGCGCGGGGTGACGTTCCCGTTCCACCCGGACGACGCGGATTGGGAAGCGAAGGTGACGGCCGCGGCGCAGAAGGCCGCGGCCGAACTGAAGGCGTGAGCGAGCGCGCCGGTGAAGCGCACTTCCAACGACCGGCGCGTGCGCCGCTGGTCACTTCCCGAAGGCGGCGGAGGGGGTGTCGCGGTACGCCTTGAACGGCGCGCCGTCGATCTGCACCACCTGCTGCGGCGCGGGCAGCGCGTTGGTCCACAGGTAGAGCGCGCCGCCGCCGTCTGGTGCCCCGCCCACGTTCACCGCGAAGCCCGCACCGGGCCAGAACAGGTTCGCGCGCAGGTACTGCGTCGCGTCGGAGAACCCGTGCTTCGGCTCCGGGCCGCCCGGCTCGAAGCCCCGCGCGCGGGTCGTGGCGAGCAGTTCCAAGAACGCCCGCACCTTCGCCGGATCGACCGCGAACCCCTGCGGGCCTTTGGTCGCGGCCCACGCGCCGTCCTTGTTCTTCTCCAGCACGAGGTCGATCGGCGCGCCCTTTACGATGTGGCCCCACCCGCTCAGCTCGATCTTGTTCACCGCGTCGATCGGCAGCGCGCGGAGCGCCACGCGGTCCCGCAGGTCCGGGGCCTTGAGCCGGTCGAACGCGCGGCGCTGGAGCGTGAACACCGCCGGCTTGCCGATCACGCGAGCGAACACCCGGTCCGGGTCCGCGTCCTTGCCGAACTCGAACCCGCGCTCGTCTTCGGGCTTCGGCCCGGTGCTCACCACCGCCTTGAGCACCGGCTTGTCGAGGCCGAACTCCGCGGGGTTGCCGGGGTTCTCGGCCACGAACTTGCCGAACGCCGACTGCGACGTGGCGAGCAGGCCGAGCAGGTCGCGCACGCCGCCGCCGTCGGCCACCGGCCCGCCCGCGTACCGCCACAGTTGCTCGCGCGCGAGCGGGTCGGGCTTCTCGTCGCGCGCGACCGTGTAGTTGGCCGCGCCGGTCACGGTCAGCTTCGTCACGGCCGCGTCCGCGAACGTGGGCAGCGCCGGGTCCAGCAGGTCGAGCCGCGACTTGCTCACCGCGCTCACGAGGTCCACGGTTTCGGTGCCCGCGCCGGTCTTCGCCTGCGCGTACGCGATGTACTCGCTCACCGCGCCGCCGGGCAGCGTGCGCCGCACGGTCACGCCGTCGCCCTGTTTGGGGCCGAACTCGAGTTTGATCGGTTCGCCCTTCTTCACCGGTTCGGCCGACGGGGCGGTGGGCGCGTTGAAGCCGTCCGCCCACACCCACAGCGTGGCGACCGGGTCGAACTTGGTCGCGCCCGGGGCGAGGAAGTCGCGCACGACGCGCTTGGCCGTGGCCGCGTCGACGAGCCGCTGCACCGGCGCGCCGAGCGCGAGTTGCGGGTCGCCCGCGCCGCCGAACAGCTTCCAGTCGGTGCCGATCTTGCGCACCTTCGTAGGCCGGTCGGCCGGTTGCCCCGCGAGCACGATGTCGATCCCGTCCACGGTCTTGCCCGTCGCGAGGCGGATCAGGTCGCGGTCGCGCAGCGCCGACGGGTCGGCGAGCGTGGGCAACAGCGGCGCGAGGTTGCCCGCGGTGCACCGCACCGCGCCGGGCACGCCCTCGATCTGCGCGTACACTTTGCCGCCGGCGGCGGGCGGCGGGGGCGGCGCGAACGGGTTGTCGGCCTTCGGCGGCGCGGGGTTCGCTTCGTACTTGCCGAGGAACACGACCGCGGTCTGGCCGTCTTTGGTCTTCATCTCCACGCGCACGCGGTCCGGGTTGTCCGCGTTCAGCCCGAACTCTTTGGGGTCTTTCGGGTCCGGGAGGAAGTCGGCGGTGGTCGCGGCGCTCAGGTTGGTGAGCGTGCGGAGCAGCGGCAGCACCCCCGTGAACTGGGTGCCGCCGGCGGCGGCGTCCGCGCCCTCGGGGTCGGCGTCGCCCCACGCCGGCGCGTCGAACTTCCAGCCGCCGGCCGGGGTGCGGGACAGTTGGAACTCCTGCTTCTTGTTCGGCGCGGACACCTTCAGCAGCACCACGTCTTCGCCGAACGCGCGGCTGTCGCCGGGGAACACGCTCTTGGAGCGGTAGTCCTCGGTCCACTTGGCGAAATCGCCGGCGGTGCCGCCGGTGGTTTCGGTGGTGCGGAACAGCGCGTCGAGTTCGGAGCGGCGCACGGCCATCGGGCGGTCGGGCCGCGCGGAGGTGGTGACGAACACGACGCCCTTCTCGCCGAGGGTCACGTCGCCGAAGTGGAACGTGGAGGCGGCGGTGCCACTGCGGAGCGTGACCTTGAGCGCGGCCGGGGCGAGGCCGTGGCTCGCGGGGTTGGAACTCAGACCGGTGTAGGCGACCGGCTTGGCGCGCAGCAGCGCGTTCACGGTTTGCAGCACCGCGGAGGCGTCGGCCTCGGCCGCGTAGGGGTGCTTGAGCACCCAGCGGGTGGGGCCGGCGCGGACCGCAGCCAGCGCCGCGCCCCCGGGCCGCTCGAACTCGATCGCGTCCACGGTTTCGGCCTTGGCCCCGGCGGCGACCAGTTCGCGGGCCAGCGCGCCGGAGTCGGGCGCGGCGGGGCCGGAGAACGATTGGATCAGCAGCACCACCCCGACCGCGAGGACGAGGCCGAACAGGGTGGCGGTGAAGCGGAAGTTCATCGGGGTCAGCCCTTGGTGCGGGTCCGGAACGGTGCGCTCACTTGCGGCGGATCGCCCACACGCCGGCGCTGAGGCCCGCGACCCCCACGACCGCGAGCAGCACCGGCACCCAGATCATGCGGAACGAGTCGTAGCCCGGCTTGAGCGTGTACGTCGCGTACGTCTTGTCGGTCACGCCGGTGACGGTGGGGCGCTCGCGCACCCAGTCGAGGGTGGAGCCGATCATGTCGAGCCACAGGGTGTTCAGGCGGGCCGAGCCGCTGCTGGCGGCCCTCCCGGAGGCGTCGTCGGAGACGAACCAGCCGCACCCGAACACCGCGAGCCGCGGGGTGCCGCCCTCGCTGACGAACGCGGCCAGCTCGCGGGGCGAGCGGGACACGTCGGCCTGTTGGAGCGCCTCGCCGAACAGCCGCTGCTTGGCGGCCCGGTCGCCCGGGCCGTCGTTGATGGCCCCGAGCCGCTCGTTCAGGGCCTGCCACGCGTCCAGCGGGCTCGGGGCCAGCTCCCGTTCGCCCCACGTGGTGCGGCCGCGCTGGCTCACCAGCACCGTGACCGGTTGCACCGGCCCGCCCTCCGCCGTGACCAGCGCGCGGCAGTCGAGCAGCGGCAGCCGGTCCGCCTTGTTGAAGTTCAGCGCGACCGGGTTGCGCGCGTCCACGGCGTCTTGGGTGATCTCGGCCAGCGCCACGCGGGTGCCGGCAGCCCGGTCGAGCGGCCCCAACTCGGCGACCGGTTGGCCGTACAGGAACCGGTCCGACAGGCGCACCCCGAACTGCTGGAGGAGCGGCTCGAGGCCGGTTTGCAGCGGCGCGCGGTTCGCCCCGGCCTGCGCGCCGGCCAGCACCACCAGCTTGCCCTTCTTGCCGTCGGGCCGCACCGCGCTCATGTACTGGCGCAGGGCCTCCGCGCCGTTGGGCGGCAGCGGGGCGGCCGGGTCGGCCACCACCACCACCGCGGCGTCGTCGGGCACCTTGGCGGTGCCGGCCGGGTCGAAGGTCAGTTCGGCCACCTCGAAGTAGTTCTTCTCCAAGTAGCCCTTCAGGCCGCTGGCGGTGCGCCGCGGGTCGGCCGGGCGGCCCGGCGGGGCGGACAGCGCCAGCTCGCCGGACGACTGGGTGAAGTACACCTTCGGCTTCTGCTTGTTCTCGGCGAGGTACATCAGCTCGCGGAGCAGTTTGGACTCGCCGTTGAACGTGGGCACCGGCGCGCCGTCCACGGTGCGGTTGGCGCTCATCTCGTCGAGCCGGAGGAACGCGTGGCGGTTGCGGTCCGAGCCGCCCTCTTCGCCGGCCACCAGCAGCACGCCCTCGCGGCTCATTTCGGCCAGCGGGTAGTCGCTCTTCAGCTTGTTGATCTCGGTGCGGTTCACCGCGGGCGAGTACGCCACCACGCGGAACTTGCCGGGGTTCACGTCTTGGCACCCGGCGAGCAGCCGCTTCACGTCGTCGCCGATGATGTCGCCCTCGTCGATGATGGCGTAGGCGCGGATCGGCTGCTCGAGCACTTCGACGAACTGCTTGGTGGGCGGGCTGAGCGAGTAGAACCCGGTGGTGGTGGTGTCGAGCTTGTTGGGCAGCCGCGGGCCGATCGCGGCGTTGGCGACCACCAGCGCCACGAACAGCAGCAGCAGCGCGGTGACGAAGTTGGTGCCGTACACGAGCCGCCGCAGGGCGGGGTTGTTGCGCTCCTCGGCGCGGGCCGGCAGGCACGAGAGGAACGCCAGCCCGGC
This sequence comes from Gemmata sp., assembly GCA_022843445.1. Taxonomy (GTDB): domain Bacteria; phylum Planctomycetota; class Planctomycetia; order Gemmatales; family Gemmataceae; genus Gemmata. The sequence continues at coordinate 6,206 of JALHNS010000408.1, forward strand.
CCCGAGCACGACCGCCAGCAGCGGGCCGACCGACCACCGCGACTCCTTGGCGTCGCCGCCCTCGAGCCACTTCACGAGGCTGTCGCTCCAGCGGTACAGGAACAGCAGGCCGGCGGCGGCGAGCACCGCGCCCAGCCCGCCGCCCAGCGCGAGCACCAGCCCGCGGGCCTCGGACCGCTGCT
>JALHNS010000409.1 GCA_022843445.1 Gemmata sp.
GACCGAACAAGCGCTGGCGTCGTCGAACCGCCGGCGTGAGCCGGCCGGGTGAACTGCCGACCCAACGTGAAACAAGGAATGGCCCTGCCGTCACAAGCCGGGCCGCGCCGCGGCCCGGCTTGCAATTCTTTCAACCATCGCGTATTCCCGCCGCGCTCGAAGTTCCGCGCGGAGGGTTCGCACCCATGTTCGCACGCCTCGCCGCTGTTGCTGTGGTCGCGCTCGCGGCGGGGTGCTCGTACAACCCCGGCACGTTCCCGTGGGTGCTCCCGCCCGGCCCGATCCAACAGACGCACGCCAAACCGCGGTTCGGCTACTTCAAGAACTTCGACCCGCGGGCCGCGAAAATCGAGGTCACGCCGAGCGGCCAAGCGAACGCCCCGCTCAACTCGCAGATCGTGCTCGTGGCGAGCGTGCTGGACAAAGACGGCACCCCGCGCCGCTCGCGCCGCGTGGAGTGGACACTCGAAGGCCCCGGGCAGATCGTGGAAGTGGACGAATCCGGGGTGTACGCGGGCCGCGGCTACAAGCTCGATAGCAAGACCGCGGTGTCGTACACGGTGTACACGCCGAAGACGATCACCCGCGGCAACGACGATCCGAAAGACGACGTGACCGTCGAAGCGGGCCAAACGTTCCTCGTCGTATCGAGCGCGGTGCCGGGCGAAACGGTCGTGACCGCGTACGCGCCGGAAGTGTTCAACTGGGAGAACAACCGCGTTGTTACGCGGGTGCTGTGGGGCGACAGCCGGTTCTCGTTCCCCGCGCCGGCGGTGGTGCGCGTCGGCACCGAAACGCGGCTCGCCACCGGCATCGACACGAGCGCCGAATCCGGTTCGAACTTCCGCGTGCGCTACCGCGTGATCGACGGCCCGACGGCGACCCTCGTGAGCGGTGGCGGTGCCGTGAGCCTCAGCGGGAGCGGCGGCCGAGAAGCGGAAGTGACCGCCGACACCGGCGAGGCCGCGATCCGGCTCGTGCAGAGCGACCCGAAGCCCGGTAAGACGCGCGTCGCGGTGGAAGTGGTGAAGCTGCCCGAAAACGGCGTGGGGCCGGGCACCGTGGTGGGCAAGCGCGAAACCACAGTGGAATGGGCCGCGCCGAGCATCAAGTTGAACGTGACCGCGCCGCCGGCCGCGGGCACGAACGGCACGTTCCCGGTCGCAATCGCGCTCGACAACGTCGCCGGGGTGGACAGCAAAGACGCGCGCGTGCGCGTCACGCTGTCCGACGGCGCGACGCTCGCCAAGAGTGACCCGCCGCCGACCCGTGTAGACGACCGCGGCGCGCTGATCTTCGACCTGCCGCCGGTGAGCGGGAAGGGCAAGCAGGCCGTGACGATGGACGTGCGCCCGGCGCGCGTGGGGAACGTGACCGTGACCGCGGACGCCGTGACCGGCGACGGTCTGCAAGCGAACACGAGCGCGTCCACGAAGATCGAGAACGGGAAGTTGCAACTGCTGCTCGAAGCGCCGCAAGCGGTGCTGGCGAACGAGCGCATCCCGGTGCGCGTGGCGGTCACGAACGCCGGGGCCGCGCCCGCCGAAAACGTGACGGTGTGGGCGCGGTTCGACGACGCGCTCACGTCGGCGACCGGTCGTTCGCCGGTGGAACTGAGCGCGGGCACCGTCGCGCCGGGCCAAACGAAGACGCTCGATCTGCCGCTGAGCGCGACCCGTACCGGGCGGTTCGGGGTGCGCGCCGCGGCCACCGGCGACGGCAACTTGTCGGCATCGGCCGAAGCGGTGTACCTCGACGTGCGCCGCGCCGAACTCGCGGTGAGCGCGACCGGGCCGAAGATCGCGTACATCGGGCAGTCGGTCGAATTCGCGCTGAAGGTGACGAACCGCGGCGACACCGAGATGAAGAACGTGTCGCTGCGCGCCGCGGTGCCCGCGGAACTGAAGGTGACGGCCGCGGACGGCGGCACCGTCGGCCCCGGTTCGGTGGAGTGGAAGCTCAGTTCGCTGCGCCCCGGCGAATCGAAGGCGTTCAAACTGAACGCGGACGCGCTGAAACTGGCCGGCAGCGCGGGCATGCAAGTGGTCGCGCTCGGCGATCCCGAACCGCTCGGCGCGCCGGTGGAGGGCCGCGCCGACGCCGCGCTCGCGATCATCGGCACGCCCGCGCTGGCGCTCGAAGTGGCAACGCCGTCCGGCACGCTCGAAGTGGGCAAGCGCGCGAGTTATCAGATTCGCGTGCGGAACGCCGGCACCGTCTCCGCGCGGAACGTGCAGGTAACGGCACTCGCCCCGCCGGAGTTCAAGGTGGTGCGCGCGACCGGCGGCGCGACCGAAGCCCGAACCGACGCGAACGGCCGGGTGTCGTTCCCCGCGGTCGAAGAGGTCGCGCCGGGGCAGACGCTCACCTTCACGGTGGAGGTGGACGCGGCGCAAGCCGGCGACGCGCGGTTCAAGGCGGAAGTGACCGCGACGCACCTCAAGAACCCGTTGCGCGAGGAGCAGAGCGCGCGCGTGACGGGGCGCTGAGGCCCGCGGCGCGTATCATGGCCTCACGCACACATTGAGGCGCGCCGTGAGCGAAGAGAACCAACCTGACGAACAGCCGTGGTACGCCGACGGCTTGCAATTCACCTGCACCCGATGCGGCGACTGCTGCACCGGTGCGCCCGGGTTCGTCTGGGTAACTGAGGACGAAGTCGAAGCCATCGCCAAGTTCCGCGGCGAAAATCTGCGCGAGTTCCGCGAACTGTACACGCGCACCGCCCGCGGGCGGCGCACGCTGCGTGAGAAAGCGAACGGCGACTGCGTGTTCTTCGAGCGCGGGAAGGGCTGCACCGTGTACCCGGTGCGCCCGCCGCAGTGCCGCACGTGGCCGTTCTGGGAGAGCAACCTCGAATCGCCCGAAGCTTGGCAGAAGACCTGCGAGGACTGCCCCGGCTCCGGGCAGGGCGAACTCATCCCGGTCGAAGAAATCTCGAAGCGACTCCGCGTCATTCCCATGTGAGGACCGGTCATGCGCGCGCTGTTCGTGCTGGTCGCGTTGGCCCCGGTCGCGCTCGCGGCCGATCCGCTGGTGATCGGCCACCGCGGGCTGCCCACGCACGCCCCGGAGGAGGCCCGCGCCACGTTCGCCGCGTGCATGGAACTGCGCGTCGGCATCGAGTTGGACGTGCGCCGCACCCGCGACGGGCAACTCGTCTGCGTTCACGACGCCACCGTGGACCGCACCACCGACGGGAAGGGGAAGGTCGCGGACCTTTCGCTCCGCGAGCTGCGCCAACTCGACGCGGGCAAGAAGTTCGGCCCGGAGTTCGCGGGCGAGCGCGTTCCGACGCTCGAAGAAGTCTTCGCGCTGCTCCGCGAGCGCAAGTCGAACGTGCTCGTCGCGGTCGATCTGAAAGAACCGGATTGCGAAGCCGAAGCGGTGAAACTCGCCGACAAGTACGGCGTGCTGAAGCAACTGGTGTTCATCGGCATCACCATCGAGAAGCGCGACGTGCGCGAGAAGCTACTCGAAGCGAGCGCGAGCGCCGCGTGTGCGGCGCTGTGCCCGGCGGCAGACAAACTCGGCGACGCCATCGCCGACAAGACCGCGCGTTGGGTGTACGTGCGGTTCGTTCCGACCGCGGACGAAGTGAAGCGCGTTCGCGCCGCCGGCAAGCGGGTGTTCCTCGTTGGTCCGCTGGTGATGGGCAACGAACCCGCGAACTGGGCGAAGGGCCGCGCCGCGGGCGTCGATGCGATTCTCACCGACTACCCCCTCGAGTGCCGCGCGAGTTGGCGCGAGGCGAAGAAACCATGACCGACGCGGTACGGGCCGAAGTGCTCGCGGTGTACGCCTTCGCGGACGACGCGATTCGCGCCGCCGCCCCGCGGTGCGACGCTTCGGGCCGGTGCTGCCGTTTCACCGAATACGGGCACACGCTGTTCATCAGCCGCTTCGAGGCCGAACTGCTGCTCGAAGGCGCGCCGAGTTACGAACAACCGGTGTCGCGCGACGGGTGCCCGTTTCAGGTGAACGGCCTGTGTACGGCGCGCGAAACGCGCCCGCTCGGCTGTCGTATCTACTTCTGCGATCCGGCGTTTCAGGACCGGATGAGCGAAATCACGGAAGCCACGATCGCGGCGCTCAAGACGACCGCGGACGCGCACGGCACCGGGTGGGAGTACGCGCCGCTGCACCACTTCCTGAACGAACCGCGCGCCGCGACGACACAGACGCCGACCGCGACCGCGGATAGCATGACCGGCACCCGCGTGCCGCTGCCCGTGGTGCCGGGTTCGTGAAGCCTTCTCGCGCAGGAGTTCACTATGCCGCGCTTCTTCGCTTCCGCCGCGCTCGTGTTCGCGCTGGCGCTCACCGCGCGCGCCGCCGATTGGCCGCAGTTCCTCGGCCCCACCCGCGACAACACCACGCCCGACGCGGTCAAGCCGTGGAAGGGCGACCTGAAAGTGCTGTGGAAGGTGCCGGTCGGCGACGCGCACAGTTCGCCGGTCGTCGCGGGCGGTGTCGTGTACGCGTTCTACCAGCCGAAGGGCCAGAACGCCGACGCGCTCGCCGCGTTCGACGCCGCTACGGGCAAGCGGCTGTGGGAAAAGAGCTACGAGCGCGCCGAATACAAACCGCCGTTCGGCAACGGCCCGCGGTCCACGCCCGCGATCAGCAACGGCAAAGTGTACACCTACGGCGGTCTCGGGTTCCTCACCTGTTGGGACGCGAAGACCGGCGAGATCGACTGGAAGGTCGACGCGTTCAAAGACTTCAAAGCGCCCACGCCGTTCTTCGGCAACTCGACTTCGCCGATCGTAGTCGGCGGGAACGTGGTGGTGATGGTGGGCGGGAAGGGCGCGGGCGTGGTCGCGTTCGACGCGAAGACCGGCAAGCCCGCGTGGCGGGCCACCGACGACCCGAACAGCTACTCGTCGCCCACGTTCACCGGCAAGCAGTTCGTGTTCCTCACCGGCGCGAACCTGCTGGGGCTGTCCGACAAGGGCGAGAAACTGTGGTCGGTGCCGTTCGAGGGCAAGGTCGGGCCGCTCGTCGAATCGAGCGCGACGCCGATTCGCGCCGGCGACCTCGTGATCGGCAGCACCGTGAGCAGCGGGTCCATCGGGCTGAAGCTCGCCGAGGCGGACGGCAAAGTGACCGCCGAAAAGGCGTGGGCGAACAAGGGGCTGCCGTGCTACTTCTCCACCCCGGTCGTGCGCGGCAAGCACATCTACATGGTGAACGGCGAGGCGAAACTGAAGGGCGCGAAGATCACGCTGCGGTGCGTCGAACTGGAGACGGGCAAGGTCGCGTGGTCGCAGCCGACCGCGGGCGAGTACCACGCGGCGCTCGTGCTGTGCGGCAAGGGCGGCGACGAGCGGTTCCTCATGCTCGACGACTCCGGCGGCCTCACGCTGTTCGAGCCGAACAAGGGGGAGTACGTCCCGCTGGCTTCGAGTAAGGTGTGCGGCAAGACGTGGGCGCACCCGGCGCTGGTGGACGGCAAACTGTACCTGCGCGACGAGAAGGAACTGCTCTGCGTGGAACTGCCCAGCAAGTAGTTCCGCGTTCCACGTTCCAGACGTTCCAAATTGAAGGCCGTGGAACTCGGAACTCTGGAACTTGGAACGGCGCGAAGCGAAACGAGGCTCACCGTGGTGTTCGGGCTGATTCTGGCGGCGGGGCTGATTCTGGCCGGCGCGCTCGCCGCGGTGCGGCAGCGCCGCGCGCTGCGCACGCTCGCGGACGAGCCGTTCGTGCCGCCGGAAGACGGCACGTTCCGCCGCAAGATGGCGCACCGCCGGACGGCCACGTCCGGCCTGCTCGTGCTGATCGGCGCCCTCATCGCCGCGTACTATCTCAGCGGGATGGACGCGCGCATGGACGCGATCGCGGAGCGCCCGAAGGGCGCGGACGGCGCGCCGGTTCCGCCCACCGAGGAGGAGAAGGAGTTCGCCAAGACGGTCGGGTTCTACTGGATCGGCGTGATGGCGCTGGTGTGCGTGGTGATGTGCGCCGCGGTCATCGACTTCTACGCGACCCGCAAGTACTGGATGGCCCGCTACAAGGAAGTGAAGGCCGACCACGACACGAAGTTGCAGCGCGACTTGGCGGTGTTCCGTCAGCAGAAGCTCAACAAGCGGGTGCCGGGCCTGCCGCCGCCGGCCGCGCCGGACGACACCGCCACCGACCAACCGCCCGTGTAGCCCCCATCGTGGTGCGACGCTCCGCGTCGCATTGGCGAACCGTGAGAGCCGTTCGAGTCGGGCAACGAAGAACGACGCGGAGCGTCGTGCCACTCTTAGCAGCCCGTTGAAAAAGGCGCAACTCTTTGGTGCCGGTGCGCGTCGAAGGGGTATCACCGTGTGAGGTCGTCGTCATGGCACTGGGTCGCCGTCGGTCGTCTCATCAGGGCGAAC
>JALHNS010000410.1 GCA_022843445.1 Gemmata sp.
GCTACTTCGCACGCGTAAAAACTGGCGCGGCCCGAACACGCGGCACGCGGAGCGTGCCTACTACTCTGAATACGGTTACGGCACCTTCACGACGTGCGGGGCCAGTTCGACGTTCCCCGCGGCGTCTTCAGCGTGCGCCTTCAGTTCGCGCGCCGCCGGCACGGTCGCTTCCCATTCGGAGAAGTTCGGCGCGAGCGCTTTCGCTTCCGCGCCGTTCACCAGCACCCGCTTCACGGTGCCGTTGTCGGCTGCGGTACCGCGAACCACGAGCTTCCCGTCCTTCTGCGTCACACTGGTGACGACCGTTTGCGGGGGCAAGTCGTCAACGAGTTGCGGGGCCGCGGGGAACGGCACGTCCTTCACTTCCTTCGCCCGCGACTGGTCGCCGGTCAGGTCGCGCACTTGCTGGAACGAGTCCGGCGCGGCTTTGAACTCCCCGGACTTCACGCTCACCACCATCGCGTGCTTGCCCTCACCGAACCAGTCGTGGAAGAAGATGGGCACGCCCTTTTCGCTCTTCGGCGCGGGCCGCGGGCCGCCACCGAGGTTCGCCACCGCGCGCTGCTTGCTGCCGTCGGTCCAGTTCGTGGTCTTCAGCCCGCGAACGTGCGTGACGGCGGCCCCGGTCGGGTTGTCGTCCGAAATCTGCACGAGCGGCATGCCGCCGGAGCGCACGCCGTCGAACGTGAGGCCGTCCACCACGAGCGTACCGTACTGCACGCTCAGGTCGTCGTGCCCGCGGTTGAACGGCTCGGTGTTCGTGTGGCCGATGTACACGTTCTTGTAGTAGTGCCCGTCGTAGTTCGGGTGGTACACGCCGTAAGCCGCGCGCTCGATGTGCAGGTTCTCGACGATCAGGTTCGGCACCTGCGGGCGGAACGCGTAGTGAATGTCCCACACCTTCAGGTTGCGCACGACGAACGGGTGCTTCGAGTCCGGCCCCACGCGGTTTACGCCCTCACCGAGGTTCACGCCGTACAACCCGTTGCTGCTGTGAACTTCGTTGTCCTCGAACCGCACGAACGGGAGCGTCCGCGGGTCCATGTCTTTGCGCGAGCCGTCCGGTTGGCGGATCGAGAACATCAACTTCAGCGCGCTCGTCGGTGTCGCTTCGTAGCGGAAGCCGTACCGGTCGCACTCGGTCGCCACGTTCCGCGTGAACGTGTTCAGGCTGCACGTCCACCAGAACCCCGCGCCCTCGTTCGCGTCGAACGGGAGCACCTGCTTGGGCAACCGCTTGCCGTGCTCCGCGCCCACCGCGAGGTTGCGGTCGAACACGTTGTACACTTCGGTTCCGTCTTCGAGGAAGAACCCGTGCCCGATGCTCTTGTAGCCCACGTTATCGCGGGCGACGAGGTAATCGGTGCCGTGAACCGTGAGCCACCGGTTGTGGCTGTCCCAGATCGAGCAACCGACCACGGATGAGCCGCGCATCGTGTCGCGCACCAAGTGGAAGTGCAGTGCGTATTTACCGAGGATGTCCTTCTTGCCGAGGTGCCGGAACTCCGCGTAGCTCAGGCTCCCCGCGGAGTGCTTGTGGTACATCGTGTGCCCGCGGATGCCGTCCTTATTGGCGCTTTCCACGATCACGTTGCGGCTGAGGTTCGCCACTTCCGCGCGGTACTCCCCTGCCCCGGCGTGCGCCATCTTCAGCGGCGCGTCGAGGGTCAGCGCGGTACCCTCAATGGCCGCAATCACGCGCTCTTCGGTGGTGGATTCGGTCTTCGCGTTCCCGTGCGTCTGCGTGCCGGTGACGATGATACGGTCGCCTTTCTTCCACCCGCTCGCGGGTTCGGCGAGCGTGATCGCGCTATCTCCAACCTTCGCCGGCGCGCCGAGTTTCACCCACGCGCGGCCCAGCGGCGCACCGTGCAGGCCCATGCGCCCGCCGCAACACACGATCGCGGGGCACGTCTCCTTGTTCATCCCGTCCACATAGTGCAGCCGAATCAGTGCCGTCTTCCCGGCGGGAACCGGCGCGTTCGCGGTGCCAACGATCAGCGCCGGCCGCGGCTTGTTCGGGTCGGGCTTGATGCCGTGCGCTTCGCAATCGAAGCCGTCTTCGCTGTACTCGTCGCCCGCTTGAATCTTGATGAGGCCGACGTTCAGCACGGTGTCGCGGTCGGTGGCGAACGCCAGTTCGCCAGAGATGTTGATCGCGCGAATCACCGCGTCGCTCTTCGCGTCGTAGGTGATCGTGTGGCCTTCGCGCACGAGAACGCGCGCCCCGGCGGCGGGCACCGCGCCGCCCTCCCAAGTGGCCGGCGCGCTCCACGCGCCGCTCTTCGCGGACTTGATGACCGGGTCGGCGGCACTGGCGTGTGACGCGAGCAGCGCGACAGAAAACAAAGCGAGGCGCATTTGGAGAGGCTCCGATGGCAGGTGGCGCGGCGAGACGGCGCGCCGGTGTGGGTGCGTGCAGTGTACCGCGGCGCGCGCCGCGGGTAAAACAAGATCGTCCACGCGAGTGCGACGCGGTTCGTTGTCCGCGTTGCGCGGCCGGGGTTGAAACCCCGGCCTATGCAAGGTGGTCCCGTTGGGACCACAACACGGCGCGCTCTTCTTGTTCTTTGGACGCCAACGGCGTCACCTTGCACAGGCCGGGGTTTCAACCCCGGCAACGCTGAGAGAGACCAGAATGCCGGACGAACCGAACGCCGCCCCCGAGGCGCACTGCCCCGAAGCACTCGGCGAACTAAGCGTGAGCGCGCCTTCGCACGCCGCGGCCGGGGCGAAAGCCGTAGCGGTGTCGCTCGCGCACGTCTTCGGCCGAGCCGGGGTCGCGCGCGGCACGCGCGTTCTGCGCTCGCTGAACCAAATCGGCGGCACCGACTGCCCGAGCTGCGCGTGGCCCGAACCGGACGCACACCGCTCGGCCGCCGAATTCTGCGAGAACGGCGCGAAGGCCGTCGCGTGGGAAGCGGACTCGCGCCGCCTCACCGCGGAGTTCTTTCGCGACCACAGCATCGACGCGCTCGCGCGCGAAAGCGATTACTGGCACGGGCAGCAGGGGCGGCTCACGGAACCGCTGGTACTGCGCCCCGGCAGCCGGCACTACGAACCGATCGCGTGGGACGAGGCGTTCGCGCTCGTCGCGCACGAACTGAACGCACTCGGTTCGCCGGACGAAGCGCTCTTCTACACCTCCGGGCGCACGTCGAACGAGGCCGCGTTTCTGTACCAACTGTTCGCGCGGCAGTTCGGCACGAACAATCTGCCGGACTGCTCGAACATGTGCCACGAGTCGAGCGGCAGCGCGCTCGTGCCGACGGTCGGCATCGGCAAAGGCACCGTGAAGCTCGATGACTTCGAGAAGGCGCAACTGATCCTGATTCTGGGCCAAAACCCCGGCACGAACCACCCGCGGATGCTCACGGCGCTGCAAGCCGCGAAGCGCGCGGGCGCGAAGATCGTGGCCGTGAACCCGCTGAAGGAAGCCGGTCTGCTCGCGTTCAAGAACCCGCAGGAAGTGCGCGGGATGCTCGGCTTCGCGACCCCGCTCACCGACCTGTATTTGCAAGTGCGCATCGGTGGCGACCAAGCGCTGCTGAAGGGAGCAATGAAAGCGCTCCTCGCGCGCGGCGCGCTTGATCGCGCGTTCGTGAGCGAGCGCACAGACGGTTACGAAGCGTTTGCATCGGAACTGGAAGCGACGACGTGGGAGCGCGTCACCGAGCAAAGCGGCTTGTCGCGTGAGCAGATCGAGCAGTTCGCGGACCTAGCCGCCGGGAACGAGCGGATCATTGCGTGCTGGGCGATGGGCCTCACACAGCACAAGCACGCGGTCGCCACCATTCAGGAAGTGGTGAACCTGCTACTGCTGCGCGGGAGCATCGGCAAGCCCGGCGCGGGGCTGTGCCCGGTGCGCGGGCACTCGAACGTGCAGGGCGACCGCACGATGGGCATCTACGAGAAGCCCGGCGCAGCGTTCCTCGACGCGCTCGCGCGCGAGTTCCACTTTTCCCCGCCGCGGCACCACGGGTTCGACACCGTGGACGCGATCCGCGCGATGCGCGACGGCCGCGCGAAGGTGTTCTTCGCGCTCGGCGGCAACTTCCTGAGCGCGACACCCGACACCGACGCCACTGCGGTCGCGCTCAAGAACTGTGCGCTCACGGCGCACGTCTCGATCAAGCTGAACCGGTCGCACCTCGTGTGCGGGCGCACGGCGCTCATACTGCCGTGTCTCGGGCGCACGGAGCGCGACGTGCGCAACGGGCGCGAGCAGTTCGTGACCACCGAGAACTCGATGGGGGTGGTGCAACAGTCGCGCGGCACACTCGCGCCCGCGTCGCCGCACCTGCTGAGCGAAGTGGAGATCGTGGCGCGGCTCGCGTCGGCCACACTCGGCGCGCGTTCGACGGTCCCGTGGCTCGAACTCGCGGCGGATTACGACCGCATTCGCGAGCGCATTCAGCGCGTGATTCCGGGGTTCGACGACTACAACACCCGCGCGCGGCAGCCCGGCGGCTTCTACCTGCCGAACAAGCCGCGCGAGGGCGCGTTCCCGACGCAAACCGGCAAGGCGCGGTTCACCGCGCACCCGCTGCACGAACTGCGCGTCGAACCGGGGCAGTTGGTGATGATGACGATCCGCACGCACGACCAGTTCAACACCACGGTGTACGGGCTGAACGACCGCTACCGCGGCATCCAGAACGAGCGCCGCGTGATCTTGCTGAGCGCGAACGACCTGCGCGACCGCGGGCTGAAGGCGGGCGACGTGGTGGACATCACCGGGCACTTCCGCGGCGAAACGCGCGTCGCGCGCACGTTCGTAGCGGTCGAGTACGACATCCCCGCGGGGTGCTGCGCGACGTACTTCCCCGAAACGAACGTGCTCGTTCCGCTCGACAGCACCGCGGACGGCAGCAACACGCCGACCTCGAAATTCGTCGCGGTGACGGTGGCCCGCGCCGCGAACGGCGGTGCCGCGTAATGCACCCGGACCGCGAGTTCGTTTCGGCCCGCGTGCTCGGCGCGACCGGGCCGCGGGCGGACGCGCTCGCGGTGGAAGCGCCGCTGGAGGTGCGGATCGGCGGGAAGGCGGTCGCGGTGCTCATGCGCACCCCCGGGCACGACGACGAACTCGTCGCGGGCTTTCTCTTCGCCGAAGGCGTGATTGCGGACGCCGACGAACTGCTCGCGGTGGACCCCGTCGCGCCGAACGTGGTCGAAGCGCGCCTGTCGGTCGCGCGGCGCGTACCGGCCGAGCGCGGGTTTGTCACGTCGTCCGCGTGCGGCGTCTGCGGGAAGCAGTCGCTCGCGGACCTCGAAGTGCGCGCCGCGCGCGTCACATCGCCGGTGCGCGTTCCGCGAAGCGTGCTGCAAGCGCTGCCGGCGAAGCTGCGCGACGCGCAACCGCTGTTCGCGCGCACCGGGGGCGTCCACGCGAGCGGGCTGTTCGCGCCAGCGGGCGAACTGCTCGCGGTGCGCGAAGACGTGGGCCGGCACAACGCGCTCGATAAGCTCGTGGGCTGGGCGCTCGCGGAAGGCCGCGTGCCGCTATCGACCTTCGTGCTGCTCGCGAGCGGCCGGCTCAGTTTCGAGTTGGTGCAAAAGGCGATCGCGGCCGGCGCGCCGGTGCTCGCGGGCGTGGGCGCGCCGTCGTCGCTGGCGGTGGAACTGGCCGAACGGTTCGGCGTCACGCTCGCCGGCTTCGTGCGCGCCGACGGGCTGAACGTGTACGCGCACGCCGAGCGCATTACGGAGTGACGCCATGAGCGACGCCTACGAAGACCCCGGCCCCACGCGGGCGGAAATCGACGCGCTGCGCGGCGCGGTCGTGCTGGAGTTCGGCGCGGACTGGTGCCCGATCTGCCGATCCGCGCAACCGGACATCGCCGCGGCGCTCGCGGCGTTCCCGAACGTGCGGCGCATCAAAGTCGCGGACGGAAAGGGTAAGCCGCTGGGCCGCTCGTTCGCGGTGAAGCTGTGGCCGACGCTCGTGTTCCTAAAGGACGGCTCCGAGGTGGCACGGGCCGTGCGCCCCGAGAGCGCCGGCGCGGTGCGTCAGGGGTTGGACGCGCTCGGCGGCGGCTGAACGAGGGCCTTGCCGTCGCGCACGGTCACGCGGTACTTCGGGTTGGTGACGCTGGTCCACCTGCTGAAGAGCAGTTCCGGTGTCGGCCGGTCGTGCATAGGGACGATCGGATCCGAGTGCGCGTAGTCGATGGCGAAACTGAAGTCCGGCTCGTGCCGGTGCTGATCGACGAACCGCAGCACGGCGCGGATCGGCCGCGACTTCTCCCGCTCAGACAGGTCGATGGTCCGGTTCGTCTGCCAGACGAGTTCGGCCCCGTGGGCGGTGAGCAGCAGCAGGCCCACCGCGAGCGCGCGGCGCGCGCCCTCCGCGCGCGCGCCGCGGG
>JALHNS010000411.1 GCA_022843445.1 Gemmata sp.
ACCGGCGCCGGCGGCGTCGGTTGCGCCGCGGCGGTCGCGGCCAGCGCCGAGCCGAGAATCAGACTCGCGGCCCGGTGTGTGAACATGCGCATGCCGTCGTCCTCCGTGCGTGCGGGGTGGCCCGCTTCGAACCCCCGGTGCGGGCGGCCCGTGTTCCTGCAAAGGTCACGAGAGATACCGTGCGCCGCGAATGCGTCAAGAGCACTTCGGCGCGCGAACGTGGGTAGGGCAGGGGACAGGGGGACAGGGGATGGAGGACCTCTGTCAGGTGTGGACGGCATCGAACGCGACCAGCGCAATCGGGCCAAACAGCACCACCGGCAGCCACGCGGCCAGCGTCGGCGGGAGCACGTCTTGGTCGCCGAGGTACTTGCACGCGAGCACGAACAGGAACAGCGCCGCGGTCGCCGCGAGGCACAGCCCGGCGCTCACGAACACGTGCCGGTTCGGGTTCGCCAGAATGATCGCCAGCCCCAAGAACGCCATCACCGCGCCCACCAAGGGCTTGGTGACGCGCGCGTGAAACAGCACGGCCATCTTGCCGCGGCGCCGCGGCTCCGGGTCCGCGAGCATCTCGCGCAACTTCGTCGTGCTCGCGTGCACGTACCACGCGCCGCCGCGGCACACCGCGTCGTAATCGGCGTCGGTCACTTTCAGGAAGTACCGCCCGGTGCCCAGCGCGATCACGTTCGTCGGCAGCGGCCCCTCGAACGCCTTCGGTTCGGCGCGCGTCAGCAGCCAGCCGCCCGTGAGCGGGTCGTCGCCCCGCTTCGGTTCGAACACCGCTTCCTCGGCGGTCATGTGCACCATGCCGCTCGGCGACGATTCCGGGAACGTCACACTCAGGCGGTCCACCTTGCGGTCCTTGCGGAACCCCGCGAACCCTTCGATGTGGATGCCGCTCGCGTCGAACGCGCCCAGCAGCGATTGCGCCTTCGCACCGTCCGGGTCGTCGCGCTGTCCGGTCAGGTTGTCGGCCACTTCCGGCAGCAGGTACTCTTGGTTCAGCGGCCCCAGTGCCAGCGTCAGCGCGCAACCCAGCAGCAGCGGCCGGATCGCGCGGCGCGTCGGGATGCCGGCCGACAGTTGTGGCAGCAACTCGTTGTTCCGCAGCATCCACGACGCCGTGAACACCGCCGCGATGAGCGTGACGAAGTTCCCCAACAGGTCGAACAGTTCGGGCACCCGCGTCCCGTAGTACGCCGCGATGTGCCGCATGCTCTTCGCGAACCCGCCGGGCTTGTTCACGAAGTCGTCGAGGTGCGTGAACAGGTCGATGACCACGTACAGCCCGACCAAGCACGACAGCACGATCAGGTACGAGCGCAGGTACGCGACGAAGAACATGCGGTCGAGGGTCGTCACTTGCGGCCCCCTTCCGGGTTCGGCACCAGCACCCCGATCGGCCCGGCGATGCCCACCGCGGCGGCCGTGAACCCGCGCGGCTTATAGTTCTGCACGAACTGCACGATGAAGTCGTCTTGCTCGCTCGCCATCACGTACCCGTAGCCGTTCGCGCGCAGCTCGCGCAGCGCCGCGCCGTGGTCCCAACCGCCCTTCTCCATGCGGTAGATCGCGGTGAGCCGGCCCGTGCGGTGCAGCCCGGCCTTGCAGTGCAGCAGAATCGGATAGCTCGCTTCGTCCGCGAGCAAGCTCAGCCACTCGCGGACGGCTTCCGGTTCCGTGTCAACCGTGTTGCCCGGCGGGAGCACGTCCGGCGTGATGAGCACATACTTCACGCCGAGCTGCTCGCACAGCGCGCGCTCGTGAATCACGCCCTTACCGAGCCAGTTGTTCGGCAGCAGCGGGTCCGGGTTCTCGTGCTGCAAGTTGACCACGGTGCGAATGCCGTACTTGTCGATGGCCTCGCGAAACCCGTTCGCGGTCATTTGCCCGGATCGGTACAGTTTCCCCGCTTCCACTTCACGAAATCGCTTCTGGTGCAGGTACTGCGCGCGGTACGCGACCGCGGGCGGCGCGAGCGCCACCGCAACCGCCGCCGCGCCGAGTGCCCATCGCAGAGCGTTCCGCATCCGTGCCGCCGTGTGTACGTGAAGAGCGGCATTAATACCCATCGCACCGGGCGAATCAACCCGAACCCGTTACGCGAATTCGACCGCTACTCACTGCGGCTTCATCATTCCTTTACAATCATTCCTCTCATCAGCTTCCCCGCGTTCGGTGCACACATGAAGTACCTGCTGTACTCGGTGGCGGTCGCGCTTGCGGTGCCCGCGGCACTCTGGGAGCCGGTCGCGCGCGCCGCGGACGAACCGCAGAAGGACGACAAGAAGCCGAAACCGGCCGCGGGTGCCGACGTGTTCGGCCACGAGAAGGTGTGGCAACTGCACTTCGAGATGACCGCCGCCGAATACGCCGCGATGCAACCGACCGCGCTCGGCGGGTTCGGCGGGTTCCCCAAAGGCCCGGCGCAGCCGAAGGTGGAACCCAAGCCCGGCGAACCGGCGCGCGAGACGCACCGCGGCGCGTTCGACACGCAGTTCCCGTGGGCCGAGGCTTCGCTCACCGCGG
The DNA here is from genome assembly GCA_022843445.1 of Gemmata sp. Lineage (GTDB taxonomy): Bacteria > Planctomycetota > Planctomycetia > Gemmatales > Gemmataceae > Gemmata. Next base: position 2,533 of record JALHNS010000411.1, read on the forward strand.
ACGGAAAAACGATCGCCAAAGTGGGCCTGCGGTACAAAGGCAACTCGACGTACTTCTCCACGATGCGCGGGCTGAAGCGCTCGATGAAGGTGGACCTCGACCGGTTCGACGACGCGGCCCGGTTCCACGGGCTGAAGTCGCTGAACCTGCACTGCGGCGTGATGGACCCGGCGAAGTCGCGCGAGGCGCTGGCCTACGCCGTGTACCGCGCCGCCGGGGTGCCCGCGCCGCGCACCGCGTTCGCCGAAGTCACGCTCACCGTGCCCGGCAAGTACGACAAGGAGTTCGTTGGCGTGTACACGCTCACCGAGAGCGTGGACAAGAACTTCTTGAAGCTCCACTACAAGGACAACGACGGGCTGCTGATGAAGCCCGAGCGCGTGCGCAGCCTCGAATTCCTCGGCAACGATTGGGCGCGCTACAAGGACAACTACCAACCGAAGCGCGACGCGACGAAGGAAGAAAGCGATCGTGTCATCGCGTTCATTCGCCTCGTGAACCAGAGTACCGAGGCCGAGTTCCACAAGCAGGTCGCCGACTACTTGGACGTGGACGCGTTCCTGCGCTACATGGCCGCGACCGCGGTGGTCTCGAACCTTGACAGCTTCTTCACCAACGGGCACAACTACTGCCTGTACCTGCACCCGCAGACGAAGAAGTTCCACTTCATCCCGTGGGACACCGACCTGTCGCTCGGCAACTTCAACATCTTCGGTTCCGTGGACGAGCAAGCGGACCTGAGCGTCACGAAGCCGTATCAGATGTGCCGGCTGGCGGATCGCATCATGGCGAGCAAGGCGCACGCAGAGAAGTACAAGAAGATTGTCGCGGAGGTGACGAAGACCGCGTTCAACAAAGAGAAGGTGTTCGCGGACATCGCGGCGCTGGAGAAGACCGCGAAGCCGCTGATCGAGAAGGAGCGCAAGGCGGTGCAAGCGCGGCGCGAGTTCGCGGGGCCGGGCGGCGCGTTCGGTGCCACGCCGCCGGACCTGCGCGCGTTCGTGGAGAAGCGCCTCGCGAGCATCGCGGCGCAGTTGGACGGGAAGAGTACCGGGTACGCCCCAGTGATGCGCGGCTTCGGGTTCGGCCCGCCGCAACCGGCCCCGCAACCGCAGCGCCCCGGCGACGTGTTCGGCGCGCAAGCCCAAGACCAACTGCGCCTGACGCCGGAACAGAAGAGGAAGCTCGCGGAGTTGCAGAAGCAGGTGGACAAGGAACTCGAAGACCTACTGACGGCCGAACAGCGCGAGCAACTGAAGCGCATGCGCTCCGCGCCGGGCGGCGGCATGGGCGGCTTCCCGTTCCCGAAGTAACCGAAGGCGTCGGTTCCCGGGACCGCGGCCGTCTCGACCGCACGAGCGACGCAATTCGGGCACCGTTGCAAGTCCCCTGCGCGCCTTCGTCGTGCGGCCGAGACGGCCGCGGTCCCGGGAAGTTGACGCGCTTCCCTCGTGCGGCGACAATCGCGCCGGTGTTCCACTCTCCCACCGGGGTTCCTCAGATGCTCCGCGCGCTCGCGCTCGCTTCACTCCTCGCACTCACGGCCCGCGCCGCCGACGAACCCGCGTCGCCGGTGGCACCGGGCGCGAAGCTCGAAAAGCTCGCCACCGGGTTCAAGTTCACCGAAGGCCCGGCACCGGACGCCGACGGCAACGTCTACTTCACCGATCAGCCCAACGACAAGATTGTGTTCTGGAACGCGACCGAGAAGAAGCTCAGCACCTTCATGGAACCGTGCGGGCGCTCGAACGGCCTCGCGTTCGACAAGAACGGCGCGCTCTGGGCGTGTGCGGACGAAAAGAACGAACTGTGGAAGATCGACGTGAAGACCAAAGAGAAGACCGTGCTCGTGAAGGACTTCGGCGGGAAGCTGCTGAACGGCCCGAACGACATCTGGGTGCGCGACGACGGCTCCGCGTACTTCACCGACCCGTTCTACAAGCGCCCCTACTGGAAGCGCGGGCCGAAGGAACAGGACACGCAGGGCGTGTACTTCCTGAGCGCCGCGGGGAAGCTGAGTCGCGCCGACGCGGGCGACATCAAACAGCCCAACGGCATCATCGGCACGCCGGACGGGAAGACGCTGTACGTCGCGGACATCGGCGCGAACAAGACCTACCGCTACGACATCGCGGACGACGCCGCGCTGAAGAACCGCGCGCTGTTCTGCGAACTCGGTTCGGACGGCATGACGATCGACGACGCGGGGAACGTGTACCTCACGCGCGGCAAAGCGGTACACGTGTTCGCGAGGGACGGAAAGAAGGCCGCGACGATCGACGTGCCCGAGGGCACGACGAACGTGTGCTTCGGCGGGAAGGACGGGAAGACGCTGTTCGTGACCGCGGGCACGAGCTTCTATGGCATTTCGATGCGCACGAAGGGCGCGGCGCGCCAGTAGGGGCGCACCAACCGGCCCGCGAGCGCTCCCCGCGCTCGCGCGGCCGCCTCGCGCCTACGGGTACAGGCCGCGCATCTCCTTTTCGCGCGCCACCTTCTGCACGCCGAGGCTCAGAGCCGCGGACCGCATTCCGAACTTGCGGGCCTTCGCTTCCGCCCGCACGCGGCGGAACGCGCCCAGCATCAGCTTCTTCAACTGCGAGTTCACTTCGTCTTCGTCCCACATGAACTGCGCGAGGTCCTGCACCCACTCGAAGTACGACACGGTCACGCCGCCGGCGTTGCACAGCACGTCCGGGATGACGAAGATGTCGCTGCGGGCGATAATGTCGTCGGCCTCCGGGGTGGTCGGGCCGTTCGCGCCCTCGGCGAGCACGCGGCACTTCAGCTTCGCGGCGTTGTCCGGCGTAATCACGCGCTCCATCGCGGCGGGCACCAGCACCGTGCAGGGCGTGGTGAGCAGTTCGGAATCGGGAATCGCCTCCGCGCCCGCGAACCCGACGACGGTCTTGCGGTCGTTCCCCGGCGCGCGGACGTGCGCGTGTAGCGCCGCGACGTCGATGCCGTTCGGGTTGCGGACCGACCCGTAGCGGTCGCCGATCGCCACGATCTTGGTACCGAGCTTCGTGAGTTCGTCGCACGTCACGGAGCCGACGTTGCCGAACCCCTGCACGACGGCGGTCGCGGTCTCGGCGCGGATGCCGAGTTCGTCGAACGCCTCCTGAATGCAGTACGTCACGCCGCGGCCGGTGGCCTCGCGCCGCCCCACGCACCCGCCGAGTTCGACCGGCTTCCCGGTCACGATCTCCGGGCACGCGTAGCCCACCTTCATCGAATACGTGTCGTAGATCCACGCCATCGTTTGCTCGTCGGTGCCCATGTCCGGGGCCATCACGTCGATCCGCGGGCCGATGATGTTCTGGATCTCGTCGGTGAAGCGGCGCGTGAGCCGCTCCTTCTCGTTGCGCGACAGTTCCGCCGGATCGACCGCGATGCCGCCCTTCGCCCCGCCGAACGGCAGGTTCATGATCGCGCACTTCCAGCTCATCCACATCGCCAGCGCCGCCACCTCTCCTAAATCGACGTGTTTGGAATACCGCAGGCCGCCCTTGCTGGTGCCGCTGGTGAGCGAGTGCTGTACGCGGTAGCCGATGAACACGTCGGTGCGGCCGCTGTCGCGGCGCACCGGCACCGACACGACCTGCGACCGCTTGGGCGTCATCAGCCGCTCGGCGACGCCCGCGTCGAGATCGATGGCGCGAGCCACGGCGCGCAACTGCTGGCACGCCATGAGGTACGTGACGCTGTTACCAAACGGATTGCCGGGACTGACCGGCGGCGGAAGTGCGGACATGCCAACACCTGATAACGGGGAGGGGGAACCGTTCGCGCGATGCCTTTGTTGAAGTATACGCCCGG
>JALHNS010000412.1 GCA_022843445.1 Gemmata sp.
ACCGGGGCGCGACGGTGCGCCGCCGCGCCGCGATCCCGACGAGCGCATTCCGCCCGCGGCGGTGCCCGACGCCCCCCGGCCCGGCGGCGCGCCGCCCGCGACGCTTCCGCCGGTACCGAATGGGTCGGGGGTCGGGGCGTACGGGGGAACGTGACGCGGGCCGGACCGAAAGCCGGTCCTACTTCGGCGCGTCGAACACGCTCCCGGCGCTGGCGGGGCGCGAGACGGACCCGGACCCAGAATAGCTCTTCGCCGGCTCGCGCGTCACGCGCATCTTGCCGTCGTGAGGCGTTTCCACTCGCAGGCGCAGAGCCGCCAGCATCGCGGACATGAACTCGCGGCAGGTGGGGAACCGGTTCGTGGGGATCGGTGAGAGCGCGCGCAACAGTGGGGCGCGCTCCGGTTCGGTCGCACCGCTCAGGTCGGCCAGCGGGCGCACGGTGCTGCGGTTGGTCTTGTCTTGCTTCGCGGCCGGCGGGAACGGCAGCGCGCCGGCGCGCAGAGCGTAATACGTGACCGCGAGGCTGTACTGATCGGACCAGTCGGTCATGGTGCCGCAAAACACTTCCGGGCCGGCGTAGTCGCGGGTGCCTTGGCGCGAGCACGGTACCGAGTTCGCGCTCATCGTGGTGGCGAGACCGTAGTCGGTCAGTTTCGCCACGTCGCCGAACAGCAGGATGTTGTTGGGCTTCACGTCGCCGTGCTGGAACCCCACCTTGCGCGACTCGCGCACGTGGGCGTGCGCGTTCAGGTGGTCGAGCGCCTCGGCCACCTGCCACAGGTACAGGCACAGCACCTGCGGGTCGAACGGCTGGTGCAGGTCGTTGTGGTAGAGGGTGAGCAAATCGAGGAGGGTGGCTTCGGCCAGTTCCATCGAAATGACGATGTACCCGGGCACGGTCCACGCGCCGTGCGTCTTGACCAAGTACGGGTGTTCGAGGTTGCGAAACGAGTGAACGGAGCGCAGTTCGCGAGCGGTGCTACCGCTGTTGGACGACGGCATGAACTTGAGCGCGACCGGCCCGGCGGGCGAATCGGACTCCCACACCTCGGCAAACCCGCCGCGCCCGCGCAGGCACCGCAACCGGTAGCCCGGTGTGGGCACCGCGCCGACCGCCGGCACGAACGCGCCGGGTGTTGACGAGCGGACGTTGGGAAAGAAAGACAACACGAGACCCCTTCGGGCGGCCGGGGCAGATTGATCCTTCACAGAATCTAGCACACGAAGCGCCCCGAACGCCCGCTGGCGGAAAAACTTTCAGCCCGCGTCCGAAATCCCGCCTGAATCGGGAACTCGCTGCGCGCCGCACGCGTCGGGCGCTCACCCCAGCGCCGTGTAGCTCCAGCTCAGGGGCTTGCCGGCGCGGTACGGCATCACGCCGTGAAACGGCGGCGCGGAGCGGTCGAACACCAGCGGCAGGAAGTACCGGTCGCCGTCCCACAGTGGCAACTCCGGCACGCGCGCCACCGGCACCCACTCCAGTGCGCCTTCGGGGTTCGATTCGAGCGGCGTGCCGGTGAACGACTCGACACGGAAGATGAAGCCGAACCAGTCTTCTCCGTTCTTCCCGAATCCCGGCCACGAGATGGTGCCCGCGAGCCGTACCGCTTCGCACTCAATGCCGGCCTCTTCGCGCAGCTCGCGGCGCAGCCCGCTCACCACGTCCTCGTTCGGTTCGAGTTTCCCTCCGAGGCCGTTGTACTTCCCGAAGTGCGGGTCCGCGGGCCGCGCGTTGCGGTGGATCATCAGCACTTTCGTGCCGCACGGCGAGAACACGTAGCCCAGAGTGGCGAGAACCGGCGTGTAGGGCATGGGAACTCCGCTCTTGGCGAACCGGCGCGAGCCGACGGGTGGCGCGAAGACAACCCGCCGACTTACGCCAGCGGTTCGACCGGACCTTCTTCGGGAAACTTCGCCAACTGCGCGCGAACCCGCGCAACGTCTTCCTCTGTCACTCCTTCGCGCCGCGGCACGCGCCGCTCGAGTGCGTCGAGCAGCACTTCGAGTAGGTCGCGCGTCGGTTCCACCGGTTGCCAGTTCGTGCGGCGGCGGAACCGGACCTTGAACGACCACCGCTGAGCGAACTTTTCCGCCTGTACGAACCGCTTCTCCCCGGTTACAGGGTCGGTGTCGGTCCAGTCGATGTTCATGAGGTCGCACGCGGCCGGGTTCGGGAGTAGAATGTCTCAGCATACCGGGCGCGGCCCGGACGCGGGAGCCGGGTTTCGCCACTCACCACACAGACGACGGGGACGGCCGATGCTGCTGTTCGAGGACCACCGGAACCAAACGGCAACCGTGGACCTGCGCGCGGTCGTGTACTCGGTCGCGTTCTCCCCAGACGGCGCGGCGCTCGCCACCGGGTCGAAAGACGGCACGGTGCTGCTGCGCGACGACGCCGGGTCGGTGCGGGCGCTGCGCGAGCGCGGCCCCAAACCGCTCGCGGTGAGTGCCCTCGACTACTTACCGAACGGCGGGCTGGTGTGCGGCGGCGAGTTCGGTTGGGCGCTGTGGCAACCCGGCCCCGACGGATGGGCCGAAGTGTGTGGCGAACTGAACCGCCCGATCACGGCCGTAGCCGCGCTGAACGACCGCACAATTGCAGTGGGAACCGGGAACCGCCTGTCCGCGACCGCCGGCACGTTCGAACTGTGGGACACTTCCGCGAACCGCAAGCTGCAGCCCTACTTCCAAGAGCCGAACGGCGTGCGGGCCATCGCCGCGTGCCCGGGGCGCAAGTTCGTCGCGTGGGTCACGGGGCACCGCAAGGTGAAGCTGTGGGACATCACCGCGCCGAAGCCGCACGAACTGCCGCTGCCGGGGCCGTGCCCGGCACTCGCACTGAGCGCCGACGGGAAGCACCTCGCGGTCGCCGTCGATTGGACCGCGCGCGTGTTCGACGCGCAGAAGCGCACCGAGCGCGCGGCGCTCCGCGGGCACAAGGGCGCGGTCACGTGCGTGGCCTTCGCCCCGGACGGGCGCACGCTGGCAACGGGCAGTTGGGACCAAACGGTGCGCGTCTGGGACGCCGCGACCGGGCACGAACTGGCGAGTTACAAGTGGGACATCGGCCGCGTGTTCTGCGTCACCTTCGCGCCCGACGGCCTGCGCCTCGCGGCCGGCGGCGACGCGGGCCGCGTGGTGGTCTGGGACGCGGCCTAAGTGTCTGCTCGACCAACACGCGAAGGGGGCCGCTCGCGCCAAGTCACCGCGCCCCGTCTGCGGTGCCCGGCATCTTGGCTCGGACAGCCGACCTCGGTCCCACAGTGCAACACGCGCCCGCGCCGTCGGGTTACAGCCCTTCCACTTCGTGGCCCTTGCGGTACTCGCGTTTCACAAAGGCGTTCGCCTTGTCGTTGTTCGTGAACTTCAGCGCCTTCGTGTCCCACTTCAGATCGGTCTTCGGGAACCGCGTCGCGAGGCAGCCGAGCAGCACCATTTCCGTCAGCGGGCCGGCGTACGCGAACGGGGCCGACGTGGTGCCGTTCCCGCGCACCGCTTCCACGTACTGCAAGTAGTGGTCGTCGCCCTTCACGTCCGGCATCTTGAAGTCCGCGAACTTGTCGCCGATCAGAATCGGTTGGTTGCCGGAGTCGTACTGCGAGTACAGCACGCCTTCGGTGCCGATCACGATCGAGCCTTGTCCGTCGAGCTTCAGTTTCCCAATCTTCTCCACCACTTCCTTCGGCGGGCGCGAGTTGCCGTTGTACCACGTCAGCGACACTTCATCCGTCGTGTACTTCGAGCCGGGGAACACGTACTTCACTTGCACGTCCAGCGACCAGTTGTATTCGTTCGGGCCGGGCAGTTCGGAGCGCACCAGCGACGGGTTGCCGACGCCGAGCGAGTCGAACACCGGGTCGAGGATGTGGCAGCCCATGTCGCCGAACGTGCCGGTGCCGAAGTCGAGCCGCTTGCGCCAGTTCCCGGGGTGGTAGTACCCCGCGATGAACGGCCGCTCGCTCGCCACGCCGAGCCACAAATCCCAGTTCAAGTTCGCGGGTACCGGGTCTTTCTTCTCCGGCTTCGCGGCGGTGTCGCCCCACGACTTCCCGCTCCACGAGTGAACTTCCTTCACCTTCCCGATGGCTCCGTCGCGGATCAGCTTTACCACCAGTTTGTGCTTGCGCGCGGAGTGAATCTGAATGCCCATCTGCGTGACGACCTTCTTCGCCGCCGCCACTTCCGTGATTAGCCGGGCTTCGTGAATGGTCTGCGTGAGCGGTTTCTGGCCGTACACGTTCAGCCCACGGTTCAGCGCGCGCATTGCGATGGGGGCGTGCATGTGGTCCGGCGTGCTGACGTTCACCGAGTTCAGGTCTTTCTCTTTGTCGAGCAGTTCGCGGTAGTCGGCGTACACGCGCAGGTCCGGCCACTTCTTCTTCAACTCCGCGAGGTTCTTCGTGTTGGAATCGACTTCCGCGACCGCGACCAGCTTCAGGTTCTTGCTGCCGCTGAGCGAACCGATGTCGGCCCCGGCCATGCCGCCGGCCCCGAAGCTCGCGTGGAGCACGGTTTCGCTCGGTGCGGCGGTTGCGGCATGGTGCCGCCACACGAACGGCGCGGCGAAGGTGGCGGCAGCGGTTTTGAGTGCGGCGCGGCGAGTGATCTGTGGCATCAGAGAGGCTCCAGTGGGGCGGGAAGTGCGAGACTAAGACGCGCCGCGGCGCGAGTCAACGGAAAACAGTGGAAGGGCGCGGTGTGCGCTCCAACTCACACCAGCTTGAACAGGCGGCGGGCGGTTTCCTCGAACACCAGTTCGTGCCACTCCGGGGGCACCGCCTCGCGCACGAACTCGCGGTACGCGGTCATGGGGGCGAGCGGCCAGTCGGTGCCGTACAGGAAGCGGTTGGGGCGCTCCGAGTAGCGGATCGCGCGGGCCACCGCCGCGGCCGTTTCGCTCACTTGCTCGCGGCCCTCTTCCGACGCGAAGGTGCCGTCGTCGCCCACGAGCAGGCCGGACAGGTCGGCCCACACGTTCATGTTCTTATAAATCACTTCGGCCGCGTCGGTGGTCCACGGGTTCCCGATGTGGCAGATCACGAACTTGCAGTCCGGGTGGTCCACCGCGACTTCGTCCACACCCAACGGGTGCGCGAACTTCAACTTCGCGGCGGGCGAATAGGTGTCGCCCGTGTGGAACATCACCGGGACGCGGTACTGCGCGGCGAGTTCGTAGTAGCGGCGGTAGTTCGCGTGCGCCGGTTCGTAGTGCAGGTAGCCGAGATACCCCTTCAGCGCGACAACCGCGCCGCGCGAGAGAACCGCCTCGACGCGGCGGAAGTGCTCCGCGTCGGTGCGCACCGGGTCCATGATGCCGATGGGCCGCAGGCCGGGCACGAACTCCGCGATCTCCAGCGTGCGGTTGATGCCGAGCGGGTCGTCGTCGGGGTTGTTCCAACTGCCCATCGCCAGCGCGTGGGAAACGCCCGCGGTCTGCATCTCGCGGCGCAGGGCCGCGGCGAGCGCCTCGGGCGGTTCCTTGAGCAACGGGTGCAAAGACCCGACGCCCGGCAGGTTCGGCGGAACGGCGTGAATGTGGACGTCGATCATCGCCCGACCTCGCCCGTGGGGGAAGTGCGACGATCTCAAGATAGGAACTTCGAAGTCGGCGGCACACTTACCCCAACGGCACCACGAACCGCTTCAGGAACGCAACGCCGTTCGTCACGTCCGCGAGTTTGTTCGCGCCCTGCTCGCGCTTCACGGCGAGGAACCCGTCGAACTCCAGCACCTGAAGCGTCGCGGTGAGGGCCATCCAGTCGAGGTCGCCCGCGCCGAGCGGCACCTCTTCAAGGCCGCGGCTCACGCCCGAACTGCGGGCGTCGCGCGCCAGCACGTGCGCGAGCTTCCCGGCGAGCGGGGCGAGCTGCGCCAGCGGGTCGTGCCCGTGCAGCAGGAAGTTCGCCGGGTCGAACGTGGCCTTCAGCGAGCCGCGATCGAACGTGTCGAAGTACGCGGCTGCCGCGTCGGCAGGGTCGTAACCCAACTCGGGCGCGACCGCGCATCCCACCTTGTCGCCGAACGCCGCGAGCGCGTCGAGGGCGTCGCGGAGCAACCCCGCGCGCGGGTCGGTCGCCTCCGCCGGCAACTTCGGCATCGGCACGACCACACGGCGCGCGCCCAAGTCGAACGCGAGCCGCATGACGTTCCGCACGTGTTCGATGCGCGGCTGCTGGTTCTCGGCGGAATCCAGTCCGCGGCGCAGGGGCACGTTCAGCGCCGCGAGTTGCAGGTCGTACGAGCGGAACAGCGTGCGCAGCTCCCGCCGCGCGGTGTCGCCGAGCGCGGGCGGGTTCAGCTCGCCGGTCGCGTCGAACTGCACGCCGCTC
>JALHNS010000413.1:0-5488 GCA_022843445.1 Gemmata sp.
GCCCGCGCCCAGCGGCGCGGCCGCGCGCGGCACCGGCGCGGGCGGGTGTTCGGCGGTGGTAGCGGGGTTCAGCACGGCACTAGTGTAGCCCGCGTTCCGGGGCGGCGTATCGTGGGTCGGCGCGGAGCGCCGCATTTCTGAGCTACGGGAGGCGTTCGCACGGAGCGTCGTACACGATACGACACGGCGCGGGCGCGCGGCAAACGAAAACGGGACGGTTCGCCCGTCCCGTTCGTACCGTCACTTCTTCGGCTTGGGCGGTGCCCCGCCCTCGTCGTCGTCCTCGTCGTCCTCGTCGTCCTCGTCGTCCTCGTCGTCTTCGTCGTCTTCGTCGTCGAAGTCGTCGTCGAAGTCGTCGTCCAGATCGTCGTCGAAGTCGTCGTCGTCGTCCAAATCGTCGTCGTCGTCGAGATCGTCGAGGTCGTCGTCGTCGAGGTCGTCGTCCAAATCGTCGTCGTCGTCATCGTCCTCGTCGTCGTCTTCGTCTTCGAAATCGTCTTCGTCGTCCGCGGCGCGGGCCGGGGTGAGAGCGTCGCTCCACGGGCGGAGCGCCTCAACCGGCTCCAAACCGGGAACGGCGAGCAGCAGGCGGGCCATGCGGTCGGTCCTCTGTGTGCGGTTGCGGCCGGTGGCGCGGAAGCCCCACTGCTATCGGCGAACGCCGGCCCGAAATCCAATATCGGTGCCGCCGCGGGGGCGCGTCCGCGTGCGACGGGTCCAAGTGTGAAGCGATTACCGGCCCACAGGTTCGCGCGCCGCGTCGTGCCGCGTTCGGTGCCCGGTCGAAGGTAGGCGCTTCTTAGGAAGGGTTCCGAACCGTGTCAAGCGCGTCCGCGGAAAATCTGACCCCGCGAAAATCGCTAGAATTTCTGCAATTTCCGCGCGTTGCCCCCGCCCGCGCCGAATAATTTTCCTCGCGGCCCCGTCGCGCACCAACACGAGGAGGGCGCATGCCCGCCGACCCGCTCGCCGAACCGCCCGCCACCGGCCCCGATTGGGCGCTCGTTCTGAACGGCCGCATGGACGACGGCGGCCCGCGGTACGTCGAAACGCCGCTCGATCCGCTCGCGGACGGCGCGCCGCTGGTCGCCGAACCGTGGAACACCGTGACCGCGACGTTCTTCGTCTGGATCGCGCTCTACTGGCTGTGGCGCGTGCGCGGCCGCCTGCGCGACTTCCCGTTCCTCGTCGCGTGCATGCCCGTTCTGCTCGCCGGCGGCATCGGCGGCACGCTCTTTCACGGCACGCGGGCCGCGCGGTTCTTCTTCCTGTTGGACGTGATCCCGATTTCGCTCCTCGGCTTGGCCGGCGGGCTGTTCATGGCGTCGCGGCTGATGGGCAAGCGGCCGCCACTCGCGCGCCTGTTGGTGCTGTGCGGAGTGCTCGTGTTCTACGCGGTGGTGAACCGCCTGTTCTTCGCGGCGCTCGGCCCGATGAACCGCCAACTGAGCATCAACCTGTCCTACGCGTCGCTCGCGAGCATCGTACTGATCCCGGTGGTGCTCGTGCTGTGGAAGACGCGGTTCCGGCACGGCGGCTGGGTGGTGGCCGGCGCGGTCAGCTTCGGCATCGCGTGGGTGGCGCGACTGGTGGACCAGTACAGCGCCGAGTACCTGCCGATGGGCACACACTGGATTTGGCACACGTTCGGCGCGCTCACGACCGCAGCAATGGTCACCTACTTCTACCGCGTGGAAGCGGAGGCGGCCGAGCAGGAGCGGCGGGCCGCCGGGGCGCGGGCGGGCGGCGCGACGTGAGCGCCGCGCGTCAGTCCGCGTCCGCGGTGCCGACCACCAGCCCGCGGGCGAACGCCGCGAACGTCGGGGCCAGTTCCGTTACCGTGCGCACGTCCGGTTCCGCGTACACCACCCGCGGTTCGCCCGTCGGCCCGCACGCGGAGTAGTCCAGCATCACCGCGTCGCCGCACCCGCTCGGCGTGTCCGCGATCACCACCCCCACCGCCGGCAGGTTCCGGGCGCGAATGAGGCGGGCGCTCGCCAACAGGCCCGAACCGGGCCACACCCCGAACAGCGTCGTAATCTGAATGTGGTCCGGTGCCCACGAGGTGGGCGCGGCCGTCGGGAACCGGCACCGCACCGGGTAGCCGCCGTTGCGCAGCCACAGCACCCGCAGGTACGCCGCGGGCAGCCGATAGCCGAGCGCGGCTTCGGCGTCGGCGATCAGCGCGTCGGTCAGGTCCGGCCCGGTGTGATCGTCCACGATGTCCGACCAGAAGCTCGCCATGTGTGCGACCCCTCGCGCGCGGGCGGAACGTCGGACCAGTGTAGCACGCGGGGCCGCACTTCGCACGAACCGGAGTGAACCGTGAACCGCAGACGGTGCCGAACTCTGATTCTCCTCGTCGCGCTCACGTCGGGTTGCGCGCGCGGCGGTGCCGACGGCGAAGAGTGGGTCACCGGTGGAACCGATCCGTTCTTCGGTGACAAAGCGGGGGACGTGTTCCTGCTACCCGCGGACGTGCGCCCGGTGGTTCGGCGCGAAACGGCTGCGCTCGAGCGCCTGAAGAACCGCTCGTGGGCGGAACTCGAACCGGACGAAACGAAACTGTTCGGCGTCGACGCTCCGGCCGGGAACGGTCGCCTGTTTCTGATGCGGGCGGTTCGCGCGGGCGGTGAGGGCAGCGGATTTCACGCGCGCTGGCGCGACGGCGTCGTGCGAGTTCAGCACTTCGCGCGCGTCAGCGAAGCGCCAATTGCGTTGTGGAAGTGCGCGGTGATCGCGCGACTGCCGAACGAGCCGAAAGCGTTGGAAACCGGAATCAGCGTCGTGGAGTGACACGGCGAAGGAGCGGTCATGCTCGGAATGGCGTTCAAAGAGTGGGCCGTGATCTGCGCCGCGCTTGCCAGCGGGCGGCAGGCGCTCATCCTCCGCAAGGGCGGCATTGCCGAAGACGGCGGCGCGTTCCGCCCGGAGTTCCCGGAGTTCGTGCTGTTCCCCACGTACTTCCACGAGCACCGCAACGGCATCAAACCCGAAGCGCTCCCGCTGCTGGCCGAAACCGAGGCCGCGAAGCCGCCCGCCGGGGCGCTGCGGCTCGCGCACTTCGTGCGCGTCGAAGCCGTCGCGCACGTCGGCAGCCTCGAAACCGCAATGAACCTCGACGCGCTTCACATCTGGACGCCCGCAGTGGTGGAGCAGCGGTTCGCCTACCGCGCGCCGGGGCTGTTCGCGCTCGCGGTGCGCGCGTTCGCGCTACCGGAACCGATCGACACCCTCGACAAACCCGAATACGCCGGGTGCCGCACGTGGGTGCCGCTCGCCGAACCGCTGCGCACCACCGGCGCGACGCCGGTCCTTTCGGACGACGCGTTCGCCAAGCAAATGTCCGCGTTCCGCGCCGTCACCGGTTGCGCTTGAGGCCCGCGCAATTTCTTTTTCTCGCGGGCCGCTACTCACCTTTGTTCGCCGCGCTGGTCGTGGTACTTTCCACCCCATCGCAGACACCACCACACACTCAATCGGAGCTACGGCGATGGCGAAGGAAAAGGACACCGGCACGAAGGACAACAAGGACCTCAAAAACGCGCTCGCGGCGATCGAGAAGGAGTTCGGCAAAGGCTCGATTATGTCGCTCGGCGACATGAGCGCGCTGGACGTGGAGGGCATCTCCACCGGGTCGCTCGGGTTGGACATCGCGCTCGGCGGCAAGGGCCTGCCGCGGGGCCGCATCATCGAAGCGTTCGGTGCGGAGGCGAGCGGGAAGACCACCATCGCGCTGCACACGGTCGCCCAAGCCCAGAAGGCCGGCGGCGTGGCCGCGTACATCGACGCCGAACACGCGCTGGACCCCACGTGGGCCAAGCGCATCGGCGTGGACCTCGACAACCTGCTCGTCTCGCAACCGGGCTACGGCGAAGAGGCGCTGCGGATCGCCGAAATGCTCATCAAGTCGAACGCGGTCGATCTCATCGTGATCGACTCGGTGGCGGCGCTGGTGCCGAAGAACGAAATCTCCGACGGCAACGAGATCGGCGACATCAAGGTGGGCCTGCAAGCCCGGCTGATGAGCCAAGCGCTGCGCATCCTGAACCCGATGGTGAACAAGAGCCGCACCTGCCTCATGTTCATCAACCAGATTCGCCAGAAGATTGGCGTGATGTACGGCGACCCGAACACCACGCCCGGCGGGCTGGCGCTCAAGTTCTACGCGAGCGTCCGCATGGAGGTGAAGCGCGTCACGCACGTGAAAGACGGCGACGAGATCGTGGGGTCGGAAACGCGCGTGCGGGTGGTGAAGAACAAAGTCGCGCCGCCGTTCCGCAACGCGGAGTTCAACATCATGAACGACCGCGGCATCGACTACGAGGGCGAGGTGCTCTCGATGGGCGTGGAGGACGAACTGCTCGAAAAGAGCGGGGCGTACTTCTCGTACAAGGGCGAGCGGTTCGCGCAGGGCGAGAAGAAGGCGCTGGAGCACCTGCGGGAGAACACCAAGCTGCGCGACGAGTTGGCGGCGCAGATCCTCGAGAAGCGGTCGCCGAAGGTGGTGGACCCGGCCGCGCTGGAGGCGACCGCCGCGGAGGAAGAGGAAGCCGCGGCCGCGGAACTGGCCGCGCTGGGCGCGGAGGTGGACGCGCCCAAGAAGAAGCGCAAGGGCGGGGAGTAAGGTCTCAAAGTAGTAGGCACACGCCGTGTGCCGTTGCTGTGGAACTGAAAGCACCATCGCGTAAAGTGAATGGCGCTCCACAGCAACGGCACACGGCGTCGGCCTTCGGCCTCCTAATACTTTGAAGCGGGCGTCCGATGGCTCTCTGGCCCGAACACTTTTCCGTTGTTTCTCCACTTTCACCTGCGGAAATCGTGGCGCGGTTGCGCCCGCTCGTTCTTCCCGAACGAGTGCCGTTCTTGGGTTTCTGGCTCGATGGCGGTGACCTTCACTACGCGGGCGAAGTAACCGAATCGTCCCTCCGTTTGCGACACCTCGGATTCACACGAAACCTCTTCCACCAACTTTTGAACGCGCGGATCGAGCTGACCCCGAACGGTTCCGACGTGCATTGTCGCATCGGTTCACCTACGGCGTCGCTCGTCTTCTGTGGTGTGGTGGTCTTGGTGGTGTGTCTGTTTTCGTGCTGCGCGCTGAGTCCGCTTCCCGGTGCCATTCAAGGACAGGTTGAATGGTCGGCGGTCGCGCCGGTGTTCCTGATCCTGTTGTTCTTTGTCTCCATTTTTCTCCACAGTTTGGTTCTCGCAAGAACGGAGCGCACCGCGCTTCGGACGTTCGTAATCGCCGAACTGACACGCCCAAGAGAATGATAACGGTGGTTGCCTCGCGCGCTCCGCTGCGATACGCTGAGTGCAGTTCTCGCCTCGGTTTAGCTCGCTGCTTTGCAGCAGGACGATGTTGCGTCGTCCGAGCGCACTCTGTGCCATACGACGCGAGGAAGGCTGTTCCAGCACCGCTATCGGTGCGGCCGGGGTGAATTCATCCCGGGGGTTTTTAGAACACGAGGGGCCGGGGGCGCCG
>JALHNS010000413.1:5498-6324 GCA_022843445.1 Gemmata sp.
GAATTCATCCCGGGTCTGGAACAACCTCGCGGATCGCGGTTCCCGGGATGAATTCACCCCGGCCGCACCGGCGGTGCCGTGAGCCTTCCGCGCTACAGGTTCGGTAGTAGACCGGGCGAGAACGCGAGCGGACCGGGGCGAAAGCCTCGGTTCGCTTTTTTGCTCACAATCGCGCGGGCGCGGCCGTTCGTCTGGAGTAGTGTGAGTTCGCTCCTCTCCCGTTCCAGAGGTTCCCCCACATGTTCCGCTCCGCGCTCGCACTCGGGTTGCTGCTGGCCGCGGCCGGCGTCGCGCTCGCCGACCTCGCGCCGCCCCCGCCGCCGAAGGGCTACAAGTACATTTCCGTCGAAAACGAACTGGTCGTCGCCAAAGACGTGACCGGCTACGTGTTCGTTGAAATCGTGTCGAATTTCCTACCCGCGGCGGAGACCACCGGCACCAAACTCGTGCCGAAGGACGGCAAGCCGCTCGCGCTCTCGGCGGTCGGTCGGCGCAGTTTCGTGCGCGTGTACGCGGTGCCCGCGGACGCGGCGAAGGGGTACGCGAAAGACGAAGAGTTGTTCGCGGCACTCGAGAAGAACAAGGTGAAGGGCGCGCACGCGATCGGGTTCACCGGCACCGCGACCGTGCCCGATTCGATCAAAGGCGAGACGGTGAAGTGGAGGACGACCGTTTCCGCGATCGGCGAAAAGGGCATCGAAAAGAAGGTGGAGGGCGAGGGCTACGGGCAAGAGCCGAAGGGCAAGCGCCCGCAAGCGCAGGCCGGCCCGGTGGTCGCGGGTGTGCTGGCGGCGCTGGCGCTGGCGCTGGGCGGCGCGTGGCTCGT
>JALHNS010000414.1 GCA_022843445.1 Gemmata sp.
GCCGCTGGGGTGCGCGCCGCGGGTGTTCCCGGTGCGCGGGCAGATCGCGGCGCTGCGCGGCCCGGGCCCGACGCGCGTGCTGCTGTTCGGCAAGCGGTACATGGTGCCGCGCGGCGACGGCCTCACGCTGATCGGTTCGACGGAAGAACCCGAAGCCGGGTTCGAGAAGCGCACCACCGAAGCCGGGATCGCGGAACTGCTCGCCTTCGGGCGCGCCGCCGTTCCCCTCTTGAAAGGCGCGACGCTCGAAGCGAGTTGGGCCGGGTTGCGGCCCGGTTCGCCGGACGGCCTGCCGTTCCTCGGCGCGGTGCCGGGCTGGTCGAACGTGTACGTCGCGGCCGGACACTTCCGCGCCGGCGTGCAACTCTCCATCGGCACGGCGCAGGTGCTGTGCGAACTGCTCACCGACCGCCCGCCGAGCGTGCCCCTTGCGAGTTTCAGTCTGGATCGCGCGCCGGCCGCGGGGAAGAGCGCGTTTCGGAGCTAACCCGGCGCGCGAGCGAGGGTGTTTGCCCTCGCTCGCGCGTCGGGTTACAAGGCTTCGTCACGGCGCCTTCAGGGCCTTGTTCACGGCCGCGGTCCACAGTTCGTACCCCTTCTCGCTCAGGTGCAGGCCGTCTTTCACGAACAGGTCCGGGTCCGGGGTGCCGTCGGCGCGGAGCATCTGCGGTACGATGTCCACATACACGAGGCCGCGCGTGCGCTCGCAGTAGTCACGAACGAGCGCGTTCGCTCTGGTCTGCGCGTCGTACAGTTTCCACCGCGCGACACTCGGTTTGATCGAGACGAACAGGATGCGGCACTCCGGGTTCAGCTTGCTCAACTCGGCCACCACGCGCTTGAAGTCCGCGAGCACCTGTTCGGGCCTGTTGCCGCGACCGATGTCGTTGTCGCCGGCGTAGAAGACGATTGTGGCCGGTTTGTCCGGGCCGAACAGCCGCGGGGCGAAGTGCGCGGTGTCGGCGATGACGGACCCGCCGAACCCGACGTTGACGTACCCGGCCTTCGGGAACGATTTGCCCAAGTCCCACTTCACGATGCTGGAGCTACCGGCGAAGAACACCGCACCGGCTTTGGGCGGGTTCGCCTTGAGCCTCTTCTCGATGGCGCTGATGTCCTTTTCCCACTTGGCGAACGGGCCGACCGGGCGCGGCGGCGGGGCGATTTCCGGCGGCGCAAGCGCGAGTGCGAGCAGCGTGAGCACGGCAGCGGTTCCGAGAGGGGAGGGCGGTTCCACCAGCATACCCACGCCGCCCGCGCAAGCAACGTGCCGCACGTTTTCGATCCGCAGAGCGGCGGCAGATTTGTAGCCCCGGGTGGAGCGAGGCATTGCGAGCGCAACCCCGGGTCGGGCACGCGAAAAGAGAACAAGCCCCGGAGGGGCGACAGACTCGGATCACGCGAACGTGGTGTCCGTCGCCCCTCCGGGGCTTCGTGCTGTTTTGCATCGCGTACCCGGGGTTTGTTCGCTGCGCGAACTGCACCCCGGGCTATTATCTGCCGCTGCTCTGCGGCTGAGGCAGGGTTTCTCACTTCGCCAAGTAGTTCAGCGTGTAGTACGCCTCGGCGTGGAGCAGCGGGTCGCCCTTGTCGGACTTCACGTCCAAGCGGAAGTCGTACACGCGCCCGCGGCGCAGGCTCTCCACCGGCACGAACAGTTCCTTGCCGTTCGCGCTCACCTTCGCCGCGCCGGTCTTCTCCGCGCGCTGGTCCACTTCCGGGCCGCCGTAGTTCGAGTTGTACACGTAGGTGAACGAACTCACGCTCACCGGCTTCACGTCCGATGCGAGCGCCAACTGCTTGTCGAGCGGTTTCGTGAACGTGAACGTGAAGCCGTCCTTCGTCAGGTTGATGTGGTGAACCTCGAACGGTTCGGTGCCGGTGTACGCGAGGCGCTGGAGGCCGAACGGCTTGCCGCCGAGCGAACCCCACCCGCGGTTCGTTTGGCCGGCGAAGATGCTGCCGTCCGGCGCGAACGCCAACCGGTTCACCCCGCACTGGAACCCGCTGCGGAACGGGAAGCACGCGCCCTGATACTCGCCGTCCACCTTCTCTAGCGCCACCCGCATGATGACGCTGTTCGTTTGGTCGCCCACGAAGCACTGGCCGGCGAACGGCCCGAACTTCCCGGCGGTCGTGTCCCACACCGGTTCCGTCACCGACTTGCCCATGCGCCCGTAGGGGAACCAGATGCACGGCGGCGACAACTGCGGGTACGCGTCGGTCTGGTTGCCCTGCTTGTCGACGCCGTCGTAGCGCATCCCGCTCGCCACTTTGTCCGAGACTTTCCCCGCGAACGGCGAATCCTTCACCCACCGCAGCCCGGCTTGGTGCCCCATGAACGCGCCCTTCTTCAGGTGGTGCATTTTGTTCGTCACCACCCACTCGCCTTGGTTGTCGCAGTAGAACAGGTCGCCTTCGGGCGAGAAGTTCACCCCGTTGGGCGAGCGCAGCCCGTAGGCGAACGGCTCCATCTTCCCTTCGGGACTCACCTTCACGCACCAGCCGCGCCACGGGGCTTTCGCTTGGTGCCCGCCGCCGAAGCCGACGTTCAGCGTAATGAAGAAGTCGCCGTTCTTGTCGCGGGCCGGGCCGAACGCGAACTCGTGGTAGTCGCCGCTCACGCCCCACTTGTCGCACACCGTCTGGAACTTGTCGGCCACGCCGTCGCCGTCTTCGTCGGTGAGGCGCGTCAGTTCGGGGCGCTGCACCACGTACACGACGTTGTTCGTTTCGACGTAGAGGCCGAGCGCTTCGTGAAGCCCGGTGGCGAACCGCTTCATCTTCACGTCGGCCGGGTTCTCGGCGAGCGGATTGTCGATCAGCCACACCTCGCCGCGGCGCGTGCAGGCGAGCAGTTTGCCGTCGGGCCGGAAGGCCAGCCCGCCGGCTTCGAGTACGCAGTCCGCGGGGAGCGGAATGGTGGTCATCTGGTAGTGCTTCTCTTCGCCCTTCGACGGCGCGGCGACGAGCGCTTCGCCCTTCGGCGGGAAGTTGCGATCCAGTTGCTTGCGGATCGTCGCGGGGATCAGTTCGGGCAGTTCCGGGGCGACGTACACTTCCCACCCGCCGCCCTCTTGGCACACCTTCACGAGCAGTTCGTTCTTGCCCTCTTTCACGTCGATCACGACGCGGTCTTGGTCCGGGGCCGCCGGGCGCACGTGCGGTTCGTGGTACGCGCGCTTGCCGTTGACGAACACGCTCAGCGTGTCGTCGCTGCCGAAGGAGAGCGGCCACTGGAACGCCTTGGGCGACTCGAACGCGTGGTACAGGTACACGGCGGCGTCGCTCTTCGTGCCGGTGGCCGCCGCGAGGTCGACGATGGTGCCGGTTTTGAAGCCGGTGAACTCCTTCCACTGCACCTTCGCGCCGCCCTTGCCGGCGTAGGTCGCTTTCGGGTCGAAGCCCTTTTCCGGCGGGAAGGCGAAGTCGAACCCGGCGCGCTCGGTGCTGTCGAACGGCCCGGCGATGTACCACTTGCCGTCGAGGTTCGGCAGGCCGTGCGCGGCGAGCGTGGCGGCGGCGCTCGCGGGGCGGCTGCCCTTGTTCACGAACTCGCCCGCTTTGGGCGGTTGGGCGATCACGAGTGAAACGGCGAGCGTGACGACGAGCGCGGCGGGTGCGAGTGTGCGCATGGGTGGCAGTTCTCGGCGAGAGGGAGCACGGCGGGATGGGAAAAGTGTACCGCGGCGCGGGCCGCGCGGGAACGCGAAACCGCGGGCGCATTTTCCGCGCTCGGACACTCCCCCGCGAGCGGCGCGGTTGCGATAATACAGGCGATTCGGTTGCTCCCGCCGTTGCCCACCCACACTCCCGGAGACGCATTCGTGAAGTTCTCGCTCCGCACCGCGGCCGGCTGCGCCGCGCTCGCCGCCCTCTGCGCCACCGCCGCCGCCGACGTGACCGCGCCGGACATCCCGGTCGCGTCGTACAAGAAGGCCGCCGAGGCCGACCTGAAGTTCGTGCAGACCCGCGCCGCCGAGGTCGCGAAAGTGTCCGCCAGCGGCGAGAAGGTGAAAGACGGGCAGTACAAGCCGGCTATCGGCGCGGCGCTGCTGCTCACCGCCTACGCCGACGCGCTCGGCGACGCGACCCTGAAGGCCGACGCGCTCAAGGTGGCCGAGGCGCTCCAGAAGAAGGACTTCAAGGCCGCGGGCGATGCGGCGGCGAAGCTGGCGCTGAAGCCGGGCACCGGCAAACTCGGCCCGCTCGCCAAGCCGTTCAAAGACGGCGTTCAACTGGAAGTTCTCATGCAGCCGTACCGCGTCACCATCGGCGGCGGCATGGGCATCGAGAAGGACATCCGCGACGCCATCAAGAAGGAGAACCCCGCGAAGCTGGAGCCGGCCGCGGTCGAAATCCTCGCGGTGCGCACCGCCGTGCTCAACGCCTACTCGTTCCACGTGCCGAACGAGAAGGCGACGATCAAGGCCGACAGCAAGAAGCTGTGGGAGAAGTATTCGACCGAGAGCGTGGGCCTCGCCAAGGACCTCGCCGTCGAAGCCGCGAAGGGCGCGAAGGCCGACGAGAAGAAGATGCGCACCCTGCTGTCCGGCATCGACGGCCGCTGCAAGGAGTGCCACAACAAGTTCCGCGACGACGAGTGAGCCGTTCCGTTCGCGCGCGTCACGAGCCGCGAGCGCGAGTGAGCGGCACGCACCGAAGAACGCCGGCCGCGCACCCCCGCCCGCGGCTCGTTCGCGCGTTCCCACCTCCACACCACTCGGAGCCATCCATGCGCGCCGCATTCGCCCTTCTGCTAGTCGCGCTCCCCGCGCGCGGCGCGGAGCCGAAACCGCTCGAATTCCGGCTCACTTTCGATAAGGCCGCGTGCGCCGAACCGTTCACCGGGCGCGTGTACGTCACGTTCCGCGCCGACAACCCCGCGTCGCCACCGACCGGGTTGAACTGGTTCCGCCCCGAACCCGGCCTCGCGCTCGACGTGTCCGACTGGAAGCCGGGCACGCCGCTCGCGCTCGGCGCGAAGGCGATTGCGTTCCCAACCCCGCTCGCGGACCTCAAGCCCGGCAAGTACCACGTGTGCGCCGTCATGGACCGCGACCTCGGCGGCATCGACTTCCTGTCCAGCCCCGGCAACGTTCACTCCAAGACCGTGCAACTGGAACTGGACCCGGCGAAGGGCGGAACGATCGAGTTGAAGCTCGATCAGGTGGCGAAGGGGCGCGCGTTCAAAGAAACCGACACCGTGAAGCTGTTCGAGATCGAGAGCCAACTGCTGACGAAGTTCCACGGGAAGCCGACCGTACTGCGCGCGGGCGTGGTGCTGCCGCCGTCGTTCGGGAAGAACCCGGAGCGCAAGTTCCCGGTGGTGTACGAAGTGACCGGGTTCGGCGGGAACCACTTCGGCGCGTTCGGCGCGGCGAACCGCAAAGCGTGGGACTTGAACGGCACCGAAGTGATGTGGGTGGTGCTCGACGGCAACTGCCGGCTCGGGCACCACGTGTTCGCCGACTCCGCGAACAACGGGCCGGTGGGTACCGCTTTCGTGACCGAACTGATTCCCGCGCTGGAGAAGAAGTTCCGCGGCAACGGGACGCGCGCCACGACCGGGCACTCGTCCGGCGGGTGGAGCAGTTTGTGGTTGCAGGTGACGCACCCGGAGACGTTCGCCGGGTGCTGGAGCACGGCCCCGGACCCGGTCGATTTCCGCGACTTCCAACTGATCGACATCTACGCGAAGGGCGCGAACGCGTTCACGGACGCGAAGGGCGACACGCGCCCGCTGGCCCGGCAGAACGGCAAGCCGGTGCTGTTCTTCCAACCGTTCTCCGACATGGAGCGCTACATGGCGCGCGGCGGGCAACTCGGTTCGTTCGAAGCGGTCTTCAGCCCGCGCGGCGCGGACGGTAAGCCGAAGCAACTCTGGAACCGCGACACCGGCGCGATCGCCCCGGACGTTGCGAAGGCGTGGGAGCGGTACGACATCCGCTTGGTGCTCTCGCGCAACTGGAAGGAACTGGGGCCGAAGCTCGCGGGCAAGGTGCACGTGTTCATGGGCGACGAGGACACGTTCTACCTCGACGGCCCGTGCCGGCTGCTGAAGAGGGAACTGGCCGCGCTCAAGAGCGACGCGGTGGTGGAGCTGTTCCCCGGCAAGCACCACGGGAACTTGGTTGATGCCGCGCTCCGCAAGCGGATGAGCGAAGAGATGGCCGCGGCGCTGAAGTAAGCGCATTCAAACGAGCCGCGAACGCGAGTGAGCGGCCGGGGCTAAAGAACGCCGGCCGCTCACTCGCGTTCGCGGCTCGCTGTTCGTTGCGATTTAATTAGCACCACCAGTTAT
>JALHNS010000415.1 GCA_022843445.1 Gemmata sp.
CAGCGGGCGCGCGGCCCGCGACTGCTCCATCTTGCGCGGGCGGCGGTGCGGGTGGTAATCTGAGGGGTAGAAGCGCCCGATGGCCGCGGCGTTGGGCCGCGGGTTCGTGTACATCAGGCCGCAGTGCGCGCACTTCACAACCGCGAACACGAGGCCGGTGCCGGCGGGCGGGAGCGGGTCCGGCGCTTCGAGCACCGGCGCGCCGGGCGCGGTGCCGCACAGCGGGCAGTCGGTCTCTTCCCAATCGACCGGCACGGGTTCGGGGGTCGGCGCGGCGCGGCGCGCGACGGCGGGGCGGTCGGCGGTCATCGGCGCGGCCCTTCCGTAAGCCGGTGGCGAGTGCGACCGGGAAGGTAGCCCGCGGCGCGCCGGGGCGTCAAGCCGAACCCGCACTCACTCCTTCGCGCCGCTCAGAATCCAGTTCCGAATCTTGTCGACGTCGTCCGGCGAGAGCGGCTTGCCGTCTTTGGGCATCGATTCGTCGAGGATCGAACCGAGGAGCCGGCTCTCGTTGGGCTTGCCGGCCACGAGCACCTTCCCGGCGTCGGCGTTGCTCGCCAGCATCTTCGCGATGCTCGTGAGGTCCACGCCGCCCTTCGGCTTGCCGGTACCCGAACCGTGGCAGTTGTTGCACGACGTGCGCAGGATCGGCACGATCTCCTTGAACGCGACCGACTTCACCGTCGCCTTCGGCTCCGGTTCCTTTTCTTTCGGCTTCACTTCCGGTTTCGGCTCGGGCTTCGGTTCCGGTTTGGGCTCGGGTTTCGGTTCCGGCTTCGGTTCGGGCTTCGGTTCCGGTTTCGGCTCCTTCGCCTCGGTATCGATCTTCTTCTGCTCCGGTTGCGGGGCGGCCTTCGGCGCGGGCTTTTCGGTATCCACGGGCTTCGCAGCCACTTCCGGGACGGTCTTCCGCGTGCCCGCGTACAGGCCGAAGGCGAAGCCGACCGTGAGCAGGAGCGCGAACACGCCGCCGGCGATCCACTGCCCGTTCGAGGAGAGCTGACCGGGGCGAATCGGCGTGGTGTCCGCTTCCGATTCGAAACTGCTGAAGTCCGACATTGGCGACACTCGTGGGGTGTGCGGTTCGGCGGGATACCCGATTCTAGCTGCGCCGCGAGCGAAACGCTACTCGTCGCCCGGCACGTCGATGCCGAAGTCGCGGATGGTGAACACCGAGCGGAACGGCAGCCCGGCTGCCGCGAAGGCTTTTTTCGCGCCCTGCAGGCGGTCCACGAGCGCGATCACCTCCACTACTTCGCACCCGAACTCGCGCACCGCTTCCGCGGCCTTCAGCGACGACCCGCCGGTCGTAATCACGTCGTCCAGCACGATGACGCGGTCGCCGGGCTTCACCGCGCCTTCGATCAGCTTCTTGGTGCCGTGCGACTTCGTCTTGTCGCGCACCCAGAACCCGTCGACCGCGCGGCCGTTCAGGTGGTACTGCACCGCGACCGCGGCCGTGAGCGGCACCGCCCCCACTTCCATGCCCCCGATGGCCGCGAACGAGCTGTCTTTGGTCATGTCGAACAGGACGCGGCCGATGAGGAACGCCCCGTGCGAGTTCACGGCGCTCATGCGGCCGTCGATGTAGTAGTTGCTGGTCGCGCCGGACGCGAGCGTGAACGTGCCCTTCTTGAACGAGCGGGCCGCGAGCAGGTCGAGCAGTTCGCGCTGAATGCCGGTCATGTGCGTTCTCGGTGGGAGTCGGATTCGGAGATTCTATCGCCCGCTCGCGCGGCCGGGCATCGGGCGTGACCTGACTTGATGGGCGCGATACACTTGCTGTGCGCCCGCTTTCCCGGTCGGAAGGACTCGTCATGTCGCGGCTCGCGGTTCTCGCGCTCGTGCTCCTTGCTCTTTCCGTTCCGCTCGTGCCGGTCGCGCGCGTCAGCGCCGCCCCGGACCCGAAGGGCGAAGCGGACCTCGTGAGGACCGCGCAGGGCATGTTCAAAGACCTGCGCACGCACACCCTCGACAACGGGTTGCGCGTGTACCTGCTGCCCGTCAAGAACGCGCCGCTCGTCACCACAATGGTGGCCTACCGCGTCGGCGCGTGCGACGAGGAGAAAGACCAAACCGGCCTCTCGCACTACCTCGAACACCTGCTGTTCAAGGGCACCGCGAAGCTGGTGCCCGGCGACATCGACCGCGCCACCCAGCGCAACGGCGGGCGCAACAACGCATACACGTCCGAAGACATGACCGTGTACCACTTCGACTTCGCCGCCGACCGGTTGAACATCGCTCTTGAGATTGAAGCCGACCGGATGCGCAACACCAAGATCGACGCGAAGCACGAGTTCGAGCAAGAAAAGGGCGCGGTGATCGCCGAACTGAAGGGCGGCGAAGACAACCCGTGGGACTTGGAATACAAGGCGATTCTGCCGCTCCTGTTCCCGAAGGATTCGCCCTATTCGCACCCGGTGATCGGCGAAGAGAAGCACGTGCGCGGGGCCACCGCGGAGACCATTACGCGGTACTACGACAAGTGGTACCACCCGAACAACGCGGCGCTCGTCGTGGTCGGCGGGTTCGACGCGGACGAGGCGCTCAAGACCATCAAGACGCTGTTCGGGCCGATCCCGAAGGGCGAACTGCCGCCCCGCAAGAAGGCGACGTTCTACCCCGAGCGCAAGGAGCCGGCGCGCACGGAATTCGAGTCGAAGTTCGACGTGTCGCGCGTGATGATCGGCTTCAACACCGTAAAAGTGGGCACCGACGAAGACGCGATCCTCGACGTGATCCAAGACGTGCTGAGCGGCGGCAAAACCTCGCGCCTCTATCGCAAGTTGGTGGAAGACGAGCGCATCGCGTCCGAGGCCGGGGCGATGAACTCCGCGGGCCGCTACCCCGGTTGGTTCGCGGTGAACGTGGAACTGCTGCAAGGTAAGGACCGCAAGAAAGCGGAAGAACTGGCGTTCGCGGAGGTCGAGAAACTCGCGACCGGCCCGGTGACGGACGCGGAACTCGCCCGCACCAAGCGCAAGCTGCTCGCGGGGTTCATCTTCTCGCGCGAGAGCGTTCACAACCTCGCCGACGCGCTCTCCCGCGCCAGCATCTACACCGACGACGCCGGCACCTTCCTGCAAAGCTACCTTGAACGGTTGCTGAAGGTGACGAAGGACGACATTCAGCGCGTGGCGAAGCAGTACCTCGTTCGCAAGCAAGCGTGCGTGGTGTGGAGCGTGCCCCCCGAGGCGAAGAAAGACGAAGGTAAGGGCGGCGGGCGCACCGCCGGTTCTTTCTCCCACTTCCCTTCAGGGAGCGGGGCCGGGGGGGTAGGTCGCGCGTTCACCCGCGCCGAACCCGCCGGTGGCGGCTTCAGCCTCGCCGCGGCGAAGCGCACGGTGCTGCCGAACGGCCTCACGCTCATCACGCTCGAAGACCACCGGTTGCCGGTCGTGGTGGCGGCGGTCGATATCGCCGACGTGCGGTTGCGCGAACCGGCCGACAAACTCGGCGTCGCGGCGCTGATGGGCAACTTGCTCGAAGAGGGCACCGCGGCGCGCACCGGGAAGGAAATCTCCGCGCTCATCGAAGACGCCGGCGGCTCGCTGTCGCTGTCGTCGTCCGGCGGGTCGGTGAAAGTGCTGACCCCCGATACCGACCTCGGCTTGGGGCTGCTGTTCGATTCGCTGCAGAAGCCGTCGTTCCCGCAAGACGCGCTCGAGCGCATGCGCGACCAGCAACTGTCGGCCATCGCCGACGCCGAAACGCAACCGCGCACGAAGGCCGGCCGGTTGTTCGCCGCGACCGTGTACGGCGACCACCCCAGCGGCCGATCGAGCCTCGGCAAGAAGGAAATCGTTGAGAAGCTGACACAAGCCGACGTGAAAGCGTTCCACGCGCTCGCCTTCGCGCCGAACTTCACCACGGTCGCGGTGGTCGGCGACTTCGACAGCGCCGAAATGCTGAAGAAGGTGACGGCGCTGACGAAAGATTGGAAGCTGTCGCCGGCCGCGAAGCCGGCGGTGGCCGCGCCGCCGAAGCCCGCGGGCGGCGAGCAGATCGTCAGCGACCCGAACGCGGCACAGGTTCACGTGTACATCGGGCACCTCGGCGTCACCCGCGACCACCCGGATTACTACAAGCTGCTCGTGCTCGACAACGTGCTCGGCGTGGGGCCGGGGTTCACCGACCGGCTGTCGTCGAACTTGCGCGACCGGCTCGGCCTCGCGTACACGGTGAACGCGAGCATCACCAACTCCGCGGGCAAGCAACCGGGCGCGTTCACCGGGTTCGTGGGCACGTTCCCGGACAAGTTCCTCGACGTGAAGTTCGGGTTCCTGAAGGAAGTGAAGAAGATTCGCGACGAACCCGCTACGCAGCAGGAAGTGGACGACGCGAAGAAGTACCTGCTGGGCAGTCTGCCGTTCAAGTTCGCCACGTCGCAAGGGGTGGCGGGCGAACTGCTCGCGGCGGAGCGGTTCAGCCTCGGGTTCGACTACCTCACCAAGTTCCGCAAGGAAGTGGGCGCGGTGACGCCCGCGGACGTGCGAGCGATGGCGCAGAAGCACCTGAACCCCGACGCGCTGACGATTGTGGCCGTGGGCGCGATCGGCAATGACGGCAAGCCGCTCGCGCCGAAGAAGAAGTGACGAACCGGGGCGCGCCCGGTCGCGTAGAACCAAGCGCCACATTCCCACGGGGCAGCGGAACATGAGTACCGGAGCGACGCCGCCCGCACCGCCGCGCGGCCGGGGCACATCGCCGCTAAAGATCGTGATTCCGCTCGTCGCGCTCGTCGGCGTCGTGTTCGGGATCACGTACTTGGGCGAAACGGTGCCGCCGGACCCGCTCGGCGGCGGCAAAGCCGCCGGGCCCGCGCCCGACGCGAAGAGCGCCGAACCGCCGCTGCGGTTCTACACTAGCGCGCGCCGCTACGACCCGCCGATTCCCGGCCTCGCGGCGTTCCGCGGGCAGCCGCTACTCGCGCCGTCGGCCGTCGCGCCGCCCCCGGACCCGGCCACCGGCGACGCGTTCGGCTACCGCCTCCAAGACCGCACGTTCCAAGGGTTCTACGAGCCGGGCGAGAAGCTGCGCGCCGCGCAGTTCTGGTTCGAGAACCGCAACCCGGCCGCGGTAGCCCTCGAACTCCAGAGCGTGAACTGCGGCAACTGTAGCGGCGGCGGCGTCGCGGCGATCCCCACCGAAACGACCCGCAGCCTGTTCCAGAACGCGGCGCTTTCGGCGCTGCCGGTCGGCGCGTTCAACGCCTTCGCGCTGGGCATGGCCGAACCGGCGGCGGCCCTCAAGACCAAGTTGGAGTGGAAGCACGCGCTGTTCGCCGACGACCCGCACGCGCGGTTCGTGGTGCCCGCCGCGCCCGCGGCCGCGGACAAGTGGGCACCGTGGCAGTTGGGCATTCTGGAACTGAACTTCCGTGTGAAGTCCAACGGCAAAAGTCCCCTCGAGGCGCAGTTCGGCACCGCCGTGCAGGGCACGCAGCAGCAGGGCGCGCACGCGTTCGCGCTGTTCTACGAGGTGTCGCCGGCGAGCGAGTCGTCCCGCGCGACGATCGAGATCGGCGAGTTGGACCCGGTCGCCGGTGCCCGCGAGTACGAGTTCCTCGTGTTCTCGAACACCCGCGGCCCGGACTCCGAGTTCGGCGACCTCGTGCTGAACCAGAAGGAGATGCAAATTCGGTTCGCCAACGGGACCGAGGACAAGAGCCAGTTCTTCCAAGTCACGAAGGTGGTGCGCCTCGCGCCGGACGACCTGAGCGAGATGACCGAGCGCCTGTTCCGCGAACTCAAAAAGCCGGTGAACGTGCGCAGCGCGTACCGGGTCACGCTCAGCGTGCGGCCCAAGGTCGGCGACGCCCGGCTCGACATCGGCTTCATCGAGCGCACCCTCGTGTTCGAGGGCAGCGGCGTGACGCAGTCGGTGCGGGTGACGGCGCTGGTGCGGGGCCAAGTGTGGCTGGACGACAACCGCACGAGCGTGGCGCTGCCCACGTTCTCCGGCGCCAAGGGGCTCGAGCACGCCCAGATCGTGAAGACCGTGAAGGGCGTCGAAGTGAAGGTGGTGCCAGCCGAGAGCACGCCGGAGAAGTACGTGTACGAACTGGAGAAACTGCCCGACGTCGGTGCCGAGGGCCGCTACAAGTTGAAGATCAAGATCCTACCGGGCACCACGTTCGGCCAAGTGAAGGGCGAAGTGGTGCTGGAGGCGCTCGGCCCGCAGCCGCAGAAGGTGCGCATCCCGGTGTCCGGCGCGGCCACGTTCTGATTGTGCCGCGCGCGCGGGCTGGGCAAGCGCGCCGGCGGCGCGCCTTTGCCCAGCCCGCGCAACC
>JALHNS010000416.1 GCA_022843445.1 Gemmata sp.
GCCACGTCGCGATCATCGACAAGGGCCGCATCATCGAGAACGACCGCATCAGCAACGTGCTGCGCAAGCTGCAGACCGAAGTGTTCGTGCTGAACCTGCGCGACGCGGTGCCCGTGCTGCGCGAGTTGGAAAAGCACCCGGACGGGTTGCTCCAGTCCGCGGCGCGGTCCGCGCTGCGCGCGATCGGACCCGATTGACGCGCGACGCGCGCGACCTCACTTCACCAATTCGCGGGCCTTCATCCAGTCGGTGAGGCGGTCGGGCCACGTCGCCACGCTCTTCTCGCCGCCGGTCCACTTCGGGTCGGTCCCCAAACCCACCCCGTGACGGCCCTTCTCGTAGATGTGCAACTCCACCGGCACCTTCGCGGCCTTGCACGCGAGGTAGAACTTCGTCGCGTTCTCCGGCACCACCGCGGTGTCGGCGCTGGTGTGGAAGATGAATACCGGGGGCGTGTCCTTCGTCACCTGCTTCTCGTTGCTGAACTTCTCCACCAACTTCGCGTCCGGGTTCTCGCCGAGCAAGTTGCGGCGCGAGCCGCCGTGCGTCACCGGCGGTTCCATCGTAATCACCGGGTACGCGAGGATCGAGAAGTCCGGGCGGCAGTTCTGCTTGTCGGTCGCGTCGCCGTCGGCCTTGCCCGCGTCGAAGTGCGTGGTGGCGGTGCTGGCGAGGTGCCCGCCGGCGGAGAAGCCCATAATGCCGACCTTCGCGGGGTCGATGCCGTAGTCCTTCGCTTTGAAGCGCACGGTGCGAAGCGCCCGTTGCGCGTCGAGTAGCGGCGCGTCGAGCAGCGGGCCGGGGCGGTCCTTCGTCACGATGCGATACTTCAGCACGAACGCGGTCACGTTGTGCTTCACGAAGAACTCCGCGACCTGTTTGCCCTCGTGGTCGTTGGCGAGGAACCCGTAGCCGCCGCCGGGGCAGATCACCACCGCGGTGCCGTT
Organism: Gemmata sp.; assembly: GCA_022843445.1. Taxonomy (GTDB): domain Bacteria; phylum Planctomycetota; class Planctomycetia; order Gemmatales; family Gemmataceae; genus Gemmata. Next base: position 948 of record JALHNS010000416.1, read on the forward strand.
CGGTTTCTCCGGCCGGTACGCGGTCAGTTCGGGTTTGTCCGCGGGCGAATCGCCGACGGCCATCGGCGCTTTGCCTTCCCAAAGCGGGAACGTCTGCGGCGCGGGATCGGCCGCCGCGACGAGCGAGAGAACGAGTGCGAGCATCTGCGCGCTCCGAAAGGAGAGGGAACGGCAGAGATGATACGCGACTACCGCACTTGCGGGAACGCGCGACTCACTTCGGTGCCCAACTTCGGGGTGAACGCCTGCGACCCGGTGCGCGACAGGTGGAAGCCGTCCGCGAGGTGCGCGTCCGGTTCCCAGTCGCGGGCGTGAATCACCGGCGCGCCGCACTCGGTGCTCAGCGCCGCGAGGTGTTCGCGCGCCGCGGCCTCCACTTCAGGCGGGCACCACGCGCGAAACTCGGCCGACTCCGGCAGCACCACGAACGCGACCCGCGCGCCCGCGGCGCGCGCCGCCGTCACCGATTCGCGCAGCGCGCGGGTCGCGTCCGCGCCGATGGCGTGCCCCGCGAACCGGCGGCGGTACTCGTCCCGATAATGTTCGACGAGCGCGCGCCGGTCGGATTCGGTTTTCGGCTCCATTCCCGGCAGCCAACCCCAGCGGTCGAGGTCGGCCCATGCCACGTCCGCGCGCCCCGGTTTCGGCACCATGCACGGGGCGGCTTGCGTGAGCAGGCGCGAGCAGTTGAAGCGGAACACGTCGTACCGCGCACGCGCCATCTCGCGTTCGGTCGCGCCCGAGTCCGGGAAGTAGTCGCGCACGACCGGCAGGTCGCTGTCGCGCAGCCGGCGCGCGTCGGTGCGCCGCCACTCGGCGTATTCGCCGTCGGTGCGCAGCAGCGGCGGCCAGTATTCGAGCAGCACCACCGCGGACTTCGCGCCGTCCGCGAGCGCGCGGCGCAGCGCGATCAGTTGCTGAACCGGCCCCGCGCCGACGGTGCCGAGGTTGAAGAGCAGCGGGTCGTTCGGCGCACCGGGGCGCGCGGCTTCCCACGCGGCCGGGTTCACGCCCATCGCGGTGCGCGAACTGCCGACCACCAGCACCAGTGGCCGCGCCGGGTGTTCGGCGGTGCGCGCCGCGAGCCGGTTCGCGCGCCGCCCGTACTCCGGGTCGCGCAGGTGCGGCCACACCACATGCACCGCGAGCGCACCGAGCGCGTGCAACAGTGGCACCGCGAGCACAAACCACAGCACGAGCCCGCGGGCCGCACGGCGCTTCGAGCGCGCAGAAGGCGCGGCGCTCGTGACCACACCTACGGACCGCAGCCGCGGGAGCAGGCGGTTCGCGGCGGTCGCGGCTGTCGCGGCGCTCATTTCGCGCCTCGCGCTTTCAGCAGCGGTTCGATGCCCTCGGCGATCAGACGCGCCGTGAACCGCTCCGCGCCCGGGCGCAGCAGGTGGTGGCCGTCCAAAAAGGCGTCGTCCGCGAACCAGTCGCGGGCGTCGATCGCCGAACAGCCGAACTGCGCCTTCAGTTCGGCGATGTAGGTGTTGATGCGCGCTTTCGCCTCCGGGTTCGGGAGTTCGCGAAACGCGTTTCCTTCCGGCATCAGCACCAGCGCCACCGTGATGTTGTGTTCGCGGCACAGCGCGAACGTGTCCGCGAGCGCGGTGTGCGTCCACGGCCCGGCGCGCCAGTTCTCCACCCACGGCTTGTAGTGCGCCAGTTGCCGGTCCCGCAGTGCCGGGTCCGGCTTCAGGCTCTCCAGCGGCGCGAGCCAGCCGTACTCGTCGGCCCCGTGCGCGGCGCGCATCTGCTTGTTGCTCGGCAGCGCGTCCGGGGCGGCGCGGCCGATCAGCTTGAACCCGTGCGTGATGAACGGCACCAGCGCCGACCTGCGCCACAGCCGCCGGTACAGGTCGCCGGGGAACCCGTACCGCTCGATGAGCAGGTCGCGCTCGGCGCGGGTCACGCGGTCGGCCGTGATGAGCGGCCCCTCCTGCGGCCACGGCCCGCCGTCGGCGCACAGCGGGTACATGAGTTCGAGCAGCAGTACGTCCGGCACGCGGCCCTCCGCGACCAGCCGCCGCAGGTACAGCGAGTTGGCGATCGGCCCCGCGCCCGGCGTGCCGAAGTTGAACCCGGTCGCCGGGTTCACGTCGCCGGCGCGAAAGGCGTCTTGCACCCGCGACGAGCCGAGGAACAGCACCAGCGGCTCTTTCGGCTTCTCCGCGCGCAGGGCCGCCAGTTGGCGCGCGCGGGCCGCGTAAATCGGGTCGCTCAGCACCGGGCTGAGCTCGGTAAACAGCACGAACAGCACTTGCAGCAGCGCGAACGCGAGTGCCCCGAACGCCAGCGCCAGCGCCGCCCGGCCGCGCCTCGAGCGCGCCTCGCGCGGCGCGCGCGACTCGGCACGGGCGAACGGGCGGAGGCGAAACAGCGCGCGGAACTTCACAGCCGGCTCCGATCAGAACTGGAAGTAAATGAAGGTGGTGCCCGCGTCCGGCGCGAGCACCAGCGCGGCGCACAGGCACACCGCGTAGCCGGTGCCCAGCACCGGGGCCGGCAGCCGCGCGTGCAGCTTCGCCCACAGCCCGCTGCGCAGAATCAGTTGGCACGCGAGCAAGAAGCCGACGGTCGCCCACAGCGCCCAGTTGCTCAGCAGCAGCGTTTGGCCCTTTTGAATGCTGAACAGTTTCCCGAACACCGCGAGCGCCTTGCTCAGCTCCGGCTGGAACAGCACCCAGCACATGCTCACGCAGAAAAACGTGACGAACACGCGCAGCCCCGTTCCCGCCCACGTCTCCAGTGCCGCCTTCAACCGCGGGCGCGGTTCGCAGAACCCTTGGAACACTTTGTGCGCCACGAGCATGAGGCCGTGCGCGAGGCCCCACGCGATGTAGCCCCACGCGGCCCCGTGCCACAGCCCGCCGATCAGCATCGTGAGCAGCAAGTTCCGGTAGTTGAACAGCGCGCTCCCGCGGCTCCCGCCCAGCGGGATGAACACGTAGTCGCGCAGCCACGTCGAAAGCGAGATGTGCCAGCGCCGCCAGAACTCGCTCACGTTCGCCGCGAGGTACGGCATGTTGAAGTTGTTCGTCAGCTTGTAACCCAGAAGGTGCGCGGCACCGAGCGCCATATCGGAATAGCCGCTGAAATCGCAGTAGATGCGGACCGCGTAGGCGAGCACCGCGAACCACACCGTCACGGTGCCGAACGCGTCCGGGTCTTTGAACACCGGGTCGCAGTACAGCGCCATGCGGTCGGCAATCGCCATCTTCTTGAACGCGCCGACGAGGAACAACTGCACGCCGAGTTGCACGCGCAGCCAGTTCCAGCGCTTCGGGCGGCGCGTCTGCACCAAGAAGTCGCCGGCGCGCACGATCGGCCCGGCCACGAGGTGCGGGAAGAACAAGATGAACAGCAGGAACCGCGGCAGGCTCTTTTCGGGTTCGATCTTCCGCTTGTACACGTCTACCGCGTAGCTGATCGCCTCGAACGTGTAGAACGAAATGCCGAACGGCACGATCACTTCCAGCGGGTTCAGCTTCGTGAACCCCGGGTCCATGCCGAGCGCGCGCATGCCCTCGTACAGTTCGTTCAGGAAGAACCCGCGGTACTTGAAGTAGCACAGCACCCCGAGGTTCATGCACACGCTCGCGGTCGCCAAGAGCTTGCGCACTCTGGGCCGGTCGGTACTCCCCATCGCGCGACCGAACAGGTAGTCGGCGAACGTGGTACCCGTAACGAGGAACGCCAGCTCGAAACTCCACGCGGCGTAAAAGTGGAAGCTCGCGATCACGAGCACCCAAATGCGCGTCATCTGGAAGCGCCGCGGGACGGTCCAATACACCGCGAGCACGAGCGCGAAGAACGCGAGGAACGCTTGCGTGTGGAAGAACGGCGCGGGCAGCAGGTCGTGGAGCCAGCGGAAGTACGCCAGCCCGGACGTGAACCCGGCGTCGTGCGCCGGCGCGTCGGCGAGGAGTGAGTGCATATCGGCCTATCGTCCGTGATGGCTGCGACCCGCGCGAGCGACAGACTATAGCGAGGTGCGGGAACCGGGGTCAAGGCGGGTGCGCCGCCGGTTCAAAAGTGTTGAAAAACAAGCAAGATGTGCAGAAAAGCGTGCGATTCCGAGTTCGGACGGTTCAAACGCCGTTACCGCGATCCGGCGCGCCAAGCCGTCGCGGTGAACGCACTTTCGAGTTCTCGGACTGCTCAGGGGCCGTTCACGCGCGTCCGCGGCGCGTTTCGAATTCGCACACGCGCACGAAAGCCCCGCTCCGGCACGCCGTCAAATAGATAGTATACTCAAGTTCAATACGTGTCAACGGGAGAAGCCCGCGCCGGCACCGCCGTAACGGGGCCGTAACGGGCGCCCGTCTCGGAGCGCGCGCGGGGCGCGCCCCGCGGTATCATGCCGGCATCTTTCCCTCCGAGGGCCGGCCGTGTTCGCAACACTTCTGCTCTGCTGTTCCGCACCGGTACCGACCGCTCCCCCGCCGCTCACCGAACCCGAAGCGGCGGCGCTCGTCGCCAAGCTCGCGTCGGATGACCGCGAGGCGTCGGCCGCGGCGCTACAAGAACTCACCGGCGCCGGGCCGGCCGCGCGGGCCGCGGTCCCGGCGCTCGTGAAGCTCCTCGCGCCGGACCACCTGAAGCGGTACGAGGCGATGGAAGCGCTCCGCGCGATCGGCCCGGGCGCGAAAGGCGCGGTGCCGGCGCTGCTGGCCCTGCTGCCGAAGGACGGCGGGAGCGGGTACGCCGCCGAGCGCGTCGCGGTCGCGGTCGCCGCCATCGACGGCCCCAAGCCGGAACTCACCCGCGCGCTGCTGATGACCTCCGCGAAGTGTACCCCGATCTACCTCGAACAGTCGGCGCTGCTGCACTCGCACCCGGCCGACGCGGTGCGCCACTTGTGCGCGCTGTGCGCGGACAAAGGCGCCCTCGTGCGGCAGCGCGCCGCGACCGTCCTCGCGCGCGGGCGACACGCCGGGGACGGTAAGGTGCCACAACCGACGCTGTTGGCCCGCGCCGGCTCGGCCGCGGCGCTGGTCCCGCCGGCGCTGGAGCACCTGCTCGCCGATTCGCACCCGGAGGTGCGCCTCGCGGCCGCGCGGGCCGCGGTGCGCGTCGCCCCGGAACTGACCGACAAGGCCGTCGCCGCCGTCATCGACCTCGCCAAGGAGAGCGTCGGCGCGATCAAACCCCCACTGTACGCGCACGACATTTTCGCGCCCACCCCGGAGCGCGCCGCCGCGCGCCTGCTCCCGCTGTTCGACAGTGCGAGCGAACCGCTGCGCGAGTGGGCCGTCCGGCACGCGGCCGAGCTGCCCGTTCGGGCCGAACTGGAAGCCCTGCTCGCGGACGGGG
>JALHNS010000417.1 GCA_022843445.1 Gemmata sp.
CGCGAAGCCCTTGTCCAGTTCCTTCTGGATGACCGCGGCGCGGCCGGTGTCCAGGTGCGCGCGCACGAAGAGCGCCACCAGTTCCGGGTCCGCGGTCTCGACGAGCTTGGCGAGCGCCGCGTCGCCGGCGTCGCGGTCGCGCTCGGTGCGGGTCTGCTCCCACGCCACCACCGCGGCGAGCGGCTTGTTGTCCGGGTCGCGCTCCGCGTGCGCGCGGAGCTTGCGCACCACGTCCTCGGCGGTGGCCCCGGTGTCCCGGAGCAGCTTCGCGTACCGCACGAACGGCTCGCCCGCGCGCGGCTTCAGCTTGAGGAACGTTTCGAGCTGCGCGAGCGCCTCGGCCGTGTCGCCCTTCGCGTCGAGCGCGCCGCTCAGGTTCCACGACAGCCGGGCCGCGGCCGCGGGTTCGGGGAACAGCTTCGCCGCCCGCGCGAACGCGGCGGCCGCGGCGTCGAACTTCTTCCGCTTTACCAGCACGCGCCCGAGCCGCTCGAGGCAGTCCGCGGCCTCCGCGTCGGCTTCCTTCGGCGTGAACGCGCCTTGCGCGAGCGCGTCGGCGCGCCCGTCGGTGAGCAGGGCCACGGCTTTGCGCAGCGCCGCTTCCGACGCGGCGAGGTCGGCGGCCCGCTCGCACAGCGCCGCGAGGTCGCGGTACGCGCGGACGGCCCTCTCCGCGCGCTCCGCGAGCGCCTTGCTCTCGGTGGCGACCTTCGCGGCGTCAACGGCGTCCGCGAGTTCGCCCGCGCCCAGCAACAGTTTGGCGAGCAGCAGCGCCGTGTCGTAATCGTCGGCGTCGGCTTCGAGCGCGGCGCGGGCGCAGCGGATCGCCTCCGGGTCGCGCCCGAGTTGCGCGTACAGTTTCGCCAGTTCGCGCTTGGGCGCGGCGCTGGCGGGGTCCCGCTTGGCGGCGGCTTCGAGTTGCTTCGCGGCCGAAAGGAGGCGGTCGCGGCGCACGTTCCAGAGCGCCGCGCCGTAGTGCGCGAGTGCGTCCTTGCGGGCTTCGGCCGCCGGGGAAGAGGGCACGGCGGGAACGGGGTCGGCACCGACACAGAGCGCGACGAACAGTCCGGCGATCATGGCAGCGCTCCGCACCTAGGGGCCGCGCCGATGATACCGCCGCGCGGGCCCGGCGCGAAGCGCGGGTTGCCGCGCGGACTGGTGGCACAGGCTTTCCGGCCCGTGCGCGTTGGAAGTGCGACGCAGCACGGGCCGGAAAGCCTGTGCCACCTGTTCATCGGGTCACTTCTGCGCGGTGGTGCTCTCGCCGGTGATCGGGCCGGACATCTTCATTTGCACCTTCTGGCCGTCCATGTCCACCTTGCCCTCCAGCTTGATCTTGCCGCTGAACTTCTCCTTCACCGCGATGCCGGTCTTGATGCTCTTCCACGTGGTGATTTTCAGGTCCATCTCCACGTCCACGGTCGGCTCGCCGTCGTCCTTCATCTTGCCGGTAATCTTCGTGGCGCTCTCGATCACCGCGACCGTTTCGCCGTTCAGCTCTTCGGTCTTGGTGAACACTTGGTTCACTTTGCCCTTCACGTCGGTGAACGAGTTGCCCAGCATCTTCTGGAGCGCCGCGGCGTCCACCGTCCACTTGTGGCCCACCTTCACCTTGTCGGCCGGGTACAGGTCGTCGTCGTTCTCGAGGCCGTTGCGGTTGTCCAGTTCCTTCTTCTGCTTGTCGGTCGGCTTGGTGTCCACCAGCGAATGCTTCCACTTGCCGTCCACCTTCTCGCTGATGATGGTCTCCTTGTTCAGCTCGCCCGGCTCGGTCATTTCCGGCAGGTCCATGCCCATGAGCGTGCCGGACACCACCGCCTCTTCCTTCAGCACCTTCACTTGGCACTTGGTCACGTCGCGGCCCTTCATCGCGAGCACCTTCACCTCTTCCTCGCTGTTCACCGTCAGGTTCATCTTCAAGCTGATGTCCATGCCGCCGATGGTCATGGTGGTGTCGGCGTCTTTGATGACCATCTTGCCCTTGGTGACGAACACTTGGCCCTTTTGCGCGGCCGGGCCGCGCAGGTCGAAGGTGTCGTCGTTCGCGGCGCGGCCGGTGCCCAGCGCCAGCGCCAGCACCGCCCCCATCGCCGCCAGAGTGCGCGTCCGCATGTGTCTCTCCGTGTAGTGAATCGCAGCCCCGTCATCTTCCGGGTTCGCCGGCCGCGGGGCAATATTTCTTTAGAGCGGTGTGGACCGAGTGTGGCGTGCCGAGTCTGGAATGTTCAGTCCTCGTCACTTCTCCCCCGCAAGACGGCTAGGGACGCGCGCATGGACGGGAACGCCAGTTCGTTCTCGTCCACCAGCCCCAACGGGTGCCATTCGATACCCGTGACCGCGTCCAGCGGTTTCGCCGACTCCGGCGCGATCGCCTGTGCCGTGAACACCAGATCGACGACCGGGTAAGTGACGTCGCGGTACAGGTACATGTTCGGGCACGACATGAGGAACGACACGCACTCGATCTCGATGCCCACCTCTTCGCGCACCTCGCGGCGGAGCGCGTCTTCGGCCGTCTCGCCGATGTCGATGAACCCACCGGGGATGCCGAGTTTGCCCGCCGCCGGCTCCTTCTCGCGCCGGATGAACAGCGCCCGGCCGTTCGTCCCGAACACGAACGCCGCGGCGGCGACGGTGGGGTTGAAGAAGAACGTGAACCCGCACGGCGCGCAGCGAAGGGGAATCTGCCCGACGTTCTCCGCGGCGCGCGGCGCGCCGCACCGCGGGCAGAAGCGAAACAGCTCGGCGGGGCGCATGGCGGGTGCTCGTGGGTGACGCGCGGCGTTACGGAGATGGTATCACGGTCGCGGGGACGTTGGCCAACTCGCCCCGTGTTGGCCCGAGTTGGCCGCGCGAGTTGGCCAACTGGCCAACTCGCACAATCGCCTAGAAATTCCAGCGTTTCGTGCGTGCCAGCGACCGAGTTGGCCAGCCCCTCACGCGCTATACCCCCCTCCGGGTACGAGGGGCGAAATTCGGGCCGGTTCGAGTTCGGGCGTGTGAACGAAAGGCCCTCTGCCGAAACGCGATTCGCGCGGCAATCGAATAGTATGCGCGCGTACATAACCAGTCAACGGGGGTCATGTGTCGAACCGCCGGCGTAAGCCGGTGGGTGAACGAGCAACCCATCGGCTTACGCCGGCGGTTCGACGAGGCGATTACGCCTTCCCCAGCACGCCATCGACCACCCAGCACCCGCGGGCGTGCGGGCCGGCGTCGCGGCAGTGGCTCAGCACCTGTTCGTCTTCGCACCCGGCGTCTTGGAGCGCATCAGCGAGAATGGGCATCGCAGTGAACTCGCGCGAGTTGTACATCTGCTGCGCCAGAATCACGGCGGTATCGGTGCGCCACGAGGGGTTGAACGCGACCGGGCGGAACGGGTTCCCGAAGATGCAGCGAATGAGGTGCGTTGCTTGTGCCATTGCCCCCGACCACAGTTGCGTTCTGACCGCAGGGATGAGGGAATCGCGCACGACTGCTTCGGCGTAATGGTGGATAGCGAATGTGGCAACAATCATCACGTTGGAATACGCCAACCCGCGGGCCGCAAACATGACGCTCTGGTTGCGCCCGAAATTGGGAATGCGCAACTCGGCGTCGCGCTTCGATACTTCTGTGAACTTCGTTTCGCCGTCCGCGAATCGTTCGGCCGCGAGAACAAGCGCAGCGGCGGTGGGGATGAGCTCAACCCAGTTCCACATCAGCCGGCAGCACCCGCAACCGACGAGCCAGAACTTGCGCCGGCCCGCTTTCGTGCGGTTGAGTCGATGCGACTTACACAAGTAATCGAGAAGAGCGAAATCGCTGAACTCTTCTTCGAGCCACTCCGCTTCGGTCACGGCCCGGCCCTCACGAGTTGATCGGCTTGCCGGCCCATGCCATGCGGGCCGCTTCGCCGACCGCTTCGCTCAGCGTCGGGTGCGCGTGCGTGCAGCGGGCGATGTCTTCCGCGCTGCCCTTGTACTCCATAATCGTCACGCACTCCGCGATCAGGTCCGACGCCCGCGGCCCCAAGATGTGAACGCCCAGCACGCGGTCGGTCTTCGCGTCGGCCAGCACCTTCACGAACCCGTCTTGCTCGTCCATCGCCTTCGCGCGGCCGGTCGCGAGGAACCGGAACTTCCCGACGCGGTACTCCGTGCCCTTCTCCTTCAGTTGCTCTTCCGTGAGGCCCACGCTCGCCACTTCCGGCCAGATGTAGATCACACTCGGGATCGCGTCGTAGTTCACGTGCGGCTTCATCCCCGCGAGCGCTTCGGCGAACACCACGCCCTCTTCGCTCGCCTTGTGCGCGAGCATCGGCCCGGCGATCAGGTCGCCGATCGCGTACACGCCCGGCACGTTCGTGCGGAAGTGCGCGTCGGTGTCGATGCGCCCGCTCTTGGGGTCGTACTTCACGCCCGCGTCGTCGAGGCCCAACCCGCCGGTGAACGGCCGCCTCCCGACCGCGACCAACACGCGATCCCCGGTGAAGCTCACGTCCTTGCCGTCCTTCGATTGCGCGAGAAGCGTAACCGAATCGCCCGCCACTTTCGCCCCGGTGACGCGCGTTTCGAGGTGGAACTCCAGCCCCTGTTTCACGAGCAGCTTGTGAACTTCGGTCGCCACCTCGCGGTCGCAAATCGGCAAAATGTTCGGCAGGAACTCCACCACCGTGACCTTCGCGCCGAGCCGCTTCCACACGGACCCGAGTTCGAGACCGATGTAACCGGCCCCGACGACGATGAGGTGCTTCGGCACCGGGTCGAAGTTCAGCGCTTCGGTGCTGCTGACGATGCGCGAACCGTCGAACTTCAGGAACGGCAGTTCGGTCGGCTCGCTCCCGGTGGCGAGCAGCACGTTCTTCGCCTGAAGCACGGTCTTCGTGCCGTCCGCGGCAGTCACTTCAACTGAATTCCCCTTCAGCAACTTGCCCGCGCCGTAGTGCGGGGTGACGCCGTACTTCTTGAACAGCCCGGCGATGCCCCCGGTGAGGTCGCTCACCACTTTGTCTTTGCGCTTCAACATGGTGCCGAGGTCGAGCGCGACGCCGGACACCTGCACGCCGTGCTTGGCGAACTTGTGCAGCGCCTGTTCGTACATCTCGGACGAATCGAGCAGCGCCTTGCTGGGAATGCACCCGACGTTCAGGCAGGTGCCCCCGAGCGCCTTGTTCGCGCGCTTCTCCACGCACGCGACCTTGAGGCCGAGCTGCGCCGCGCGGATCGCGGCCGTGTACCCGCCCGGCCCGCCGCCGATCACCACGAGATCGAATTGGTCCGCCATCGGTACCTCAGATTTTTTTGCCGCACGATGAACGCAGACAAAGGCAGGATCAGAGAAGACAGAACGGCCACACAAAAGCACAGAAGGCACAAACAGAAAGCAGAAGAGCGGGGTTAAGTTCAAACCAATTCACTGTCTTGGTCTTCTTTTGTGTCTCTTGTGCCTTTTTGTGGCTGATCCCTCTTTTGTCTTTGTCTGACCGTGTCTTTGTCTGCGTTCATCGTGCGGCTAAGTCTGTTCCTCACACTTCCAACAGCATCCGTTCGGGGTTCTCCACGCACTCTTTGATGCGCACGAGGAACTGCACGGCTTCGCGGCCGTCGATGATGCGGTGGTCGTAGCTCAGCGCCAGATACATCATCGGCCGAATCACGATCTGGTCGTTCACCACCACCGCGCGCTTCTGGATGCTGTGCATGCCCAGAATCGCCACCTGCGGCGGGTTGAGGATCGGCGTGCTCATCATCGACCCGAAGATGCCGCCGTTGGTGATCGTGAACGTGCCGCCTTCGAGGTCGTTCACCGTGATCTTCCCGTCGCGGGCCTTCTTCGCCAGCGCGCCAATTTCTTTCTCGATGTCCGCGAAGCCGAGCGTATCCGCGGCGCGCACGACCGGCACCATCAGCCCCTTCTCGGTGCTCACCGCGACGCCCACGTCGTAGAAGTGCTGGTGAACGATGTCCGTGCCGTCGATGCGGGCGTTCACGAGCGGGAACGCCTTCAGCGCTTCCACCGCGGCCTTCACGAACACTGACATGAAGCCGAGCTTCACCCCGTGCTTCTTCTCGAACCGCTCGTTGTACTTGGCGCGCAGTTCCTGAATCGCGGTCATGTCCGCTTCGTTGAACGTCGTCAGCGTCGCGGTGGTGTTCTGCGATTCGAGCAACCGGGCCGCGATGCGCTTGCGGATCGGCGTCATCGGCTCGCGCGTACTCGCCCGCGGGCCGCTCGGTACCGGCTTCGGCGCGGACGGGGGCGCGCCGTTGCTCGCGGGTTTGGCA
>JALHNS010000418.1 GCA_022843445.1 Gemmata sp.
GTCGGCCGCGGCGCTCTGCGGGGAGCCGTGCAGCAGGTGGGCGCGCGCCCGGAGCAGGTACAGTTCGGGCACGTTCCCACCGGGCGCTTGCTCGGCCCGGTCGCACGCACGGATCACGTCCGCGTGTCGGTCGCGGAGCAGGTCGCGGCTCGCCCTCACGAGGGGCGCGAGGGGGCCGTTCGGGACCGCGGCGGCGGCACGGTCCAAATCTTCGAGCGCGTGCGTTTCGCGCCCCTGTTCCAACCGGAGGAGCGCTCGCGCGACGAGGGCGAGGCCGCTGTCCGGGTTGATCGCGAGCGCCGCCGCGCTCGCGGTTCGGGCCGCGTCGGCGTCGCGGGCGTCGAAGCACAGCGCGACCCGGAGGGCGAGCGCGTGAACGCACCGCGGTTCGGCACCGAGGGCGCGGTCGAGTTCCGCGAGCGCGTCCGCGGGCCGGTTTTGGGCGTCGCGCAGTTCGGCCCGCGCGCACCAGACTGCGCTGTCCCACGGAGCCAATTCGGCCGCGCGGGCGAGCACCGTTTCGGCGCGGGCGAACTGCCCGCGCGTGACCGCGAGCTTGCCCGCGCTCAGCAGGGCCTCTGCGCAATCCGGATCGAGTCGGAGCGCCTCGGCGAAATCCGTTTCGGCTTCGGCATACCGGTTCAGCACCGCGCGCGCGTCACCGCGGGCGGCACGCGCGCGGGCGTCGGTCGGCGCGAGCCGCACCGCCTCTTCGGAATCGGCGAGCGCCTCGGGAAACTGCGCCAACAGGATGCGGCTTTGCGCCCGCTCGACGAACGCGCGGGCGGACGGTTCGAGCCGAACGGCCTCGCTCGCGTCCTCGACCGCGCCTTTCAACGTGTCCGTGCGGTCTTCGACCGTTCCGACCCGGCGGCGCGCCGTCGCGCGCCACAACCGCACCTCGGCCCCGGCTTCCCCCCGCGCGATCCGGGCGTCGCAAGCCGCTATCGCCGCGGCCCACTTGCGCTCTTCGAGCAGGAGCGGAACGTTGGCGCTTTGCGGAGCCGTTTTCGATCCCAGTTTCTGCGCCGCGCTGAACACAAGGCCGGTAAGCGCCAAAACGATTCCGACCGCGACCCAGTTGCGGCGGCGCGCCAGGAAGCGGCGCACCCGACCGCGGCGCGGGGGTGTTGTGTCGGACATGCGGGTTCTCCAGCGGGTTCGCGGACCCTCCCGCGGTGTATCGCGGGTCAGACGTCTATCCGCGCCAGTGGCGTCGCACCCGTCACGAATAAAGGAAAAATTGACCGGGAGAGAAGCGGTTCGGGCACTCACGCGTTCGGTGCCCGTTCCTTCCAGATGTCTCGAATCAGGGCCACTTTTCGTTCGACCGACCGCACCGAACACCCGAGCCGAGTGGCAATTTCAGCGTGCTCGTAGCCTTCCATCTTGAGCACCGCGACGAGTTGGAGTTTGTCCCCTTGTTGGGGGCGCTTGGGGTCTTCCAACTGGGCGAGGAGTTCGGCGACCGCGACACCGAATTCCGGTGCCGGTTCGCTGCCGGCAATCTCGTTCGGGTCCCCCAGTACCGACCCGCCGGCGACGATTTCCGCGCGCCGCTTCTCCTTCTTGTTGTGGTCGAACGCCGCCCGCGCGGTGAAACAGACCAACAGCTTCCACAGGTGCTCGCGGTTCGCGAGTTGGGGAAATCGGACTTCACCGTCCTCGCGCGCCAACTGTTTGCACAGGTCCAAGAGCGCCTCGAGGGCAACATCTTCCGGGTCGCCGGTGCGCCGCAGCGCGGGCCCCATGCGGTTCGCGGCAACCCCGACGAGCGGTCGGAAGTACCGCTCCCACACCGCGCCAACGGCCGCCGACTCGCCGGCCCGCAACCCCGGCAGCCAGCGCGTCACCGAGCCGACGGCCGCGTCGGACGCCGCGGCGTTTGAAGGCCTCATACCGAACCCTCGTGGTGCGCCCCGAGCGCCCGATCGATACCGCACCCAGTATTGGGCACCGCGAACGGCAGTTCAACTCCGCGCGCGTGCCCGCGGGCCGTGAAGTCGAACGACGCACAGGCGCTTCAGGTTCGCGTGCGCCCGGTGCGTTCGAACCCACGGCGCGCCAGCACGAGAGCGGCCGGAACGACGAACAGCAACTCGACTCCCGCTCCGAGCAGCGCGCCTGTGGCCGCGTTCGAGCCAACGGTTCCGTACCCGGAGATGGCTCGAATCGGCACGAGCGCGGTCGCACCGACCGCCGCGCCGAGGACCGGTACCGCCACCAGCCACAGCACGACGCGGGCGCGCGCCGGTGGGCGCGAGCGAACGATCCACGCGTGGGCGATCACCGGGACGAAGATTAACGCGAGGACCGCGCAAACGAACAGGAGCCGGAGCGCGACCGCCCCGGCGAACCCGTGCTGTTCGATCAACTCTCGGAACGCGCGGGCGTCTTCCGCCGTGGGAACGCGCGGCACGTGGTCCCCCCAACCGGTGTGTGGCGCGGGCGTCACAGTTTGGGGCGACGGTCCGCCCACGGGAGCGCCGCTTCGATGGCCGCGGCGGTGCGCAGAACGAGGCCGTCAAACCCGCGGCGACCGGTGAGTTGCAGGCCGACCGGTACGCCCTCGTTCGTCCACGCGGCCGGGATCGAAACGGCCGGCTCTCCGGTCACGTTCGCCGGCCACGTGAACAGCCACCCGAGGTGCGGGTCGGTTTTCTTTCCGCCCGCTCGCGCCGGACCGAGCGGCAGGTCTTTGTCCGGCGGCAGGACCGCGAGCGTCGGGCTGGCAATCAGGTGGACGCCCTCGAACCGCTCCGCGGCCCGGGTTTCGCAGAACGCCGTGATCGCATGCTGCCCCGCGACGTAGCGCCGCAGGTCCACGTTCCAACTCGTTCCGTTCGCAAAGTCGGCGAACGTCTTCGACAGCTTGTCCGCGACCGTGTTGTAGTCCGCTCGCGTTTTGAGCTTCGCGGACTCCATCGCGTAGACAAGCAGGTCGATCGAAACCGCGTCCACGAACTTCGCGTACAGCGTTTCGCCCTCCTCGGGCGTCAGGTACGGCGTCTTCTCCTGCGGGTACACGATTTCGACCCGCGCGCCGGCCGCCCACTTCTCGAGCGCCTCGCGCGCGAGTTTTTCCACCGCGTCGTCGACCGGGTAGCCGGTGAGGTTCGGGTACCACGCGATCTTGAAGCGGTCGGGCAGCGGCAACTTCGTGTCGAACTTGTTCGCGGGGTCGAGCGGGCGCGAGAACCGGTCGCCCGGGTGCGGGCCGGAGAGCACGCGCATGGCGAGTTCCGTGTCGCCGACCGTGCGCGCGAGCGGCCCGATCATCCACAGGCTGAATGCGTTCCCGGAGATGACCCGCGGCACGAGGCCGAACGTGGGCTTGTGGCCCACGACCCCGCAGCAACTCGCGGGGATGCGCACGGAACCGGCGATGTCGGTACCGAGTGCGAGGTACGCCATGCCCGCGGCCACGGCGCAAGCGGAGCCGCCGCTGGACCCGCCCGCGGTGCGGGTTCGGTCCCACGGCGAGACGGTCACGAGCTTCGTTCCGTTCGGGCCGAGCAGGTTGTCGGTCGTGCCCTTGTGCCCGAACTCCGGAAGGTTCGTCTTGCCGAGCACGATCGCACCGGCCGCGCGCAGGCGCGTGACGGTCGCGTCTTGGTAGTCCGGGAAGTCCTTCTCCGCGGTGCCGCACAGCCGCGAGCCGTTGGTCAGCGGCATGCCCTTCACCGCGAGGTCGTCTTTGATCGCGACCGGCACTCCGTACAGCGCCCCGACCTCCATGTTCGGGTGCTGATCGAGCAGCTTGTCCTTCTCCTGTGCCTCCTTCACGGCGGCCTTGAGGTTCTCTTCGAGGTGAATCGGGATAAACGCGTTCAGCTTGGCGTTGTGCGCTTGGATGCGCGCCGCGAGCGCTTCCACCACGGGTTGGACTTTGAGTTGGCGCGCGCGAATGCGGCGGGCGATATCGGCGGCTGGTGCGAAGAAATCGGCGTCGGTAAAGTCGGCCATCGAGCGTACTCCGGTGGGGGCGGTCACAGGAGTAACCGCGCCACGGCCCGCGAACCGGAACCGCGCCGCACTTTTTCCGCCGCGCGGTTCACTCACGCACGAGCGGACACACCACGCACCGGAAACTGCCCCACAAGGCGACTAGGTCCGAGAAGTCCAATTCGATCACCTTGTACCCCAAGTCTTTCAGCTTCTGATTGGTCTTCCCCACCTTGCCCTCGAGACCGGACACGACGCGGCCTTTGTCCAGCCAGAACAGGTTCGCCGCGAGTTGCTTGGCGGCCTCAGCCGGTTCCAGCGCAGTGAGTTCCTTGAAGTGTTTCTTGAGCACGTCTTGCGAAGCTTTCGGCAGTTTCTCCGCGGAGAACAGTGCGCCGCCGTTGGGCAGCGGGGCCACGCAGCAGTCGAGGTGGAGCGCCGCGTGCGGCACTGCAACCACCTCGACTCCGGTCGGGAGAGCCGCCTTGAGCTTCTTGAGACCGGCCTCGTTGGTGTGTCGGTTCATCCCGACCAGCACGAGTTGGCCCCCGCGGAGCGCCATCACGTCCCCGCCTTCGATGAGCGCGCCGTCGCCCGACAGATCGACCACCCGCTCGAAGCGGGCGCGCAGTTTCTGTAGCCCGGTCGTTTCGGTGTGCCTCCACTTGTCGCGTAGGCCCGCGATGAAAAGCGTGTCGCCGATTGCGAAGCAGGGGTCCCGCGCGAACACTTGGCAGAACGCGTCCGGCTGCGTCTCCGGCGACAGGAGTTCGACGTCTTCGTTCTTGAGAAGTGTGCGGAAGGCGCGATGTTGTTCGATCAGTTTCGCTTTGGACGACTCCGCGGTCTCCGGGTGGGCCTTCAGCTCTGCCTCCGAGGCGTAGTTCTTCCAATCGGCCCACGTCACGTCGACCGCGTTGCTCCCGTCGTGGACGATCGCGGTGCGCAGGGTGCCGAACTCGTCGCGAACGCGAACCGGCAGTTTCGGCATCGGGTTCGCTGCTCTCGTCCGCTCCCACTTGCGCCGGCAACCGAGGAGGAGTGCCGTGCCCGCGAAAAGGGCGAACGACTCGCGGCGCGAAATCGGGTACGCGTTCTGCATGGCGGTATTCCTGTGAACCGAGCGAAAGCGCTCTGCCGTTTGGGAACCTGTGCAACGGGTCTGGGCGCACGACCTTTGGTGCGGGTCACCGGAGTATCCGCGCCAACGGCCGCGAACCGGACGCTCGAAGCTATTTCTTTGCCGCCGCGTTGCCGTACTTCTGACAGCTCATCCACATGAACCCGGCGCAGGTGACGCACCCGTGCAGTAGCGCGGCCCACAGGTCGATCCGCGGCGCGACCAGTGCCGTGACCACGTACGCCGTGCTCAGGAGGCGCAGGCGCGGCCAAAACAGGTGCCCCTCGACGTAAAAGAGCACGGCCCGCATGACCGCCCAAGCGGCGTAGAACTGGACGACCGCGTGCGGGTCCGCGGGACCGAACAGCGGGCAGAAGAGCGCGAACAAGAACACCTCGCCCGTCGTGGTTGCGATCCACAGGTGCAACGTGTCCCATTCGAGTAGGGTCAGTTTCTCGCCGCGGCGCAGGAACGAGGTCACCCAGATCGCCCACCCCAGTGCGGTGTCGGCGAGCAACACCCAGCACCACAGCGCCCACCCGGGCGCACCGTTCCACAACAGCGCGAATGCGCCAACGTGCGCGAGTAAGCAGGTACACGCTTCGATACGGAGGGGTTGGAACCAGCGCGCGATGTGGTCCGGTTCGCGGAGGTCGCCCTTCACGCGCTCCAGCACGCGCTCCCACCAGCGCTTCGGCGGCGGCATGCCGCGAACGGTCCCCGTCTTCGCATACTCCTCAAGCGCTTTGGCCAGATCTTTCGCGTCGTAGAACCGCGCGCCCGGGTCGAGGTGCAGACACTCCGTGGCGATCCATTCCAGCGCGCCGTCCGGTTCCAGCGCCGGGTTGCGCGCGGCCGGGTGCGGCGGCTGGCGCTCGGTGCACTTGCGCGCGCGCAACTGTTCTAACCCGACGTCCGGGCGCTCCACAAACGGTGGGTGACCGGTGAGCAGTTCGTACAGAACGGCCCCGAGGGCGTACACGTCCGCGGCGCGCGTGAGGGCGCGGCCCCCGGCCAGTTGCTCCGGGGCCATGTACGGGTAGCTGCCCGCAACCTCGCCCGGTTGGGTGAGGTCGTTGGTCTCGGCGACGCGCCGGGCCAAGCCCAAGTCGCACACGCGCGGCCGGTCCCCGTTGTCCGCGTCGAGGAGCACGTTCGCGGGCTTCAGGTC
>JALHNS010000419.1 GCA_022843445.1 Gemmata sp.
GCGCTTCGGCGGGTAGAATCATGGCGGCCGTCCGTGGGCGAGTGGCATGGGAGCTTCAGGAACCCTCATGCTACCTCACCACGGGCGGTCACCCAGAATCGGCATCAGTCGAGCTAAGGGCCGTACGGCAAATGTTGCGCGATCGGACGAAGCCCAAGCCCTAAAGAGGCCGCGATGTTCCGCGTACTCGGCTCGAACAAGCGGTTCTGCGACGGCGTCACCCGGCGCGACCTCATGCACGTCGGCGCGCTCGCGCCGCTCGGCCTGACGCTCGCGCACGCACCGAACGCACGCGCCGATCACAAACCCGCCGCGACCGCGCTGCCGGGGTTCGGGTCCGCGAAACGGTGCATTCTGCTGCTGCTCTGGGGTTCGCCTAGTCAGATTGACACCTTCGACCCCAAACCGGACGCACCGGTCGAAATCCGCGGCGCTCTCGGGTCCATTCAGAGCGCGATGCCCGGCGTGCGCGTCGGCGAAATCTTCCCGCGCATCGCGAAGAAGCTGAACGAAATGACGGTGCTGCGGTCGCTCACGCACCCGTACCCCGTTCACGGCGTGTCGTTCGCCACCACCGCGGTTCCCACCACCGACATTCCGCTCGAAACCAACCCGCGCGACTCGCGGCAGTGGCCGTACATCGGTTCGGTGGTCGATCACCTCGAAAGCCGCGGCGAGACGAAAGCGCCGGCGGTGCCGCGGAACTACGGGCTGCCGTTCCCGTTCGGCTCGAAGCGCGGACCGGCTCGCAGCGGGCCGTTCGGCGGGTTCCTCGGGCCGGCGTTCGATACGGTTTGGTCCGAGTTCAGCGCGAAGGGCACGAAGGAAGTGCTGCGCGACTCCGGTTCGCCCGGCGCGCCGACGCCCATCGTCGCCGACCCGTACCTCGGCATTCTGCCGACCGACCGCTTCGAGACTGGCCCGACCGCGGACGCTGGTATCACCCTCGACCGGCTCAACGACCGGCTCTCGCTCTTGGATCAGTTGGACGCGGCGCGGCGCACGCTCGACTCGCGCGACACCACGGCCGGGTTCGACCGCAACCGCGACCTCGCTCGGGCCGTGCTTGCGTCCGGCAAGTTGCGCGACGCGCTCGACATTCAGCGCGAATCCTCGAAGCTGCGTGACCGCTACGGCATGACGCTGTTCGGTCAGAGTTGCCTTGCGGCGCGGCGCGTGCTCGAAGCCGGCGGCCGGTTCGTCACGGTGTGCTGGGACGAGTACGGCCTCTTCAACACCGGTTGGGACACGCACATCTACCAAGTGCCGCGGTTGAAAGACGAACTCGGGCCGTCGCTCGATTCGGCGTTCACGGCGCTGCTGGAAGACCTCGACGCCCGCGGGATGCTGAAGGATACGGCAGTGGTGATTCTGAGCGAACACGGGCGCACGCCGCGGGTGCAGAACGTGGCCGGCGGGGGCCGCGACCACTGGTCGCGCGCGTACAGCGCCGCGTTCGCCGGTGCCGGGTTCGCGCGCGGGCGCATGATCGGCCGTACGGACAAGATCGGCGGCACCGTGACCGAAGTGCCGTTCTCGCCGAAGGACGTGGTGGCGACGATGTTCCACGTTCTCGGCATCGACCCGGCGGGCGAAATCCGCGACCGCGAGAACCGCCCCTACGCCATCGGCGGCGTGGGCCGCGTGCGCTCCGAACTGCTGGCGTGAACCGCGCCCGCGGGGCGCGCGTCTATCCGGGTAAGCGTCTACAACGAGCCGCGAACGCGAGTGAGCGGCAACACAGTTCGTTGTGTTGCACTTCGCGCCCTACCGCTCACTTGCGTTCGCGGCTCGTTCGGTGCGCTGCTTTCTTGGAGCCATCGCGTGACCGACGTGCGCGACGACAACCTGCCGCCGAACTTCCTCATCCCGCCCGGCTCGCAAGTGGTGCTGCGGTTCGACCGCCGCGCGCCCGGTACCGACACCATCAAGCCCGCGGGGTCGGTCGCGGAAGTGGTCGAAAGCCCCGAGAGCAACGACCGCCCGTACCTCGTGCGGTTCCTCGATGGCACTTCGTTCCGCCTCAAGTTCGGCGAGTTGCTCGTGCGGCGCGGCGACCACAGCGTCGAAGCCACCGCGACAGCCGGGCCGGACGTGTCGCCGTTCGTGGTGCTGCGGGTGCTGCTCGGTTCGCGGGCGTTCGGGCTGAGTACCGAAAGCTCCGACGAGGACCGGCGCGGCGTGTTCCTTCCGCCCGCGGAGTGGAACTGGAGCCTCACCAAGCCGCCGGAACAGGTGGAGTTTCGCGCCGAAGGCGTAGAAGAGGTGGACTGGGAGATCGAGAAGTTCGTGCGGCTCGCGCTTCAGGCGAACCCGAACATCCTCGAAGCGCTCTGGTCGCCGGTGGTGCTGCACGCGGACGAAACCGGGAACGAGCTGCGCGCGATGCGGCAAGCGTTCCTGTCGCGGCACTTGTACCGCACTTACAGCGGGTACGTGCTGTCGCAGTTCCGCCTGATGAAGCGCGGCTTCGACACGAACCGGCGCTACAAGCCGAAGCACGCGATGCACCTGATTCGCCTGCTGCACAGCGGCATTCACGCGCTGCGCGACGGCGACATCCGCGTGGACGTGCAAGAGCACCGCCAAGAACTGCTCGCGATTCGCGGTGGCGAAGTGCCGTTCGAGCAAGTGGAAGCGCGGGCGCTAGAGTTGGACCGCGCGTTCCAAGAGGCGTTCGCGGGGACGAAGCTGCCGGAGAAACCGGACGCGGAGCGCGCGAACCGGTTCCTGATCGCGGCCCGCCGCCGCCGCGCTTCGGAGTAGCGCCGCGCCTTCATATAATTGCCCACTCACGGCCGCGGGTTGGTGCGGCCGGTTCACTGGTGGTAGCGAACCGATGAGCGAGCGCGCGCCGCGGCCCAAGTGCCGGACCCTCACCGGCGTCCGCGTGTTCGGCACCGGGAAGTACGTCCCGGACATGGTTGTCGGTAACGACCACCTGCACGCCAAACTGGGCTTCGATTCGGACTGGATCGTGAAGCGCACCGGGATTCTGGAGCGCCGGCACGCGGCCCCGAACCAAGCCACCTCGGACCTGTGCGTCGAAGCGGCGCGCGACCTGTTCGCCAAAACCGGCCTCGGCCCGAAGGACTGCGACCTGCTCGTGCTCGGCACCTTCACGCCGGACATGTCGTTCCCGTCCACCGCGTGCATCGTTCAAGACCGGTTGGGGATCATCGGTCCGGCCATTGAAGTAGAAGCCGCGTGCGCCGGGTTCATGTACGCGCTCACCACCGCCGCCGCGTACGTGAAGAGCGGGGCGAGCGACCGCGCTCTGGTGATCGGCGGTGACACGAACAGCCGCGTGCTGAACCCCACCGACATCAAGACGTACCCGCTGTTCGGCGACGGGGCCGGCGCGGTGTTCGTCGAGCGCGGCACGCCGGAACAGGGGCTGATCGCGTACAGCATGGGTTCGGAAGGTTGGGGCGGGCCGCTGCTGCAGCGCGCCGCGTGCGGCAGCCGCACCCCGCCCACGCCGGAGTTGCTCGCCGCGGGCCAACACTACATGCACATGGACGGCCACGCGGTGTTCAAGTGGGCCGTGAACATCCTGTGCGACACCATCCGCGACGTGCTCGACGCCGCGAAACTGGGCGTCGAAGACGTCGCGCTGTTCGTGGCGCACCAAGCGAACATTCGCATCATCAATGCGGCCATCGACTCGCTGAACATCCCGCGGGCGAAGGTGTTCAACAACTTGGAGAAGTACGGAAACACGTCGGCCGGCAGCATCCCGCTGGCGCTGGACGAAGCCGCCGCGGAAGGGCGCGTGAGGCCCGGCGAACTCGCGGTGCTGAGCGGCTTCGGCGCGGGCCTCACGTGGGGCACCGCCGTCGTGCGCTGGTAGCGCCCAACCGCATGAGTGACACACCAACTCAACCGCCCGACGAGCGCTTCCACGCGCTCGACTGCCTCCGCGGGTGCGCCATGCTGCTCGGCGTGGGGCTGCACGCGGGCGTGTCGTTCGCCACCATGCCGGTGCCGTTCTGGGCCGTGCGCGACGCGCACCCGCACCCGCTGGTGGACGTCGCGCTGTTCGCGGTCCACGACTTCCGCATGCAGTTGTTCTTCGTGCTCGCGGGGTTCTTCGGCTGCCTGCTGTACCGGCGGTACGGCATCGCGGGCACCGCGCGGCACCGGTTGTTGCGTGTGGGCGTGCCGTTCGCGCTGTCGGTAGCGATCATCGTGCCCACCATCATGGGCGCGTTCCTGTGGGCCGAACTGGACACGGTGCGAACGCGCGGCCTCGAACCCGGTTCGCCCGCGCCGCGCGTGTTCGCGGCGGAACAGATTGCGGCGCACCCGGACGCGGGCAACGCGGAGATCGTGTGGGCGCAGTTCACCTCCGGCCGGTTCCTGCCGAAATTGCAACTCGCGCACCTGTGGTTCTTGTATTTCTTGCTCATCTACACCGCGGTGTTCCTCGCGCTCGCGCCGCTCGCGCGCAAGCTCGAAGGAAGTAAAGCGCTCGAACGATTCGACTCCGCGTTCCGGTGGCTGTGCGCATCCCGCACGCGCCTCGTGCTGATGCCGGTAGTCACCTTCGCGTTGCTGCTGCCGATGGACATGCCGGTCGTGGACACGCCGCTGAAGTGGATACCGGAACTGCACCTGCTCGCGTACTACGCGCTGTTCTTCGCGTTCGGCTGGGCCTTGTACCGACACCGCGACCTCGTGCCCGGGTTCGGGGCCGGGTGGCGCGCGAACCTGCTCGTCGCGCACATCGTCGTGCTTCCGCTCTCGCTTGTGGCGCTCGGCGGTTGGGTGGAAGCGAACAAGACCGACGAAGCTGCGGTGCCCGTGTGGCGCGCGCTGGGCTTTGCGGCGCAGGCCGCGTACACGTGGCTGCTGATCGCGGGGTTGTGGGGCGCGTTCGGGCACTTCTTCGCGCGCCCGCGGGCGTGGGTGCGCTACCTCGCGGACTCCGCGTACTGGTGCTACTTGGCGAGCATCACGCCGGTGGTAGTGTTGCAGTTCGCGGTGAAGGACTGGCCGCTACCGGGCCTGCTGAAGTGGACGCTGGTGAGCACCGTTGCGATGGGTTTGCTGCTCCTCAGCTACGAATACCTCGTGCGATATACATTCGTAGGCGCAATTCTCAACGGCCGGAAGCAGCGGGCGCGCGTCGAACCGCCGGCGTGAGCCGGTGGGTTGCCAGTGTACCCGGCGGCTTACGCGGCGGTTCGACCGAAACGCTACTCTTCCGCGCCTTCGCCGGGCGCGGGCGGGGCCGGCGGCGGGACGTGGTACAGCGGGATCACCACCGCCACATCGCACAAGCCCCACGGCGTCGAACCGGCGAGCTTGTCCATCACCGATGCGCCAGTTTTCCGCTTGAAAGTCGCGGTTTCCACGATCTTCAGGCTCGGGGGCAGCGTGTTCTTGAAGCCGGCGAGCGAGTCGCGGTGCGTGAACAGGATTACCGTTCGCGGGCGGTGGTGGCAGTCCATAATCAATTGATTCACTTCTTTCGTGCGCACGTTCTTCAGGTCCGCGCGATCGTAGTAGAACGCAATAGAATCGCAGTTCCGCGGGAACGGCACCACGGCGGTTCCGCGATCCTCCACGAACTTCGCGATCAGTTCCGGGCGGCCGTTCGGCGAGCGCTCCTTCGCGTACCACGGCACCGCCGAGTAATGGACGAACAGCAGCAACAGCGCGGCAGCGGTCACAAGCGCTCGCGTGCGAATCGCGGTGTTCCAACTACTGCGCGCGACGAACTCGCCGACCGCCAAGCAGAGGAACGGGTACGCGGGCAACACATAGGTGGGGAGTTTGCTCCCGGAGCAGCTAAAGAAGAACGCGCACCACCCGCCGGCGAGCAGCCAGAACCCGCCGGCGGCGCTCGGTTTCGCCTCCGCGCTCGCGGTGCCGCGCCCGAGTTGCCACAGGTACGCGGCGAGCAGCACGCTCGCGGTGAGCAACCCGCCCACGAGAATCGGGACGTAGTACCAGATCGGTTGCAGGTGGTCGAACGGTTGCAGGAACCGCATCACGTTGTGTTCCCAGAAGAAGTACTTCAGGAACTGCGGTTGCTGCACGCCAATCGCGATGTACCACGGCAAGTTCACCGCGAACACCACCGCGAAGAACGCGACGTACCACTTGAGGCCCGGAGAACCTACCCCCCCCGGCCCCCCCTCCCTAAAGGGAAGGGGGGAGTGCGCGTCACTTCGTGACGCTTGCGAAGCAGGGCCGGCAAAGGCGAGCGCACCGCGACG
>JALHNS010000420.1 GCA_022843445.1 Gemmata sp.
ACACCGCAAGGGGCGTGGGGGCTGCCGCTGTGTGTTGCTCTGCAAATCCGGACACGTAGTGCCCGGACCACAGGAACGGCACTCACGCCAAGATTTCGCGCACCACTTTGCCCTTCACGTCGGTCAGGCGCTCGTCCTTCCCGTTGTGCCGGAAGGTGAGTTTCTCGTGGTCGAAACCGAGCAGGTGCAGAATGGTGGCGTGGAAGTCGTGGACGTGAACGCGGTTCTCGACTCCGTACAGCCCGAACTCGTCGGTGCGGCCGAACGCGAACCCGCCCTTCACCCCGCCGCCGGCCATGAGCATCGAGAAGCCGTAGGGGTTGTGGTCGCGCCCGCTCGCGCCCTCGCTCATCGGCGTGCGGCCGAACTCGCCGCCCCAGATCACGAGCGTGTCTTCGAGCAGCCCGCGCTGCTTCAGGTCTTGAATGAGGGCCGCGCTCGGTTTGTCGGCACGCAGGCACATCTTGGTGTGGTTGCCTTCGATGTCCGCGTGGGCGTCCCACTGGCTGCCCGCGCCGCAGTACACCTGCACGAACCGCACGCCGCGTTCGACGAGCCGCCGCGCGAGCAGGCACCGCGTGCCGAACTCCGCGGTCTCCTTGCGGTTCAGCCCGTAGGCTTCTTTCGTCTTCTCGGTTTCTTGCGTGAGATCGACCGCTTCCGGGGCGCTCGCCTGCATCCGGTACGCGAGCTCGTAGGCCGCGCGGCGCGCGTCCAATTGCGAATCGCCGGGCCGGTCCTTGCGGTGAAGGTCGTTCAGTTCGCCGATGAGGTTCAGCTTCTCGCGCTGGCGGGCCGAACCGACTTCCGCGGGCGTGTCGAGATTCAGAATCGGTGCGGGGCCGCTGCTGAAGTAAGTGCCCTGATAGGTGGCCGGCATGTAGCCGGTGGCCCAGTTGCGCGCGCCGCCGAAGATTTGCCCGCCGCCCTCCGCGAACACTACGAACCCCGGCAGGTTGCGGTTCACGCTGCCGAGGCCGTACAGCGCCCAACTGCCGAGGCTCGGTCGCCCCGCGAGGATGCTCCCCGTGTTCATCTGGCACACGCTGCCGACGTGGTTCAGCCCGTCGGCCCAGCACGCGCGCAGCAGCGTAAAATCGTCCGCACAGGTGCTGAGGTGCGGGAGCCAGTCGCTGAAATCGAGGCCGCTCTTCCCGCACTTGGCGAACTTGCGCTTCGAGGCGAGCAGGTTGTTCCCGCCGGTGCCCATCGGCGTAATCACCTTGCCGAAACTCGCGGGCAGCGGCGTGCCGTTGCGCTTGGTGAGTTCCGGTTTCGGGTCGGTCAGGTCAACGTGGCTCGGCCCGCCTTCCATGAAGAGGAAGATGACGCGCTTCGCGGTGGCCTTGAACTGCGGCTCCTTCGGCGCGAGCGGATCGCCCACGACCTTCGCTTCCGACGCGCGCGATTCGCTGGCCGCGAGCGCGGAGAGCGCGAGCGCGCCGAACCCGCCTCCCGCGGTACGGAGGAAATCGCGACGCGAAGAATACGAGGGAACGTGCATAGCGGTGTTCCGTGTCTTTGCATTCAGCCCCGGAGGGGCGACCGATTTTAGCCCGGGGTGGAGCGAGGCTTTGCGAGCGCAACCCCGGGAACCGTGACACCAATTCTTCCGAAGCCCCGGAGGGGCGGCAGACACCACGTTCGCGGCTCTCGTTCTGTCGCCCCTCCGGGGCTTGGTTTTCTTTTCGCGTGCGGACCCGGGTTTTGTTCGCTGCGCTCACTGCACCCCGGGCTAACATCTGCCGCCGCTCCGCGGCTCAATCACCGGTTCGTTCAACCAAATTGCCCACACGAACCACCCGACCACGCGCCCAACCACGCCGCCGGCGAGCAAACCAATCAAGTGCAGGGGCACGCAGGCGTCGTTTAGACCGGTGCCGAGCAAACACACCACAGAACCGATCACGAATCCGACACACGCGAACCACAGTGAAAACCGCCTTCGCGGACACAAAACCGGGTCGTTACGCGCGGGCACAACGTAGACGGCGTGGCCCACAATCATGACCGCCGGGAGCATCGGGAGCGTGCAGCAAAGGCCGCTCAAATAGGTTAGATCGTTGTACGCGACCAGCATCTCGCGACCCCGAATCAATCCACATACAAGAACTCGTTCAGGTTCAGCAGCGCGTGGCACAGGTCGAACAGCGCCGCGTCTTCGCTGCCGGGGTGGCGCTTTAGGAAGCCCTGCATCGACGTGCGCTCCTCGGCGGTCGCGGGCCGGCCGCAGGCGAGCGCGAAGGCGCGGTCCATGCGCTTCTCTTGGCCCTCGCCGGCTTCCTTCGACACGCGGGCCGCGAACGCTTTCGCCATTCCCAATACGACCGTGTCGTTCATCAGCGCCAGCGCTTGCGGTGCTGTAGTGGTGGCGAACCGGCGCGAGCAGGTTTCGTTGCGGTCCGGGGCGTCAAACAGCGCGAACAGCGGGTAGCGCAAGTTCCGCTTCACGAACACATACACGCTGCGCCGGTTGCGCTCGGTCGCGTCTGCGGTCGGCTTCCACGCGGGCGAACTCTTCTGCAACTCCGGTGGCAGTTCGGGGAACACGCCCGGCCCGCCGGCTTTCAGGTTCAACTGCCCGCTCACCGCGAGGAGCGCGTCGCGCAGCGTTTCACCTTCGAGCCGCCGTCGCGGGAACTGCCACAGCAGCTTGTTTTCGATGTCGGCTTTCGCGCCTTCGGCAGCACCTCGCGAGCCTTGCCGGTACGCGGCGCTGGTCACGATCAGCCGGTGAACGTGTTTCAGGCTCCAACCGTTCGCGGTCAGTTCGGTTGCGAGGAAGTCGAGCAGTTCCGGGTGCGTCGGCTTGTCGCCGGCGACGCCGAAATCGCTGGACGTGCGCACGAGACCGTAGCCGAAGTGGTGCTGCCACAGCCGGTTCACGATGACGCGGGCCGTCAGCGGGTTCTCTTTGGACGCGATCCACTCCGCGAGCGCCGTGCGCCGGCCCGGTGAGCCGTTCATCGGCTTCACGGTCGCGTCCGCGTCGGTGATGCGAGCGATGTACCCCGGCGCGAGTTCGCCGCCGGGTTTGCGCCAGTCGCCGCGCTTCAGCAGTTTCGTGACCGGCGGTTCGGGTAGGTCGGTCATCGCCATCGCGCGCGGCGGGTCCGCCGGCTTCTCTTTCGCAAAGCCGGCGAGCTTCGCTTTCAGCGCGTCGTGCTTGTCCTTCTCCGCGCCCTTTAGCCCCTTCGGGTCGGCGTGCTTGTCGTACACCTGCTTTTCCACGAGTTGCGCGAACTGCTTTTCGAGCGGCGAGCGCTTCTCGAACGGCACGTCGAGCAGGCTCGCGTACTCTTCGGCGAACCGGCTGCGCTCTTTCGCTTGAGCCTTCTTGCGGAGCGGTTCTTCGAGCGCGTCCATCTCCGCGCGAATCTCTCTGGTCGCGCTCTCCCAAGAAGCGAGGCGCTTCGCGTAGTCGGCCTTCTCCGCGGGCGTTTGGAGCGGCACGTCTTGCGGCCACATACCGGCGAAGAACGCTTGCAGTTTGAAGTAGTCTTCCTGCGAAACCGGGTCGTACTTGTGATCGTGGCACCGCGCGCAGCCCATCGTGAGGCCGAGGAACGCCTGCCCGGTCGTGTCCGCGATGTCGGTGAGGATTTCGTACCGCCGCTGCTCGATGTTCACCGCGTTGTATTCGACCGGGTAGTGCCGCAAGAACCCGGTCGCGACGAGCGCGCTGTGGTCGTTGGGGTAAAGCTCGTCGCCCGCGAGTTGCTCCTTGATGAACCGGTCGAACGGTTTGTCGGCGTTGAAGCTCTGAATGACGTAGTCGCGATAGCGCCACGCGTTGGGGCGCGGGGCGTCGGCGTTGAAGCCGTCGGTCTCGGCGTAGCGCACCACGTCGAGCCACCAGAGCGCTTGGCGCTCGCCGAACCGCGGGCTGGCGAGTAGCGAATCGACCAACTTCTCGTAAGCGTTCGCGTTCTTATCGTTCACGAACGACTCGACCTGCTCCGGCGTGGGCGGGAGGCCGATGAGGTCGAAGTACAAGCGACGAGCGAGCGTGCGGCGGTCGGCTTCTGGCGCGTAGGTCAGCTTCTTCTCGCGCAGCTTCGCCAGCAGATAGCCGTCGATGTTGGTGTGCGCGGTGGGGCGCACGACCGGGCGGAAGGCCCAATCGTCGGGCGTCGCGGGTTTGGCGGGCGGGTCGGCGGATTGACCGAGACCCGCGAGTGCGAGGAGCGCACAGGCGACCGAAACGCGGGGCAGCAACCGCATCTCCGGTTCCTTCGGGGGAAGAGGGGGCGTTCAAAGCACAATCATACCGCGACGACCGGAGGCGGGAAACTGGAAAGTGCTCGGTCCGAACCGACCGCACGAAAATGCTTAAAAAATGAGCGAAATCGGCCGAAACGCGCGCACATTCGAGTTGGGGCGATAGAAGCGCCGTTACCGCGATTCGGCGTGGTGCGCCGTCGCGGTGAGCGTGAGTTCGAGTTCTCGGACTGCTTGGGGGCGATTCACACGCATGCGCGGCGCGAATCGAGTTCGCACACGCGCACGAAAGCCCCCTTCGGCAAGCGCGCCTTCGCGCCGCCGAAAGAATGGTATACATGCGAACAATTCGTGTCAAGGGGAGAAGCGCCGCAACCGGAGCGCGTCTTTAGGGTAGTAGGCACGCTCCGCGTACCGTGTGTTCGGGCCGCTTCAGCTAGCCTTACTTTCGCCCAGCCTTCTTCCCTCTTCAGCGACGGCACGCGGAGCGTGCCTGCTACCCTAAAGACAGCACCAGATCGACCACCCAGCACCCGCGGACGTGCGGTGCGGTAGCGTCGCGGCAGTGGTTCAGCACCTGTTCGTCTTCGCAGCCGGCGTCTTGGAGCGCATCGGCCAGAATCGGCATCGCGCCGAACTCGCGCGAATCGTACATCGTGCGCGCGAGGGCGACGGCGGTATCAGTGCGCCACGCGGGATCAAACACCACCGGGCGAAACGGGTTCCCGAAGATGTCGCGCAGGAGTTGGCACAACCGCCCTTCTGGTGCGAGAGGGCTGTATGGGTCGAACTCGGACGCGGAGCATAGGTTTTGAAGAAACAGTGCCCCTTCTGAACTGAAGGTATTGTGCGCGAGGAGGTGAATGGCGTACTCCGCGTTGTCGTATGCGTTGTGCCACGCGGCGTGTTTCTCGCCGGGCACCGTTGGGCGGGCGGCTTGCATGGAGCGCTCGCGCGCTGCGCGCAGTTCGTGCCCAACGGTTCCGTCCGCTTTGCACTCGATCAGATCAAGTAGCGCGCGCGTGTCCGGCTTCAGCAATAGGTGCTGCCGGTCGCGGCACGCTGCGACACCGAAGAGTAGCAACTTTCGTCGCCTCAAACGCTTGTTGTGGCTGTTCACTGGTCGCGGCGCGAAGCGTCCCGCGAGAACCGCGAGCATCTTCTCCGGTGCGCGCGAGTCGCCCGGCGTCAGCCATTCTTCTTCAGTCACGCGCCGCCCTCCGGTTTCTGTTTGCGCTTGCGCAGTTCCTCCAAGCGGGCCTTCAGTTTTGCTTCGTGGCCGCGGTCGGTCGGTTGGTAATACTCCACGTCCGCGGGGATGTACTCCTGATCCACCCAACCGCCGTCGTAGGCGTGCGCGTACTTGTAGCCCACACCGTGGCCGAGTTGGTCCTTCGCTCCGCGATAGTTCGCATCCCTTAAGTGGGCCGGTACGGGGAGCGTGCGCCCGGCGCGCACGTCCGCCAGCGCCGCTTCCACCGCCGCGTAACTCGCGTTCGATTTCAGCGCCGTCGCGAGGTAGCACACGCAGTGCGACAGGTTGATGCGGCACTCCGGCAGGCCCACCTTCTCCACCGCGTCCCACGTCGCGTTCGCCAGCACCAGCCCGAACGGGTCCGCGTTGCCCACGTCTTCGGACGCGAAGATCACCAGCCGCCGCGCGACGAACCGCGGGTCTTCGCCGCCTTCGAGCATGCGCGCGAACCAGTACAGCGCCGCGTCCGGGTCGCTGCCGCGCATGCTCTTGATGAACGCGCTCGCGAGGTCGTAGTGCGTGTCGCCGGTCGGGTCGAACTCCAGCACTTTCTGCTGAATCGAGTCTTGCGCGAGCTGGAGGTCGAAGTGGATACCTACCCCCCCCGGCCCCCCCTCCCTAAAGGGAAGGGGGGAGTGCGCGTCACTTCGTGACGCTTGCGAAGAAGGTTCTGGGTAGGAGAGCGCCGCGAGACGACACACCCCCATACCCTTAGGGT
>JALHNS010000421.1 GCA_022843445.1 Gemmata sp.
CGCGCAGCCCGCGGCCCGCGCCGCGGCTCGGTGCGCACGGCAGCACGTCGCCGGCGCGGAGCGGTTCGAGCGCGGTGCGGCTGCTCAGCACCTCCGGTACGTCGAAGCCGCCGGCCGCGCACAGGTACGCCCGCGCGCCGGTGGGAGTGCCGCCGACGCGCAGCACGTCGCCCGGTTCGAGCTGAAACGTGAAGCCCGGCGTCAGCGGTTCGCCGTTGCGGGTCGCGGCGAAGGGCGCGCCGAAGATCACGCACGCGGTCGGGTGCAGCGCTTCGAGCACCGGGCCGAACAGCGTCACTTCGACCGCCGCAGCGTGCGGTTCGTTGCCCACGAGCGCGTTCCCGATGGCGAGCGCGGCGCGGTCGGCCGCGCCGCCGAGCGGCACGCCGAGCGCGCGGCTCCGCGGTCGGCCGAGATCGACCGCCAGCGAGTACAGCCCCGGTTCGCGCACAAGGAGACTCATGCGAACGCCCGTAACTCGAACCCGCGGGCGAGCAGCGCGGCGCGAACGGCCCGCGCGAACGCGACCGCTTCCGGGTTGTCGCCGTGAACGCACACCGTGCGCACCGCGTGCGCGCGGATCAGCCGCTCCACTTGTTCCACCGCTTCCGTCGGGTCGTGAACGAAGGCGTCGGCGTCGGTTCGCGGAACGAGTGTGCCGTCGGTCCGGTAGCGCCGGTCGGCGTAGCCCTCGCGCACGAACGGGTGCGCGCGCGCGCGGCACACGGTTTCGAGCGCCGAGTTCGGCAGCCCCACAATCGGCAGCTCGCCGAAGCGCCGCGCGGCTTCGATCAGCGCGCCTGCCAACTCCGGGTCGCGGTTCGTTTGGTGGTAGAGCGCGCCGTGCGGCTTCACGTACTTCACGCCGTGCGCCAGCGCGCTCAGCGCGCCGAGTTGGTAGACGACCAGCGCGAACACGTCGTCGGGCGAAACGGGTTGCTCGACGCGGCCGAAGTGCGAGCGGTCCGCGAACCCGGGGTGCGCGCCGACCACAACCCCGCGCGCGTGTGCCGCCGCGATGGTGTCGGCGATGCCCGCGACGGTGCCGGCGTGCAGCCCGCCGCACACGTTCGCGCTCGTGACCAGTTCGAGCAGTTCGAGGTCCGCGCCGGCCCCTTCGCCGAGGTCCGCGTTCAGGTCGATGTGCATGTGCGCCTCGCGTTCGCCCCCGGTTGTGTTACGAACCGCGAACCCCCGGCGCGCGCCGCGCGTCTATTCGGACGTGCCGCCGTGAGCTATCATGGCGGTTCGGTCGTGTCGGCCGGTCGGACGGTCGCCGCCCCGCAAGGGGGGGAGGAAAGTCCGGGCTTCACAGGGCGCGGTGGTGGATAACGTCCACCCCCGGTAACGGGCGCGGGCACCCGGCTCGCTCCGCCAACGGGCGGGAAAGTGCAACAGAAAGATACCGCCGGGGGGGAATGAAAAAGGAAAAATGAAAAGGGAAAAATGGCGCGCGACCGCGAACCGTCTTCCCTTTTGCACTTTTCCTTTTTCCCTTTTCATTCCCCCCCGGTAAGGGTGAAATGGTGCGGGGCGCGAGCCCTTAATGTAAGAGCGCACCAGCGGCGGGGTGACCCGTCGGCTCGGCAAACCCCACCGGAAGCAAGGTCAAGCAGGGGACAGGGCCGGCCCGGCCCGTTACGATCCCCGGGTAGACCGCTCGACCCGCGCGGCGACGCGCGGGCTAGATAAATGGCCGTCGCGCGCGGTTCGCCGCGCGGACAGAACCCGGCTTACAGGCCGGCCGACACGCCCGTCCGGGTTTCGCCGCGCCGCACAACCGCTACGCGCAGCGCGCGCGGCGCGGTGCTTCTCGCCCACTTCACACCCGCACACTTCCTCAGTTGACCGCGCGGCCGAACGCGCGTTAGGGTGAATCCAGATCGGGGATCAGGCTGCCCGGACCCGCCCTCTCTCGTCCGGGCCGCGCGTCGCCCGCTGCCGCACCCGCGGCGCGAGCAACACGAGGCCGCCATGTTCATCCGCCCCGCGTTCTGGCGGAACGACCGCTCGGGCCTTCTGGCCCGCGGATACACGCATTCCCATTCCCTTCCGCTGCGCCGCTTCAAGGTGCTGTTGCACCGCACAGACCAGAACCTCGTGTCCGTGGCCCGCGCGGTCATGGAGGTAACGCGGTTCGGGTCGGCCGAAGCGGAGTATCGGATGTGGGAAGCGCACCACCGCGGCAGTTCACTGGTGCTCGTCACGCACCTCGAGAAAGCCGAACTGGTGGTAGAACAGTTCGCGCTCCGCGGACTGCCAGCGAGCATCGAACCGGCGTAGCTCCGCGCGCGGTTCGGTCACTTCTTCTTCTCGTCCTTCGGCTTGTTCACCACGAACGAGTCGAAGGTCGCGGACGCGAGTTGGTAGGTGCTCGGGGCGAGGTACACGCCCACTTTCACCTCGTCGGGGAACTGCATGTCGGCGCGCGGGACGCGGGCGTTCGCCCACTCGGTGCCGTCGAAGCTGTACGCGGCCGTTACGTCTTTGCCCTTGCGCGCCAGTTTCAGGTAAATCGACTTCCCGTCTTCGGGCTTCTTGAGCGAACTGCCGCTGCCGCCCTGCGGGTACCACGTGTCGATCCACAGCGTGCGCGTGAGTTCGGCGCGCGGCTGGCCGTTCACCTTCGAGTGGTACTGGTACAGGTGCAGTTCGATCGCGTGGTTGTCGCCGGACACGAAGATGCCGGCGCGCGTGCCGGGCCACGAGTCGTGGTGCCGCGCCTCCTTATTCGGGGGCGCGGCATCGATGAGTTTGGCGACGGCCTCGAAATCGCCGGTCACGGTGCGAAACGCCCGCGGCACGCTGGGCGAAGCGCTCTTGATCAGCCCCGCGGCCGGTTGGAGCGGCGAGCGGAGCGTGAGCTGTTTGCCCTTCAACTCGAACTCGCCCTGCCCTTCGGTGGTGCCCCACAGCGCCGCGAGTTGTTCCTTGTCCGAAACCGCGCGCGGGATCGGCGCGGCCGGCGCGAGCGCGGTGAACGAAGCGAGCGTCAGAACGAGTGCGAACCGGCTCATGAGGAACCTGCTTGTTGTTGCGCGGCGCGCTTCTCGCGCGCTTCTGTGAGGAGCAGCCACAGCCACACCAGCAGAATCGCGCCCCACTGTACCAGAGGCACCACCAGCCCGCTATCGTTTCGCTCGAACTTGGCCTCCGGCACCGTGTGGAACCGGTACGCGCGCCACCCCAGCGCGCTCAGCCCGCCCAGCGCGCACGCCAGCGCCACCGCGAACAGCACCTTCGTGCGCGCCGCGTGCGCCCGCCTGCGCCAAGCCATCAGCGCGAGGAACAGCAGCGGCCCCGCGAGGAACGCGAACAGCAGCGCGTGCGCCCCCGGTTGCGACCAATCGCTGATCGCCGCCGCCGACAGCGCCACTTCGCCCGCCGCGGTGAGCAGCGCCAGCACAACGGTACCCGCGGCGCGCGTCACGCGGCACCGCCTTTGGGCTTCAGCCACACCGCGAGCCACCGCGCCGCGCACCACAGCAGCAGCGCGCCCACGCTCGTCATCACGAACAGCGTCAGGCCCGTGTTCAGTTGGCCGGTGAAGATCAGCTTGTTCCCCGAAGCGTCGCCCGCCGCGACCAGCGCGCGGCCCTTATCGATCAGCTCCGCGAACCGGCCGCTCACCAGTTGCACGCCCGCGGTCAGTGTCGTGCTGCACACCCACAGCAGCGGGACGAGCGTCACCCACGCGTAGCGCCCGCGGCCGTTGTTCACCAGCCACGTTGTGACCAACCCGAGCGCCAGCGCCGCGAGCAGTTGGTTCGCGATGCCGAACATCGGCCAAATGGTGTCGATGCTGCCCGTGTACACCAGCCAGCACCAACCGCCGGTGACGAGCGCGCTCGCGAGGATCGCGCCCGGCAGCCAACTCGGGCGGCCGAACGGTTCGTACACCCGACCCGCGGTCTCTTGCGTCAGGAACCGCGCGATCCGCGTGCCCGCGTCGATGGTGGTGAGGATGAACAGCGCCTCGAACATGATGGCGAAGTGGTACCAGTATTTCAGCAGCCAATCGCCCGTCACGCCGAGCCAGCGGAACGCGTCTTCGAAGATGACGCTCATTCCCACCGCGAGCGTGACCGCGCCCCCGGTGCGCCCGCGGAGCGATTCGCCGCCGACTTTCTCTTCCACCTGTCCGAGGTCGAGGTGCGGCTTGCCGACCGCGTGCGTCGGGTCGTTCGCCTCCGGCGGCAGCTTCACGTTGTAGCGCGCCGTCACCTCGTCCACCTGCTTCTGAAACTGCGGGGCCGCGTCGATGGGCACGTTGATCGCGTAATAGAGGTCCGACGGTAGTGCCGCCGCCGCGATGAGCGCCGTGACGCCCACCAGCCCTTCGATGAGCATCGAGCCGTAGCCGATGGTGCGGACGTGCGATTCCTTCTCCACCATCTTCGGTGTCGTGCCGCTCGCCACCAGCGAGTGGAACCCGCTCACGGCACCGCACATGATGCAGATGAACACGAACGGGAAGATGTTGCCTTTGAACGTCGGCCCGCCGTTGATGAACACTTCGTTCAAGGGCGGCGCTTCGAGTCGCGGGTTCGCCACGCACACGCTGAACACGAGTAGCCCGACGGTGCCGATCTTCAGGAAGCTGCTGAGGTAGTCGCGCGGGCCGAGCAGCAGCCACACCGGGAGCACCGCCGCGATGAACCCGTACACGCCGAGCGCAACAATGGTTTGCTCGCGCGTCAGCGAGAAGAACGGTTCGAGCGCGGACCCGGGAATCCAGTTCCCCGCGACCACCGCGACCAGCGTAAGGCTGCCCCCGATGATCGACGCTTCCACCACACGGCCCTTGCGAATCCGGTACATCCACAGGCCCGTGAGCAGCGCAATCGGAATCGTGCAGGCGATGGTGAACGTGCCCCACGACGAACCGGGCACGACTTGCGTGACGGATTTCGTGAGCGCGTACGTGGGTTCGAGGACCGCCGGCCACGACCGGTCCCCGGGCAGGTGAACGCGGCCCGCGACGAACTCTTTCACCGTCGGCGCTTCTTCGCACCGCACGCGGAACGATTCGGAGCGCTTGGCGAGCGGTTCGTTCGGCGCGTACCGCACTTCGCACCCCGGCGGGAATTCGACCGTGTACGGCCCCTTTTCCGGCTTCACTTCCGTCACGCCGCGCGGCAGCAAGATGCGCGTTCCGACCGGGAACGTGCGCCCGGCCCCGCCGACTTCGACGCCGCCCTCGGTGAGCGTGTACGTCACTTCCGTGCGCGGTTCCGCGACACCTTTGGGTATCAGTGGCGTAACCATGAACTTGCTCACTTCCACCGGGGGTGGCAGCGGCACCCGAACGCGAATCGGCGCGGTGCGGTCGTCGCGCTCGGAGTTGGTCGGCTCGAATAACAACTTCGACCCGGTCGGGAACTCGTAGGTGATCCCGACGCCTTCGGGCGGCGCGACCGCGGGCTTCCCGGTCGCGGGCGGGAGCTTCACGCTCATGTTCTGCGGCAGCTTCACCTCTTCGCCGCCGAGCGCCTTCACCACCACGAACCCAAGCCCGGCCAGCGCGATAATCACGATGAACAGAATCGCAACCGACGCGAGAATGGCCGCGGGCGCGCCGAGTTCGGCGCGCGCGATTTCGGCGATGGATTTGCCGTCGCGCCGCACGCTCGCCGCGAGCACGAGCATGTCTTGCACCGCACCCGCGAGGCACACGCCGATGACGAGCCACACGAGGCCGGGCATGAACCCGTACTGAATGGCGAGCACCGGCCCGATGAGCGGCCCGGCCCCGCTGATGGCCGCGAAGTGGTGCCCGAACAGCACCCACTTGTTCGTGGGGTGGTAGTTCTGGCCGTCGTTGAGTCGGTGCGCGGGCGTTTCGCGCGAGTCGTCCAGCGCCGCGACCTTCGCCGCGAGGAACGCGGAGTAGTAGCGGTACGCGATGGCGAGGCAGCACAGCGCGACGATCATCACCGGCATGGCGTGCAGCAGCACGCGCCCGGTCACGGGATCGCGGGAGTAGAGCGTAACGGCGAGGAGGTCCATTTAGCGGTCCGCGCGCGGGTGAAGAGCGTGGCGATTAGCGTACCGCGGCGCGCGCCGAAAAAGTAGTCGGCACACGCCGTGTGCCGGCGCTGGACAAAGGAAAACACCTTCGCGGAAACTGATTTCAGTTCATGAGCCTCGGCACACGGCGGGTGCCGACT
>JALHNS010000422.1 GCA_022843445.1 Gemmata sp.
GTCGTGAAAATGCCGTTCGGGAAATACCGTGGCCGTGAGGTGCACGAGACGCCATCGCACTACCTGAAGTGGTTGGTGGCGAAGGGAGAGCTATCGGAACCCCTGAAGACGGCGGTTGAAATGGGCATCGACAAAATCCCGTACACGCCGCCGGCACCCAGGGATATTGAACTCGAAGCGGAATACATATTGGGCTATATCAACGACCGTGGTGAATATCTGCCGCCCTGGACGCCGACCGTCCGCACGCCTTTCTTGGGTTGAAATCAAGTTTGACAATGTCAAACTTGACCTACCACCCTTCGGATACGCTGTTTGGTCAACTTGCGGAGTTCGGCTCGGCGTTTCGTCTTCAGCGTGGCAACCGTCCGCAAGTCGTCCTGATGCCCACACAGCACGCACCAGAACCAGTATTCCGACCCACCCAGCGACTCGAACAAGTCGCTGAAGAACTCCACACCGTTGCCCAGCCGTAGGCCGTCGTGAACCCGGATATAGCGGGCGACGAACTTGGAGTTCTGTCCGGCATACCATTCAAGATCAGATGCCGTATTCTTTTCGTAGTAGGTGGTAGCAGTTGTCGGCATAAGCCTTTCCGTTGCTGCGGTTGTGGTTGTGGTCGGCTTTCACCTTGTCAAACTTCGGTGCGAAACCCGAGAGTAGATCATACACATTGTCGCCGTTCGGGTTCTTGAACTGCCCTACCAGATCGGCGAAGAACTGCCGGGCTTGTTTGGGCGTCAACCCACCAGCTTCGGCGTAGTTTACGCTCCGGTCGATTTGGATGGCAATGTATCTATCCGTGACGCCGAGCAGTTCCGGGAGGGCCGGTTCCTTCGCCTTCGTCGGCTGTTCCTGGACCGGCTGTTTCGGTGCCTTCTTCTCGACAACGCCTTTGTCCTGGAACCATGAGCGGTTGAACTTGTTGCCGTTGTCCTGGAGCATCTTCGCAACCCGACCGACCGTCTTCAGCGACACCCGCAACCAGCGTGAGATTTGGGCGTGGGATTTTCCCAGCACGAGTTGCGGGATGATTGCCGCATGTAGCGGGGTGAGGGGCGAGCCGTCCGCCGGTACGCTAATCCAGTTGTACCGGAACCTGTTGGCCAATTCCTCGGCGGGTTGCAATGCGAACCAGTCTGCGACCGCATCCGGGGCGACTGCGGACCATAGCTTGTCTTGTGACTGTACAACCAGACCGTGACCCCGCAACGTGGCCAATATCTTTGGGGTTGTAACACTCTGGTGGAATCCCGTCAGCAAAGATATTTTTCTGGCCGACATCCCGGATTCCTTTGCCCGGAAGATGAGCGTCGAGTATACGACCAGTTCATTGAACCCGAGCGGACAGGGCTTCCGAACTGCAACCAGACGTGTAAACCGCTTGTTGGTGCCGAACTTCTTCTTCAGTGGTGCCAAACTACCCATATCACTTTGTCCTCAGAAGGTGAATCACTATGTCCTATTATAGTGTCACTCTGTCCGATAACGTGAATCATTTTGACGCTACATAAATGATTTCTGAAATAACCACCCCAAACAAGTCGGTAAATCGGTTCCGGGTCGCTTCGCTCCCCCGGCCCCGAGTGACCGACCTTCGATAACCCGTTCTGGTGGGGACACTGTACGCACCAGTATATTTTGACGTGAGGGCCAGTCCTGTACACGCCCCGCATATAGTCCCGACCCGTCCAGTACCGTCAACCCGTTCCGCCCCGCATGATGTTGTCCATATAGTCCCGACCCGTCCAGTACCGTCAACCCGTTCCGCCGAAGAATTCCCAGGGACTTTCTAAACCTGGGAAATCGGCGGGCATCTATCTCGTGTTCCCGACCTCCTTTCCGACATCCTGGACGCCCTGAAGTAACCGTCCCGACAAGCACCCGCACCGCCCGCCGATCACCCAGGCGGGCGTTGTCGTCTCGTGCGTCCGAATGTTCTCGACTCGTGGCCGATGGCGAGATAGCCTACGGTTACTTCCTACTTCCATCGTCGAAAGGCCACCATGAACGACGCCACCGCTTTCCCCCAGGCGTTCGACCGTGTTGCTTACCTGGGACGTGTCAGCACGCCGAAGCAGAAGCTCGAACACCAGCGTGAAGCCGTCATGCGGTTCGCCGAAGAACACGGGTTGAGCATCCCGCCCGCCTTCCAGTTCGAGGACAAGGTTCGCCGCCACAAGCAGCACGAAGACGGGGAACGGTTCCAAGCGCTGATGAAGCTGGTGGAATCCCGACAGCTTGATTGGGTACTGATTGCCACCTTCGACCGCTGGGGCGTGGTGGACAAGGACGACATTTTCATTTTGAGGAAGAAGCTACGCCAGCACGACGTTCAGCTTTGGAGTGTGGGCGACGAACTGAACATCACGGGGGCCGACGACGCTTCCTTCTGGCGTGTCGCAGCGAGGGCCGAGGCCGCAACCGCCTACGTCAGCCAACAGGCGGAAAAGAACATTCAGAAAATGGTGAGCATGGCGGAAAAGGGGTTCGCCGCCAGTGGGAACGCCCCGTTCGGACTCGACCTCGTTTGCTACAGCCTTGCCGACCTCACGACGCCGCTGTTCCGTGTCGTCCGCATGAAGTACATCCGCCCCGCCCTGTACAAGATCGTCACCGCCGACGGGAAGGAAAGCGTGTCGGAGAAAATGCCGCTGCGGGACAAGAAGGCGACGGGCTACCGGATGGAACCGAGCATCGAAGCCGACCGCCTGGAAGCCGTCCGGCAGATGTTCCAGTTGTACGCCGAAGGGATGGGCTTCGCCGAAATCTCCGAGAACCTGTGGAAGCAAGGCTACAAGCATTACGACAAGCCCTTCGGCTACCACGGTGTTGAAAGCATCCTGAGTAACCCCGCCTACATCGGAACGCCCGCCTGGGGCAAGTTGGGCGTCGGGCAGTACCGGCACGCCATCAAGAAGACCGCCGCCAAGATCAAGCGGAAGAGTACCGACACCATCACCGTGAAGAAGGCCGAGGAAGATTTCATCTACCCGACGCAACCCGTCTTCCCGCCCATCGTCCCGCCCGACCTGTTCGAGACGGTGAAGAAGAAGTTACAGCAACGCCAACACGTCAACCCGTCCTTCGGGAAGCGCCGCACCCGTGAGCGCACCCGGCACCCGCTGAACGGGAAGCTGTACTGTCCCGACTGTGAAACCCCGATGGTGTTGGGCAGCTACACCCCAGGGAAGGGCAAGAAGACACGTTGCTTTCACTGTGGGCTGTGGCGGAAGACGATTCGCAAGAAGTGCCACAGCAATACGGTTCCGTGGGGGAAACTGGACGAGGCGACGGAAGAACTTCTGAAGCTGGTGGCCGACAGGATTGACGCCGTGGAAACCGGGGACGTGTCGAAGCTGAAGGAACAAGAGTGGTTGAGGGAAACCGACCTGGGGCGGACCATCGAGGCCATCGTCGCCAAAGCCAACGAACGCCTTCACTCACCCGCCGAACGGAAGCGGTTGGCCGAATTCGTGGGGGCCGACGTGGAACCCTACGACCTGGAAGCCGACGTTGAAGCCGCCGACAACCCCCGCCCGCTGTTGGAAGTGGCGTTCGCCCAATACGCCCGCCAGTTCGAGGCCGACGCCGCCCCGCTGGTGAAGGAACTGGCCGACATCAACGACGAACTGGAAGGCATCGCCCTGGAACTTCCCAAGCAGCGAATGAAGCCGACCATCTACGCCCGGTTGGAGAAGAGAGCCGCCGAACTGGAAGCACGGAAGGCGGACATCGAACCCCGAACCATCCCCCTCACCGACAAGGCGAAAGCCATCCTGGAACAGTTGGCGGGCATCAAGGCCACCATCCGACAGACCGACAAGGCGAAGAAGGCGGAACTGTTGGACGCCTTCCTCGAACGGGTTTACCCCATCTTCGACGTTCAGGAAACGGGGCCGAAGAAGAAGCGTCGGGCCGTGGTAGTGGGGTTTCGGTTCGTCCCCAGGAAGGACGCCGAGAAGATCATGCCGGACACGATGGAATACCGTCATAGCCGCACGGGCACGGGTTCATCGCGGCCACCAAGATGAAGTCCGCGGGGAACGTGCTCGTGTGCGCCGCGCGGCTGATCGTCACGCGCGCCTCTTCGAGCGGCTGGCGCAGCGACTCCAAACTGCGCCGGTTGAACTCCGGCAGTTCGTCCAAGA
Organism: Gemmata sp.; assembly: GCA_022843445.1. Lineage (GTDB taxonomy): Bacteria > Planctomycetota > Planctomycetia > Gemmatales > Gemmataceae > Gemmata. The sequence continues at coordinate 4,152 of JALHNS010000422.1, forward strand.
AGAGCACGCCGTGGTGCGAGAGCGAGATTTCGCCCGGTTGCGGAACGGTGCCGCCGCCGACCATCCCGGCGTCCGAGATGGTGTGGTGCGGGCTGCGAAACGGCCGCGTACACATGAGCGATTCGCCCGCGGGCAGTTTGCCGGTCGCGGAGTAAATGCGCGTCGTTTCGAGGCTCTCGTCGGGCGTGAGCGGCGGCAGAATGGTGGGCAGCCGGCGGGCGAGCATCGTCTTCCCGCTACCGGGCGAACCGAGCATGATGATGTTGTGATTCCCTGCCGCGGCCACGACGAGCGCGCGCTTCGCGAACTCTTGGCCGCGCACGTCGCCGAAGTCGATCGCGTACTTGTTCAGCCGCTCTTCCACCTCCGCGGTGCTGGGCGAAACCGGGTCGATGGGCGCAAGCCCGGTCACAACGCCAACCGCCTCCGCGAGCGACCCCACGCCGTACACTTCCACTTCGCGCACGACGGCCGCTTCGCGGGCGTTCGCGGTGGGAACGAGCAGCTTCGTGAGGCCGCGCGTTCGCGCCTCCATCGCCATCGAAAGCGCGCCCACGACCGGCCGCACGGTGCCGTCGAGCGCGAGTTCGCCCGTGACCGCGAACGAATCGAGTTTGTCGGCGTGAATCTGGCCCATCGAGGCGAGCAGCCCGAGCGCGATGGGCAGGTCGAACGCGCCCGCGTCTTTGCGCAGGTCGGCGGGGGCGAGGTTGATGACCGTGCGCCCGGTGGGAAGCCGGTAGCCGAGGTTCACCAGCGCGCGCTCGATGCGGTGGACGCTCTCGCGCACCGCGAGTTCCGGCAGCCCGACGATCACCGTTTTCGGCTGCGCCGCGTGCGCCGTGTCCACTTCGATTTCGACCGGCACCGCGTCGATGCCCATGAGCGCGAACGAGCGAAGTTGGGCGAGCATCGCGGCACCGGGCGGCGGGAAAGCGGGGACGTGCGCACATCATACCGCGGCCCGGCGGTTTGCGCTTGCTAAAACGTGTCGTCGCAGACCATGCAGTAGCGCGTGCCGGGGTCGCCGGGGATCGTGCGGCGGCACCCGGGGCAGCGGTCCGACGCTTGCGGCTTGGGCGCGACTGCGGCCGGTGCGCTCGATACCGCGTCCATTGGGAGCAAATCGTCGTCGTCGGTTCGCGCGCGGGGTTTGGGTGCGGGCTTCGGCGCGTCCGGCGCTCCGCGACCGGTGCGCACGACGACTGACACCGACCCGGCGCGGCGCTCCGCGCCGTCGCCCAGCACGGTTTCGGTGCGGTTCACGGCGTCTTCGCAGACAATGCGACCGTCGCGCACGAAGAACCGCAGCGCGATCGGGGCCGCGCCGCGCGCCCACACGGTGCAAGCCTTCGCGTCGCCGCCGATTTTCACCGGTTCCGCGCCGAGGTTCACCTGCACCGTTTCGCGCGGGCCGTAGCTCACCTCGAGCCACGCCGACCGGAACGCCTTCTCCACGAGCGCGAGCATGAGGCCGATGCACGCACCGAGCAGTAGCCCGCCGCTGAGCCGCGCGACCACATCGCCGGTGAGGTACGACACGCCGATGAACGCGAGCGCGCCGACCGCGCCGCCGGTCGCGCCGCCGAGCAACCCGTACACGATCTTCAGATTCGGAACGAAGAACGACAGCCCCGCGCCCGCGAGCGCGCCGAGCAGCGCCCAGCCCAGCACGCGAAACAGCTCCGACTCCGCGACGAGGAACAAGCCCTGCCCGGCCGCGCCGCCGAGCAAGCCCACTGCGAGACCGCCACCGACCGCGGCGAGCGCGCTCGCGCCTCGCGGGAACCCGCCTTGCAGATAGTTCGTTTGCCCCACAACGAGCGCCAAGCATACGAGCGCGGCGATTGCGCCGGTCCATACGCCCACCGCGAGCACCAGTTGTCCCTTCTTCGACGCATCGTACACCTCGGTGGATTGCACCCCCTTCACGGTGGGCGGCAGCACCGGGGGCGGCGCTTCCCGCGCGGGCGTGACGGCGAGCTTCGCGTCGGTCGCGGGCAGCGCC
>JALHNS010000423.1 GCA_022843445.1 Gemmata sp.
CGGCGGTTCCGGCGCGGGTGCGGCCACCTCGACCACGTCGACCACCACCGGCGGCGCGGCGGGCACGTCGTCGACGATGCCGGCCGCGAAGCCGTCCTCTTCGGGCGCGGCGGGCGCGTCGACCTTCTTGGTGCGCGAGCGGGCGCGGGCGGGCTTGACCGTTTCCGATTTCGCGTCAGACATGGTGAACCTCAAACGGCGAGCGTGAACCGGGCGCGGGCGGGGCCAGTCGCGGCGGGAGACGCGGTCGCGCTCCGTGAACGCCGGCGACACCATCGGGGGGATCACTGCCCCCGCTCGCGCGAAACCTACGAACGCTACGGACGAACGCACTCCATCATACCAGACGCACAGCGCCCTATTACGATTCGACCGCAAATCCGAACCGCGCCAGCGCGCTATCCACTTGGCGCTCTAACGCTTGCGAAGCGCCGGAATTTTCGATGCTTACGTCGGCGCGCGCCTTCTTGCGATCGGCGGGCCATTGCGCGGCCTCGCGTGCGGTCAAATCCGCGTCCGACCACCCGCTCCGCGCCTTCAGCCGTTCGAGGCGCAACTCGCGGGGCGCGTCAATGTAGACGAGCCAATCGACCAATTCCCCCCAGCCGGCTTCGAGCAGCACCGCGGCATCCAACACGACGAACGCGACCGCGGGGTCGCTTTGCGCGGAAAAAATCAGATCGCGCGCGCGCGCCGTTATGAAGGGAAACACCACCGCTTCGAGTGCGTTCCGCTCGTTCGGGTCCGCAAACACGATTCGCGCGATCGCGCGTCGGTCGAGCGTTCCGTCGGCGGCGCGCACCCGTTCGCCCCACCGCGACACGAGGGTTTCCACGCATTGCGGTTGCCGGAGCGCCTCGTGGCCGAGCGCGTCGGCATCGATCACGAACCCGCCGCGGGCCGCGAACGCGCGCGCCGCGGTGCTTTTGCCCGCACCGATGGCCCCGACGAGACCGATCACCGCCTTCGGGCCGTGTTTGAACAAGGCACGCCCCCGCTCAGTAAATCCCGCCGTGAATGCGTTCCGGCGTGAGGTTCGGGTCTTCGAGGCTTTTGAGATACTCTTTCGTGCGCCACGGGCGCTTCCAGTCTACCTCTTCGGCCGTTTCCGCGGCTTTCGCCTCGCCCTTCGCTTCTGGCTTCTCGCTCGCGTTCCAGCACTTGCCGCCGGTGCCGCAGCACCCGACGCACCCCAGCGCTGCCAGTAGCAGCGCGATACACGTTCGCTTCATCGCGTTCCCCCAGAGCGCCGGTTCCCCAACCAGCGAGACGGGGAATAGCCTCACACGTCGGATACGTCCAGCCAGTTGGCGCCGGCGGCTACGTCCACCTTCAGCGGCACGTTCAGCGCGATTGCGCCGATCATTTCGGCGCGAACCAGTTCCGCCAGTTCCTTCACTTCCTTCGGCGGGCACTCGAAGACCAGTTCGTCGTGAACTGTAAGCAACATTTGCGCCTGAAGCTCGCGTTCCGCGATTCGGCGGCGCACCGCGAGCATGGCTTTCTTCATCAGGTCCGCGGCCGAACCCTGAATCTCGTAGTTGATCGCCTCGCGCTCGCCCTGCCCGCGGGCCTGATACCGCGACTGCGGGTTGATCGCCGCCGCGTTCAGCGTGCGCTTGCGCCCGAGGATCGTGTGAACCTCGCCCGTGCGGTGCGCCGTCTCCAAGAGCTTCTGCTGGTATTCCAACACCTTCGGGTAGCGCGCGAAGTACGCGTCGATGAACGCCTCCGCTTCCGGCTTCGGGATGCTGAGCCGCGCCGACAGCCCGTTCGCGCTCATCCCGTATATGACGCCGAAGTTCACCGTTTTCGCCATCCCGCGTTGCGCTTTCGTGACGTCTTCTTCCTTCACCTTGAAGATTTGCGCGGCGACCGCGGTGTGAACGTCGCGGTCTTCGGCGAATGCGGCGCGGAGCGTCTCGTCGCCGCAGAAGTGCGCGAGCAGGCGGAGTTCGATCTGCGAATAGTCGGCCGTGACCAGCGTCCAGCCCTTCGCGGGGATGAACGCCTTGCGCAACTGCGCGCCTTGCTCGGTGCGGGCCGGAATGTTCTGCACGTTCGGGTCGCTCGAACTGAGCCGCCCGGTTTCCGCCGAGGCCTGATTGAACGACGTGTGCACGCGCCCGGTGTTCGCGCTCACCATCGTCGGCAGCACGTCCACATAGGTGTTCTTCAGCTTCGTGAGCTTGCGGTACTCAATCAGCTTTTTCGGCAGCTCGTGCCCGAGCGCCGCGAGCCGTTCGAGCGATTCTTGATCGGTCGAAGGGTCGTTCTTGATCCCGGTTCGCTTTTGAACCGGGAGCTTCATTTCCTCGAACAGAATCTTCTGCAGTTCCTTGAGCGAACCGATGTTGAACTCGCGCCCGGCGAGGCCGTGAATGGCGCTTTCGATGCCGGCCAACTCGGTGCCCATCTCGCCGCCGAGTTTCGTGAGGAACGGCACGTCCACCCGAATGCCCGCGAACTCCATCTCCGCGAGCACGGTGATGAGCGGCACTTCGAGTTCGTCGTACAGTTTGCGAAACCCGCGGTCGGCGAGGCGCGGCTCGAAGAGCGCCGCGAGCCGCAGCGCGGTGTCGGCGTCTTCGCACGCGTAGTCCTTCACGCGCGCAACCGGCACCCCGTCCATCGTGATTTGCTTCTTGCCCTTCCCGATCAGTTCCGAAATGGGCACGTTCGCGTGCCCGAGTTCGGTCTGCGTGAGGTCGTCCAAGCCGTGCGCGCGCGCCCCGGGTTCGAGCAGGTAGTGCGCGATCATCGAATCGCCGGCCACGCCCGCGAGCGTGACGCCGTTCGCCGCGAGCGCGAGTTGGTCGAACTTGATGTTGTGGTTGCGCTTCTCCACCTGCGGGTTCTCGAAGATCGGCTTGAGCGCGTCGAGCGTCGCGTCCGCGTCCAACCGCGGGTCGCCTTCCGGCGCTCGGACCGGCAGGTAGTACGCGGTGCCCGGTTCCCAGCAGAACGCGAACCCGACGATCGGATCGCTGATCGGGTCCAACCCGGTCGTTTCGAGATCGAAGACGAACGCCTTTTGCTGCTTCAACTTCGCCAAGAATGTGTCGAACTCGTCGCCTGTGGCGACGAGTTCGTATTTGGAGTAATCCCAGCCGTCCGAAGCGCGCGCCGGCGCGCTCGCGGGCGCGGCGACCGGCGCTGCCGGGGCAGGTGCGTCCGCGACTTCGTCCATGATGGTGTCGAAGAGCGTCGGGCCGGTCGGCTTCTTCTTCGCGCGGCTCGCCTTCTTCGGCGCAACCGGTTCCACCGGTGCAGGCTTCGGCGGTTCCGGCGCGAGGCCGGCGACCGCGAGGACCGTCGCGTTCTTCTGCGCGCCGCTCGCGCTGAGGGTTTTGCGCACGCGCTCCGCGAACCCGCGGAACCCGAACTCGTGGCACAGTTCGAGCAACCGTTCGCCGTTCCAGTCGCGGCGCTTCCACTTGTCCCACTCGAACTGGATCGGCACGTTCGTATCGAGCGCGACGAGCTTGCGCGAGCGCTCGAGGTCGCCGTTGGCGATGGCGTCGCGCAGCGCCTGTTTCAGTTTCGGCCCGCCGGCGAGCGCGTCGATGTTCGCCACCACTTGGTCGAGCGTGCCGAACTGCTGGAGCCACTTCGCGGCGGTCTTCGGCCCCACGCCCTTCACCCCGGGCACGTTGTCCACCGAATCGCCGACGAGCGATTGGAAGTCGATGACTTGGTCCGGGCGCACGCCCCAATCGGCCTCAATGCCCGCGGCGTCGAGCAGTTCGTAGTCCTTTCGCAGGCTCAGCATCTTCACCTTGTTGGTGACGAGTTGGCGGCAGTCCTTGTCCGAGGTGCAGAGGAACACGTCCAACCCGCGGGCCGCGCCGGCGCTGGCCACGGTCGCCATCACGTCGTCGGCCTCGTACCCGGCGACCGAGAGGAACGGCACGCCCATCGCTTCCATAATCTGCTGAATCATCGGCTCCTGCTTCAGCAGGTCGTCCGGGGGCGGGTCGCGGTGCGCCTTGTAGTTGGCGTCGAGCGCGGTGCGGAACGTGGGCTCCTCGCGGTCCAGCGCCGCGATGAGGTAGTCGGCGCGGCGGTCGTACAGGTTCATCAGCGCGCGGGTGACGCCGAACACGGCGTTCGACGGCCGCCCGTCCGGGGTGGACATCGCGCCGACGCCGTAGAACATCTGGAAGATCATTCCGTGGGCGTCGAGAAGGTACGCGCTGCCCGCGGAAGTCGGGTCCGGCATTATGTGGGAACCTGTGAGGGGAGGCGGGCGGGAAGTTCTAGACAAATGTGCTGTTAGTGTAGCCACCGCTCGCGGGCGCGGTCAAGGTCGGGGGGGCCCCGCTCGGCGCGACCGGCGCGCGCGGCACAACCGCGCGGCGCGCGCCGGGAACGCGGCCGTTTCGTGTTGACTGCCACCCCCGCCCGGTTAGGCTCAAGGAATAGTGAAAGGTGCGCGCCCCGCGCGCCATCACCCTTAGCACGTCCCCCGGCACCCGCGGCGCGAGGAACCCATGGCTAAGAAGAAAGAAACCAACGTCCCGCTCATTCTGGCCCTCGTGCTGTTCATCCTCACCACCATCGCTTTTGGCGTCATGTGGTACCTGTCGTACTCCGACATGGAGACGTTCGTAAACAACGAGAAAAAGGCGAAGGACGACCTGAGCAAGGTGCGCAACGAGAACCGCGAGTACGAGCTCAAGGCTCGGATGTACCGGCTGTTCCTCGGCACTGCCGAGGGCGACGACAAGACCGTTATCGACACCGACCTGAAGCCCGGCGACGCGATCACCAACGAGCTGAAGAAGGTGAACGAGGCGCTCAAAACCAAGCTGGGCGAAACGGACTACGAGAAGTTGCCCGCGGCGTTCCAGTTCTGGCCCGTCGGCACCGACGGCAAGGCCGGCGCGGCCCCGGACAAGGGCTTGCTCGACGTGTACTCCGAGATCAAGGGCAAGGAAGTGGCTTACAAGGCCGCCGAGAAGGAGCGCGACGCGTACAAGAACCAGATCGACTCCATGAAGACCGCCATCGCGGCGCTCAACAAGCTGCAAAACGACTTCCAAGCCCAGATCGACAAGCTCCCGAAAGACTTCAAGGACGAGTTGAAGAAGGTGACCGACGGCTTCGACGCCCGCACCAAGCAGTTCCAAGCGGCCGAAGCGAAGTCCGGCGACACGATCACCGGGTTGCGCACGGAGAAAGAAGATCTGAGCGCGCAGATCCGCAAGCTGAACCGGCAGATCGAGGAGTTGCAAACGAACAACCAGATTCTGCTCGACCGCCTCGGCGCGACCAAGGCCGACAAATTCAACTACGACGAGCCGCAGGGCAAGATTCTGCGCAAACTGGCCGAAGGCGTGGTGGAAATCAACCTCGGCTCGGCCGTGAACGTGCGCCCGGGCCTCACGTTCACGGTGCTGCCCTCCGACTTCCCCGAGAAGGGGCGGCAGTCGCGGATGAAGGTGCTCCGCGAACCGGACGGCAAGGGCGGGTTCAAGCCGGTCGAGCGGTTCGTGCCGCGCGGCGCGATCGAGGTGTACGAGGTGGTGGGGCCGAACCTGTCGCTGGCCCGCATTCAACAGGGCACCGAACTGGATCCGATCCGCGACGGCGTTGGCGTCGGCGATCTGATCTACAACGCCACGTGGCGCAAGGGCGTCGCGGACCGCATCGCGCTCGTCGGCATCTTCGACGTGAACGGCGACGGCACCGACGACATCGAGGCGGTGGTGCGCGACTTCAACAAGATGGGCATCCCGGTGGACGCCTACTTCGACATGAAGAAGCGCGCGTGGGTGGGCGAAGTGACCGAGCGCACGCGGTTTATCGTGGAGGGCTACTTCCCGATCAACAGCGCCGGCGACCCGAACCGCGAGGAGAAGACCAAACTGCTCGGGGCGATGGGCGACGCCATCACCGCGGGCCGCAAGAAGGGCGCGGACACCGTGAACTTCCGCGACTTCTTCGGCCGCATGGGCTACAAGTACCGGCTCGACGTGACCGACGACAAGATCAACCAAGCGACCGCGCCGTACCTGAGCAACATCGGCTCGAACCCGATCCCGATGCCGCCGAACCCGTAACAGAACGGCACGGGGCGCGACGTGAGTCCGCCGGTAGTGTCCTTTCACTACCGGCGGACTCAC
>JALHNS010000424.1 GCA_022843445.1 Gemmata sp.
GGGTGCGCTTCGGCGGGTAGAATCATGGCGGCCGTCCGTGGGCGAGTGGCATGGGAGCTTCAGGAACCCTCATGCTACCTCACCACGGGCGGTCACCCAGAATCGGCATCAGTCGAGCTGAAGGCGCTCGCGGAATCGCCGCACCTGAGCGAGTTGGTCTCGATCGACCTCGGCGCGAACAGCATCGGCGAAGGTGTCTCGGTGCTGCGCCCGCGCACGGTGTGGCCGAAACTCGCGCACGCACAGTTCTACACCCGCAAACTTCAGCCGGGGCAACTGAAACGACTCGTCGGCAATCGCCCCGGCGTGAGCGCCGGCTGAGCGCTACCACACGCGCGAGATGACGCACTTCAAGTAACCGGTTTCGCGGCACGTCACGCTCACCGGGTGATCGGGCGACGCCCCGCGGCGCTCCAAGAGTTGCAGGTCGCGCTTCGACTCGACGGCCACTTGCGCGATCAGTTCTTCCAAGTCCGTCATCGCGATGAGGCCGGTGCAGCAGCACGACACCAAGATGCCGTCGCGCGCGAGCAACTTCAGCGCGAGTTGGTGTAAGCGCCGGTAGCCCTTCAGCGCGTCCGGCACCGCGGCGCGGTTGCGCGCGAACTTCGGCGGGTCCAGAACCACCACGTCGAACGTGCGCCCGGCCGCGACCAACTCGCCCATGTGCCCGAACACGTCGGCCTTCTCGAAGGTGATGTTCGAGAGGCCGTTCAGGGCCGCGTTCTTGCGCCCGATTTCGAGAGCCGGCTCCGAAGCGTCGAGGCTCAGCACTTCGGCCGCGCCGCCCTTCGCCGCGTACAACCCGAAGCCGCCGGTGTACGTGAAGGCGTCGAGCACGCGCTTCCCGGCGCACAACTTCGCGACCGCGGCGCGGTTGGCGCGCTGGTCGAGGTAGTAGCCGGTCTTCTGCCCCTCCGCGAGGTTCACGAGGAACCGCATCCCGTTTTCCGCGATGCTCAGGTCCGCGGGCGGCAGTTCGCCCCACAAGAGGCCGTCGTGCAGTTCGGCCCCTTCGAGTTTGCCGATCCCTTTTTCTGTACGCAGGTATATTCCTTTTGGATTCAGCAATTCGCGCAACACTTCCGCGATTTCGGTCCGGCGCGCCGCGAGACCGAGCGCCGTGAACTGCACGCTCAGCCAGTCGCCGTAACGGTCCACGATGAGGCCGGAGAGGTAGTCCGCTTCGCTGAAGCACACGCGGTAGCCCGCGTCCGGGCCGTTCAGCTTCAGCACGTCGTGCCGCAAGTGAAGCGCGCGCGACAGGCGCTCGCGGAAGAAGTCGCGGTCGAGCGCGCGCCCCTCCTCCCAGCAGTACAGGCGCACGTTGATCTTGGACTGCGCGTTGTACAGGCCGCGGGCGACGAAGTTGCCGCCGTGCGAGACGAGATCGACCTCCGCGCCGTCGGCCGGGTCGCCCTCGGTGCGCTCGATTGCGCCCGCGAACACCCACGGGTGCCGCCCGAAGAACGGTTGCGCGCGCTTGGCCTTCAGAATCACTTTCGGAACTGGCATTGGGTCTTTCTGGCGAACGGACGAGCCGGAAGCGTGAGCGACGGTCTTTTCGCCGAAGAACCGTCGCTCACGCTTCCGGCTTCTCGAAGCGAAATCACAACCCCTGTTGCACGCGGCCGAGGTACGCGAGGGCGCGCTCCACGTCGGTCGCTTCCGAGCGGGCCGCGAGCAGCGCGCGCACGCGCAGCAACAGTTCGGTTTTGTTGATGGGCTTCGTGATGAAATCGTCCGTGCCGGATTCCACCGCGGTTTCCACGTCGGTGGTTTGGTCGAGCGCCGTAATCATCAGGATCGCGACGCCCTTCGTGGTGTCGTCGGCGCGCAGGCGGCGGCACACCTCGAACCCGCTCAGCTTCGGCATCATCACGTCGAGCAGGATCAGGTCCGGCTTCCAGTCGCGGGCCACGCGCAGCGCGTCGTCGCCGTTGTGAACGAGCTTCGTTTCGAACCCGCTGCCGTCGAGGTGCGCGTCGAGCAGTTCGGCGTTGGACGGGTTGTCGTCGGCGATCAGAATGCGCGGCATGGTCGGCCCTTTTCTCTCCGTGTGGTATTGATTATAGAAGGGCGGCGCGCCCATCGTCGGCGCGTCCCCTCCGGGGACTCCGCGAAACGGCGCGCCAACAACCAGTAACCAACAACAAAGAACACCCAACACGATGAAGGTGATTGCGAACCCGAAGCACGCGGAGCACGCCGCGCCGGGCGAGTGGGAGAACGGCACGGTGATCCCGTGCTTCGAGTGCCCGCCGCGGTTCGACGCCATCCGCGCGGCGCTGGTCACCGCCGGCGGGTTCGACTTCGAGGAGCCGCCCAAAGCGAGCGAAGACGCGCTCGCCGGCGTTCACCACCCGGCGTACGTTGCTTACCTGCGCGAGGCGAGCGCGGAGGCGAAGAAGGCGCGCGACTCGAACGCGAAGCAGCTCTGGCCCACCGTGTTCCCCTACGGCCCGAACCCCCGCGCCACCGGTGCCCGCGCGCTCCGCGGCACCTACTGCTACGACACCTACACGCCCATTCTGCCCGGCACGTTCGCGTCCGCACTCGGCGGCGCGGCATCGGCGGCACGCGCGGCCGACCTCGTGGCGAGCCGCTCCGAGAGCGCCGTCTACGTTCTCACTCGGCCGCCCGGCCACCACGCCGAACCGGACCGGTGCGGCGGCTACTGCTACCTGAACAACACCGCGGTCGCGGCCGAGCGGCTGAGCAAACTCGGCCCGGTCGCGGTGCTCGATCTGGACGTTCACCACGGCAACGGCACGCAACACATCTTCTACGCGCGGCCCGACGTGCTCACGGTGTCGGTCCACGGCGACCCGGCGGCGCTGTACCCGTTCTACAGCGGCTACGCGGACGAAACCGGCACCGGGCCGGGCCTCGGCGCGAACGCGAACTTCCCCATCCCGGTCGGCACCGGGCCGAAGGAGTACCGCCCGGTCATGGCCGCGGCCCGCGACGCGGTTGCGCGGTTCAAACCGGCGTTCCTCGTGTTCGCGTTCGGCGCGGACGCGCACGAATCCGACCCCATCGGCGGCATGAAACTGCCGACGAAGTTCTTCGCCGAGATGGGCGCGGCGGTGCGCGAACTGAACCTCCCAACGGTGATCGTGCAAGAGGGCGGCTACAACCTCACCGCGCTCGGGCCGTGCGTCGCGGAGGTACTCGGCGCGTTCGCGGGGTGAATCGAAGCTGGCTAACTCGCCCCAAGTTAGCCCGAGTTGGCCAACCGAGCTGGCCAACTCGGATAATTCCCTAGAAATCCTAGCGATCCGTGCGCGATAGCGCCCGAGTTGGCCACCTCACCGGGATATACCCCCCCGCGCACGTTCGAGAGCCAATTTCGCGGCCCGTCGGCGCTCGTTCCGAGTTCGCGCGACGAAACGAACGGCCCCGCACCGAAGCGCCACATTCGCGCCGGCACAGCATTGTATACGCGCGTTCAAAACCAATCAACCCGCGCAGACACGTCGGGTTCAATTTGATGCCGGCGTGTGCCTGTGGTACGCTGAGCGTGTCGAACCCTCCCCGCCGCGCACGCCTCTCGGTTCGCCACGTGAAAGGTGCCGCATGCGCACGTTCTGCAACGCGCTCGCGCCCGCGACCACGCGCCGCGACCTGTTGCGCCTCACGGCCAACGGGTTCGGCCTCCTCGCCCTCGCGGACCTCGCACGCGCCGCCGATGGCGCGCCCAAGCCCCACTTCGCGCCGAAAGCCAAGCGCGTCATCTTCCTGTTCATGCACGGCGGGCCGAGTCAGGTGGACACGTTCGACCCGAAGCCGATGCTGAAGCGGCTGAACGGGCAACCGTACCCGGGGCAGAAGCCCCGCGTGCAGTTCGCCGCGACCGGCAACCTGCTCCAATCGCCGTGGGAGTTCCGGCCGGGTGGCGACAGCGGCATTCAGGTGAGCGATCTGTTCCCCGAGGTGCGGAAGCGCGCCGACGACCTGTGCGTGATCCGCTCCGTTCACGCCGACAACTCCGCGCACGGCGGGGCGCTGCTGCAACTGCACACCGGCAGCGACACGTTCGTGCGGCCCAGCATCGGCAGTTGGGTGAGCTACGGCCTCGGCACCGAGAACAAGAACCTGCCGGGGTTCGTCACGCTGTGCCCGACTCTCGGCCACGGCGGGTTGCAGAACTGGTCCAGCGCGTTCCTACCGGCATCGCACCAAGGAACCCCCATCGGGCACTCCGGCATTCCCGCGAAGCAGGCGCAACTGAAAGACGTGGTGCCCGCGAGCGCGCCGCACCTGCAGCGCATGCAACTCGATCTGCTGAAGGAGGCGAACGCCGAGCACCGCGCCAAGAGCGGGCCGGACGCGGCGCTCGAGGCCCGCATCGAGTCGTTCGAACTGGCGTTCCGCATGCAGGCCGAAGCGCCCGCGGTGCTCGACCTGTCGCGCGAGACGCAGAAGACGCGCGACGCCTACGGCATCGGCGACGGCAAGCCGACGGACAACTTCGGGCGGCAGTGCCTGCAAGCGCGCCGGCTCGCGGAAGCCGGCGTGCGGTTCGTGCAGTGTACGCACAGTTACAAGTGGGACCAGCACGCGAACCTGAAAGCCGACCACACCAAGAACGCGCGCGAGGTGGATTTGCCCATCGCGGCGCTGCTCGCGGACCTGAAACAGCGCGACCTGCTGAAGGACACGCTGGTGTGGTGGGGCGGCGAGTTCGGCCGCACGCCGGCGGCGCAGGGGAACGACGGCCGCGACCACAACCCGCACGCGTTCAGCATGTGGCTCGCGGGCGGCGGCACGAGCGGCGGCACCGTGGTGGGCGCGACCGACGAGTTCGGCTACTACGCGGTCGAAAACAAAGTTCACATGCACGACCTACACGCGACCATTCTGCACCTGATGGGGTTGGATCACGAGAAACTGACGTACCGGCACGCGGGCCGCGACTTCCGCCTGACGGACGTGAAGGGCCGCGTGGTGAAGGAAGTGATGGCGTAAGGCTCCGCAACCCAATGGCGCTGACTTTGGTGTCTTGGATTTGTGGCACCGGCCTCTGGCCGGTGTAAATTCATGACAGTTTGGCACCGGCCAGAGGCCGGTGCCACAAGAGTTCGGACGACCGCGCGCCAAACGCACCTGCGGCTGCCGTTCGCCGCGTCCCGAATAGACGGGACAGGCTAGAAGCCCGTCCTACGATAACCCAATTCGTTCGCGCGCGGAGCGGGCCTCGTGCTGTTGCCCTTCATTCTGGCGATCTGCCTCAGCGGGGTGTTCTGCCTCATCCCGCTCACCATGTACCTGCTGTGGCTCGCGGCGGTCACGCGGCGCGAGCGGCCCACGGTGGTGCTCGGGCCGTGGGACTTCGCGGGCGTGCTGTTCGCGCTGTCCGGGTTCGCGGTGTTCGGCGCGGGCCTCGTGCTCACGTTCGTGCAGGCCAACTTCCGGTTCTGGATGCGCGGCAACTTCGAGGCGCTGCGCGGCGCGTGGGTGCAGGAGCGCGGGTCGTGGGTGCTGCTGGTCGGGTTCTACCTCACCGTGCTCATCGGCTGGGCGGTGCTCGTGCTGATGGCCCGGCGGCGCACGCTGGTGATCTACAACGCGGAACCGGCGGCGGTGGAAGCCCTCATCACCGAGGTGTTCGAGCAACTGAACCGGCCGCTGGAGCGCCGCGGGAAGTTGTACGTCGGCGCGGACCCGCTGTTCGAGCTGGACACGTTCGAGGGCGGGCACACCGCGACGCTGCGGTGGGTGTCGGACGACGAGCGCCTGTTCGAGGAGGTGTCGCGGTTACTGCGCGCGGCGCTGGCGTCGCACGCGAGCGCCGAGAACCCGGCCGAGGCGTGGGTGCGCAGCGCCGCCTACGGGTGCGGGATGGTCGTGGTGTGCTGTTTCGGCCTGCTCGTGTACGGCCTCACGCTCATGGCGCGGTAGCAAGCGCGTACGGCGAGCTTCCAGCTCTGGTTGTTGTGGCACCGGCCTCTGGCCGGTGGGAATTCAATTCACAGCAACACCGGCCAGAGGCCCAATGGCACTTACTTTGGCTCGTTGGATTTGTGGCACCGGCCTCGGGCCGGTGCAAAGTCAAGGCATTTTGACACCGGCCCGAGGCCGGTGCCACAA